>NZ_JBIXJN010000018.1:0-160024 GCF_052871115.1 Rhizobium sp. LARHSG275 | reverse complement strand
CCGCGACGATGCCGAGCACGGTGACGCCGAGCCCGGCATGGGCTAGCGCCGTGCCGAAGGCCGAACGCGGCAGGCCGGAAAGCCGCCGCCAGGCAAGGCTGCCCGCCACCTTGCCGATGCCGGCGCGATACCAGAGATCGGCCACCGCGCCGAGGATGAGGAACAGCCCGGCGGCCAGGCCGAGGACGGCAAGCACCGGCCCGCCATGTTCGATATAGAAGAAGATCAGCGCGGCAAGGAAGGCGAGACCTGCGACGACATAGAGCCGCTGCAGGGCACCCAGCAGATCGCCGCGCTTCCAGGCCAGCATCGGCCCGAAGGGTACGATGACGATCAGCGGCGCCATCAGCAGGCCGAAGGTCAGGTTGAAGAAGGGCGGCCCGACGGAGATCTTGTCGCCGGTCAGCGTTTCCAAGAGCAGCGGATAGAGCGTGCCTGTGAGCACCGTGCCGCAGGCGACCGTCAGGATCAGATTGTTGACGACGAGCGCGCCCTCGCGCGAGATCGGCGCAAACAGCCCGCCGGCCGACAGCTTCGGCGCGCGGAAGGCAAACAGCGACAGCGCCCCGCCGATGAAGATCAGCAGGATGCACAGAATGAAGACGCCGCGGGAGGGGTCGCTGGCAAAGGCATGCACCGAGGTCAGCACGCCGGAGCGCACCAGGAAGGTGCCCATCAGCGACAGCGAGAAGGTGAGGATGGCGAGCAGCACCGTCCAGATCTTCAGCGCCTCGCGCTTTTCCATGACAAGCGCCGAATGCAGCAGCGCGGTGCCGGCGAGCCACGGCATGAAGGAGGCGTTTTCCACCGGGTCCCAGAACCACCAGCCGCCCCAGCCGAGCTCGTAATAGGCCCAGTAGGAGCCCATGGCGATGCCGAGCGTCAGGAAGGTCCAGGCCGCCAGCGTCCAGGGCCGCACCCAGCGTGCCCAGGCAGCGTCGATGCGCCCTTCCATGAGGGCAGCAACGGCAAAGGAGAAGCAGACGGAGAAGCCGACATAGCCGAGATAGAGCAGCGGCGGATGGATCGCCAGACCGGCATCCTGAAGCACCGGGTTGAGATCGCGGCCCTCGGCCGGCGCCGGATCGAGCCGCAGGAAGGGATTGGAGGTCAGCAGGATGAACAGCGTGAAGGCGACCGAAATCCAGGCCTGCACGGCCAATACATTGGCTTTCAGCGTCTCCGGCAGATTGCGGCCGAAAACGGCGACCAGCGCGCTGAACAGCGTCAGGATCAACAGCCAGAGCATCATCGATCCCTCGTGATTGCCCCAGACGCCGGAGTATTTGTAGATCAGCGGCACCAGCGAATGCGAATTCTCCCAGACGTTTTCGACCGAGAAATCCGAGACGACATGGGCATAGGTCAGCACGGCGAAGGAGAAGGCCACAAGCGCAAACATCGCCAGCGAGCCGACCGTCGCCACATCCATCATCGCCCGGTCGTGACGACGGGCTCCGATCACCGGCACGATGGAAAGGATGAGCGCCGTGGCCAGCGCCAGCACCAGCGCGTAATGGCCGATCTCGATGATCATGGCGTCGCCTTCACTTGCTGTTCCTTCACTTCCTGGCCCTGACCTTCCTGGCCTTGGCCTTCCTTCCACAGCCCCTGGGCTTTCAGCTTGTCGGCCACCTCCTTCGGCATATAGGTCTCGTCATGCTTGGCAAGCACGGTGTCGGCGACGAAGATGTTCGTGCCGGCAGTGAACATGCCTTCGGTGACGACGCCCTGGCCCTCGCGGAAGAGATCGGGGAGGATGCCGGTATATTGGACCTTGACGGCATTGGCGCTGCCGTCGGTGACGGCAAATTCCACCGTCGAGCCGGTGCCGCGCACGACACTGCCCTCGCCGACCAGGCCGCCGAGGCGGATGCGGGTTTCCGGCGCCACCGGCGTCTTGGCGAGATCGGCCGGCATGTAGAAATAGGCAACCGACTGGCTGAAGGCGAACATGACAAGCAGCACGGCGGCGAGGATGAAGCCCATGCCACCTGCAATCACCGCCAGGCGCTTCTGTTTGCGCGTCATTGCGTCGCTCCCTCCGGGGCTATGCCGAGTTCCCTGGCCAGCGCCAGCAATTGCCTGCCCTGTTCGCCAGGCGGCGGAAAGGCCGCCAGCCCGCGCTTCAGGGCGCCGGCGGCGCGATCCTTGTCGTTCAATACGGCGTAAGAGCGGACGAGCCGCATCCAGCCCTCGAAATTGTTCGGATCCTCGCTGAGCTTGGCATCGAGGCTTTCGACCATGCCGCGGATCATCTGCTGCCGGTCGCCGGCGTCGGCCGCCGTCACATCCTGCTGCGTGGGATTGCCGGGAGCAGCCGCACCGGCGCCCGGATTGACGTCAGGGCCTGCCGGCGCGCCGCCGTTCATGGCGATATGCTGGTTGACCAGCGGCAGCCACGGCGCATCGGCCGGCGATTGTTTTGCCAGCGCCTCGAAGGCCTGCCGCGCCTCATCGGGCCGTCCCGCCTGCTCCATGCTGAGGGCGATGTAGAAACGGGCGCGCACATTCGCAGGATCGATCTGCAGCAAGTTATTGAGCGCGAGCAGGACATCTTCTCCCACAAGCCCGTTTGAACGAGCCATCAACGCTTCCGAGAGCCCGCCCAGACGCGGTACGCTCGCGCCAAGGATACGAAGCGCGGATCGATATGCCTCGACCGCGTCGTCCGCTCGACCCATCTTGAGGAGAACGGGGGCAAGTAGATCCCACCCCCGACCATCCTGTGGACTGCTGACGAGATGGTCGTGGGTCTTCTTGACAAGGATCGCAAGATCCTCGCCAGGGTCATCAAGTCTGGCCTGCAAAGGTCGCGACTCCAGCTCAGGAGAACCGAGAGAGGCGTAGACTCCGATGCTAATTAGTGGGAGCATCGCAGCGACGGCCAGTCTGACGCGCCTGTGGGAGCGTTGGGGACCGCTAGGCGTCCGTGGCAGATCCATGGACTTGAAGAGCCGTCGCGCTGTTTCCGCCTTGGCAAGTTCGTACTCGTTTGCACCAATCTGTTGCCTCGCCAGCTCCCTTTCGAGTTCGAGGAGCTGGTCCCGGTACACGTGGGCGTCCACGCCGACGTTCGAATGACGGGCGCGAACCGACGACAGCGGATGCACTAGGACTGCGGTTGTTGCGGCCGAGACGACCGCAAAAAGTATCCAGATGATCATTGGTCCAGAAGCCATTGCACGGCCGACCGTATGCACGATCGCTACGTGGAACATTGACCCTGATCAACTATCTCACATTTGATGGGCGTGGTGTGAAGACGTATCCGACGCCGCGAACCGTCTGGATCATCGTCGGTTCCTTTGGGTCAACTTCGACTTTTTTCCGAAGGCGGACGATCTGCGCATCTATCGCCCGGTCGAAGGCCTCCAGGCTGCGGCTTCTCGTTAGGTCCATTAGCTTGTCACGCGACAGCACGCGGCCAGGATTTTGCGCGAAGACCAGAAGCATTTCGAATTCTCCGGTCGTCAAGGAGACGTCCTCTCCCTGCGGAGAAGTTAGCTTCCTTCGACCAACCTGGAGCTTCCAGCCGTCGAACTGGAGGACTTCCTCCTCTGCGTTCGCGGCTCGATCCGTCGGAGGGGTCTGTATCCGCCTCCTTAGTACAGTCCTTAGCCTTGCGAGCAGTTCCCGCAGATGAAATGGCTTTGCAATATAGTCGTCAGCACCAAATTCCAGGCCCACAACCTTGTCGGTCACGTCGTCCTGCCCAGTGAGCATCAGCACCGGAACGTCGGACGTGTTGCGCAACTCCTTCAGCAGTTCGAGGCCGTTCTCTCCATTTGGGAGCACGAGATCGAGAAATATGGCCGAGTAGGACGCCTTGGACAATTCGGCGCGCATGGCGGCGCCATTGCCGACGGCGTTCACCCTGTATCCGTTGTCCTCGAAGTAGCGGACAAGCATCTGTCTGATCCGGGCGTCGTCGTCGACGACCAGAATGCGATCCGGTTCCATGTCCCTCATTCGTCCCGCTGCAATTCTGTTTCAAAACCAGATACCGCAGGATCGGGGACAGCGCTACTGTTGTTCTGGTCATGATAACAGTCCAGATCGTAACCGACCGACTGCGAGCGCTCCCTTCCGAGCAGCAAGTCGTCACAGCTCCGCAGGTCTCGTCCGTCGCGCATCGTGGTTAGCGCTCTCGGGGGGCGCTGAAGAAGACTTCTAACAAGCTTCCCTTAGCTGGGCCACGCTGCCGATACAGACCGTCCGGCCCCTCACGTCCACTCCCGCACCGGAAAGAGCTGCAAAGGCGCGCGACAGCGCCTCGGGAGCGAGCCCAAGCTTTCCGGCAAGAACTCTTTTCTGATAAGGCAGTCGGAACGTCGCCTGAGATGCGGAGTTGGGACACCGGCTCACGAAGTAGTTGGCAACGCGCTGGGCAGCGGTGTGCAGGCGGTCTCCCGCGATGCAGTCCAACGAGCCCAGCAGATGCCTGGCCATGATCCGCATGACGTTGCGCTGGATGCCGCCGTGTTCGGCGGCAAGTGCACGAAGGCCGGGCAGATCGAACTGCGCAAGCTCCACGGGGGCCGCGGCCCAAGCCCCATGCGCGTAGGCGTCCCCCATGGGAACCAGATATTCGCCAAAGCAGTCTCCGGGCTCACAGATGCAGACGTCGGCCTCGCGCCCGCCAGCCTCGGCCTTGGTCAACCGGACCACGCCAGACAGAACGCAAAACACGTGGGACGCTCGCTGTCCTTCGGCCACTATTCGTTCGTTGACCGCGACTGCCCGCAGACCCACCAACTCCAGCATGCTTCGGCATACTTTCTCATCGAGTCCTTCGAAGAGCTCTGACCGCAGTACTATCTCATCATCTAAGGACATCGTCGCCCCCCCTTTAACGGCCTACGACTTAGGCGGATCGTATTCATCGTCAGCGAGCACCCGCCAGGCGGCTCCCTGAAGATCGTCATACTGACCGCTCCGAAGAGACCAAAGAAATGCCGCAAGTCCGGCGCCGCCCATGAGGAGCGCTATCGGAATAAGAAAGATCAGCATGTTCATGCTACTTGACCTCCCCGCCCCTCGCGGCTGGCCGCGAAGCATCTATGACAGGAGATCGCTTGGAGCCTGCGTTGAGCCTGAGAGCGTTCGTAACGACGATGATCGATGAAGTGGACATCGCCACTGCTGCGATCAGGGGCGTGGCAAGTCCCGCCATCGCGATCGGGACGGCCAGCACGTTGTAGCCGATCGCCAGCGCAAAGTTCTGACGTATGAAGGCAGCCGATCGCTTCGCCACTGCGATCGCCTGGGGGACGGCGTCCAGCCGTTCGTTGAAGAATACCAGATCGGCGGACTGCCGGCTGATGTCAGAAGCCGTGGCAGGCGCCATGGAGACATGGGCGGCAGCCAGCGCCGGCGCGTCGTTGATGCCATCTCCCACCATGAGGACGCGATGGCCGGCGTCGCCGATCTTCTGGCACTCGTCGACTTTCTGTTTCGGAGTAAGCGCTCCCATCGCCCGACCGACGCCGAGCGCACGCGCCGCACTGTCTACTACGCTCTGACGATCTCCTGAAACGATCAATGTTCCAAATCCGCCGGATTCGAGTTCTTTGATAACGTCCTGCGCGCCAGCTCGGAGCGCGTCCTCGAAGAAAAAGCGCGCAAGCGCTTCTCCGTTCCTGGAAAGGACGGCTTCGGAGAGCGGGCTGTCGGCCGTCGACGGAGCCGGATCTACGCCGCACGCGAACGCCGCGCTCCCCAGCCTATAGGTCTCCTCGCCACGCATGCCTTCGAGCCCGCCACCGGGAATTTCGCTGACGCGATCAAACGGAGCCGCGACGTGGCCGGCGCTCTGGGCCAACGTCTGGGACAGTGGGTGCCTCGAGTGGACGGCTAGTCCCACCGCTTTCCCCAGATCGGCCTCATGCGCGGCCTCGAGCCTGACCAGCCTTGGACGCCCGATGGTCAGCGTTCCCGTCTTGTCGAAGGCGACCGTGTCGATCTCTGCAAGCCTTTCGAGCGCCGAGCCGTCCTTCACCATGATACCCCTGCGGAAAAGCTCGCCAGCCGCCACGACTTGAACGACTGGAACCGCAAGACCCAGCGCGCATGGGCACGTAATAATAAGCACGGCCACCGCGACCAGCATCGCATGCTTCCAATCGCCGTCGATCAGGCCCCAGGCAAGAAACGAGGCAAGTGCGAGAAGATGGACGACCGGGGAATACAGCGCGGCGGCGCGATCGGCGATACGCCGGTAGCGCGCCCTTCCGCCCTCCGCAGCCTCCATGAGGCTGATGATTTCGGCCAACAGGGAGTCCTTCGCGAGCTTGGTAGCGCGGACCACGAGAGCGCCCGTCAGGTTCATGGCGCCGGAGCTGACCCCGACGCCGACGCCTACGGAGACAGGGGCGCTTTCACCGGTAACGATCGCAAGATCGAGGTCGCTTTCGCCGACCGCGACGGTTCCATCCACCGGAATTCGTTCGCCGGCCGCGACCGCGATCTCGTCTCCCACGACGATCTCGTCAAGCGGAACATAACGGCGCGATCCGTTGGACGACAGGAGCAGCGCACCGCGCGGCGCAAGTCGCGCCAGGCCGTTGATGGCAGCACGGGCTTTTTCGCGCATCACATGGTCGAGCGTCCTGCCGATAAGAAGGAAGAACAACAAGGAGACGGTCGCGTCGAACCAGGCGTGTTCGCCATGATGCGCGGTCTCCCAGAGCGAAACCGCGTAGGAAAGGGTCACGGCCAACGATATCGGCACGTCCATGTTCGTGCGGCCGTGCTTCAACGCGTGCCACGCCGACCGAAAGAAGAACCGCCCCGCGTAAACTAGCGCTGGCGCGGCAATCAGCGCCGAGATCCAGTGGAACATGTCCCTCGTCGCGGCGTCGGCGCCGGACCAGACGGAGACGGACAGAAGCATGATATTGGTGGCTGCAAAGCCGGATACTCCGACTGCCAGGAGAAGCTGGTTCCTTGTCTTGTCGGTCTCGGGCGCCACTGGCGTGAACAGATGCGCACGGTATCCGGCGGCATTGACCGCAGCGATGATACCCGTCGGATCGGTGGCCCCTTCAACGGTTTCTTCAGCGTACACGCAGGTGACGCGCCGCGACGTGAGGTTCACTCTGGCTTTCCGGACGTATGGGAGCGCTGAAACGGCCTTTTCCAAGGTCGATATGCAGCTCCCGCAGTGGACGTCCGGAACGCTCAGGTCGAGCTGCCGGAGTCCTTCGCCTAAGGAATGGCTCACTAGCGCGATTTCCTCGGCGCTGATGAACGTCGTGCTTATCGCGAGAACCCCTTCGGCATCCATCGTGCAGCATGTCATTCGCCGAATCCCGCGGTATCGAGACGGGAGGCCTCGTGCATGACGACTTTGCCTTCCCTGCGCGAGATGACCTCCACGATCCAGTCGCCCGAGCCGACACGGTGCCGGGACTCAAACTGTCCGTCTGCGACTTTCGTGAACGAAATGTGGAAATCTTCGTGATCGCCGACGGGGCGTTTGAAGTTTGCGGTCACGTCGTCGACGATGACAGGAGATCCGTCACGGTTACGGATGTCGTAATGGATTCGGCCGCCGTCGAGCGACAGGCTTCCGATGATTCCGGACGCCGCCATCGCCTTCATATCTGCCGCCTTGCGGTTGAACTCCTGGCTGGCGACATAGGTGTTTTCGACGACCAGACCGCTCCAGCTCGACGAGGCGAACCAGGCCATGATCACGTTGACGCCGATCACCACCGCGAAGAACGAGCACGTGGCGATCAGCATGTGCCTCCCTGTGAATCCTTGACTGGCAGTCGTCATCTGGTATCTCCTGGTGAGTTGAACGCGGCTCGATATGTTGCTCTGTCGGCGTGGGCGGCGTCCTCGATGGCAAAGAGGAACTCGGCGACCGCGGCAGCCGACGGTTTGCTCGTCACAAACACTTTCACGGTGGTCGCAACATCCGGCGCCGCTTCGATGGTGAAAGCTCGGGCGTCTTCTTTGCCGAGCTCGGGAATGCGCATGGTAGCGCCCTCGTCGAGGCCTAGAAGGCTCAGCTCGACCTTGCGTGGAGCCGGCACCATGTTGAGTATTCGCAGCGTGTAGCCGTTGCGGATCGAGCCGTCGCTCTCCATGACGTACTGCGGATTGCGATCGTGGACCACGTTCAGTTCAAGTCCCTCACGCATTGCGAGGTGGACGACCATCGCGACGCCGATCAAAAGCCAGACAGACGCGTAAAACAGCACGCGTGGGCGGAATATGATCCGCCAATCGTAATGTTTGATCGTTTCGATAAACGAGCCATCAGCATTGCGGACCTTCGCGGGCTGCACCGAGGTCCTTCCGCCGTCCGTCGCGATGGCCATGTTGGCGGCGTATTCGCTGAGCGTCGCGTAGGCTATCAGCCCACGAGGCTTCCCGAGCTTGTCCATGACCCCATCGCAGGCGTCGATACACAAAGCGCAGGTGATGCATTCCATCTGCTGACCGTCGCGGATGTCGATGCCCATGGGGCAGACGGCCACACACGCATTGCAGTCGACGCAATCGCCGACGGGCTGTCCGGCAGCCAATGCCTTCTTCGGGTGACGTGAGCGAGCCTCGCCGCGCCAATCGTTGTAGGTGACGACCAAGGAATTTTCGTCGAGCATGGCCCCCTGGATTCGCGGCCAGGGGCACATGTAGGTACAGACCTGTTCGCGCATGAGCCCACCAAGCACGTAGGTGGTGGCGGTAAGTGTGGCGACGGTCGCGTAGGCGACAACCGGCGCCTTTCCGGTGAAAAAGGAGACGAGGAGCGTGGGCGCATCGGCGAAATAGAAGATCCACGCCCCCCCGGTCGCGAGGCCGATGATCAGCCATATCGTGTGCTTGGCGACACGTTTCTTCGCCTTGTCGAAATTCCACGGCCCGGCGTCGAGCTTCATGCGGGCGTTTCGGTCCCCCTCGATCGCGCGCTCGACGACAAGGAAAAGATCGACCCACACCGTCTGCGGACATGCATATCCACACCAGGCCCGCCCGACGGCGGACGTGACCAGGAAGAGACCGAACCCCGCCATGACCAGCAGGCCTGCGACGTAGTAGAATTCCTGAGGCCAGATCTCGATGAAGAAGAAAAAAAATCTGCGTGAGGCCAGATCGATCAGGATAGCCTGATCCGGTGCGTAAGGCCCCCGGTCCCAGCGAATCCAGGGAGCCAAATAATAGATCCCCAGCGTGATCAGCATCACGATCCACTTGAACCGCCGGAAACGGCCCTCGGCACGCTTCGGAAACACCTTCTTTCGCGGAGCGTAGAGGGGTTCATTTTTATGGCGGTTGTTTACGGGTTCAACGTCGATCCGTTCGACCGGCGTGGGATCTGGTGCTGTGTAGAGGTTCATTGCGCTCTGTCCGATTTTCCCTGTCTTCTCAGCTTTGGGAGGACCCGTCCTTGATCCAGGTCAAGGACGACAACTGCTCAAAAAAGTGGGCCGCACTCCGGACAGGGAAACGCGGCCCAAAAAGACTAGATGCCGGCTGGTAGCAGCCCGCCGCAATCGGCTCCTTTGAGAGATGGAGCTTAGGAATGGCCACGCCTCGGAAGAGAACGCGTGGCCTGGAGGAACTGCGGGGGAGAGACCGCCTGGACGTCCTCGAGAGGTTCCTACCTGCTTGTCGGCTTCTGTTCTTTGAGCCCGATCAAACTGATCATCGAATTCCCCATCTTTTCCGCATCCCCTTTTCGGGATCGGGTGTGACGGGCTTTGCGCGCACGGAAACTCGCGAGTGTACGACCGCGCGGGGATTCCATAAAGGGCGAGCAAGGGGTCGTGGTCGTGCGTGGTCATGTTGATCTCCTTCAGGTTCCACCGCCAAGCGAATGGACAAAAATGGTAAGCTCCTTGACCGTTGTCTCACCCAGGCGCGCTGCCCAGGCAGGCATTACGCCATGTTTGGGAGAGGCGACCTGTCGAACGATCGCATCTTCGCCGCGCGCCTTCAGCCAGATTGCGTCGGCGAGGTCCGGCGCACCCATTTCCGCCTTTCCTTTGGCATTCTCGCCGTGACATGCGGCGCAGTTGTCGAGGAAGATCTGTTTTCCCGCCTCTGCGAGAGCGGGGTCCGAGGGCGTATTGCTCAGCCCCCACACATAGGCGGCGACCTGCCGCATCTGGACAGGCTCCAGAACGTCGCCAAAGGCCGGCATCTCGGAAGCGTGGGTTTCGGCATCCGAGTCGAAGCGGATCCCATGGGCGATCGTGGTCTGGATGGCATCCAGATCTCCGCCCCACAGCCACTCGTCATCGTTGAGGTTCGGAAAGCCCGGACCGCCGCTCGCCCCGGAGCCATGACAGGGCGCGCAGTTCACCTTGAACGCGGACGCGCCGCCGGCGCTCGCAAATTCACGAAGAGCAGGATCCGCGTCGATCTCCTGCACCGTTTTGGCAGCGATCAGATCATGGAACTTCGTCTGGGATGCCTTGGCGAGATCAAGCTCCTGCTGCAGTTCGGCGCGAGTTGAGTAGCCGAGATAGCCCTTCGTGGCGGAAGTGAACATCGGGATGGCTGGATAAGCGATCGCGTAGCCGATCGCCCATAGAATACAGACATAGAACGTCCAGACCCACCATCTCGGCATCGGATTGTTGAGCTCGCGGATACCATCCCATTCATGACCGGTAGTCTCGACGCCGCTGATTTCATCGATATGCTTGTCCGACATCTCAGTCATCCTTCAGGGGAATATCGGCTGCTTCCGCCGCCGTCTGCTTGCTGCCGGGGCGAAGGGTGTAGACGACGGCGCCTACGAAGAACGCGGCCATTGCCAGCAGGCCCCAACTGTCGGCGAAGTGCCGCATCGCTGTGTACGTTTCCATTGCATCGCCTCATCGATAGCCGGTTGCGTCGTCGTAGGTTGAAAAGTCGACCAACGTCCCAAGCATCTGCAGGTAGGAGACGAGTGCGTCCATCTCCGTGAGCGTCTGCGGATCGCCGTCGAAGTCGCCGGTCTTGGCCTTCGGATAGCGCTCTAGCAGCGCCGTGGTGTCGGCGTTCGGATCGGCCTGCATCTTCATGTCGGCTTCGGCATTGGCCATCATGTCGTCGGTATAGGGAACGCCGACGTCCTCGTTGGCCTTGAGGTCCATGCCAATATCCGTGACCGAAAGCTCCTTCGACTTGAGGAACTCATACTTCGGCATGATGGATTCAGGCACCACGGCCCGCGGATCGGAAAGATGCTGGACGTGCCACTCGTTCGAATAGCGGCCGCCGACGCGCGCAAGGTCCGGCCCGGTTCGCTTCGAACCCCATTGGAATGGGTGGTCGTACATCGATTCCGCAGCCAGAGAGTAATGACCGTAACGTTCCACCTCGTCGCGGAACGGCCTTATCATCTGGCTGTGGCAGAGATAGCAGCCTTCGCGAATGTAAATGTTTCGGCCGGCCAGCTCGAGTGGCGTATAGGGACGCATCCCCTCCACCTTTTCAATCGTATTCTGCAGGTAGAACAGCGGTGCGATTTCGACGATGCCGCCGATGCTGACGACGAGCAGCGAGCCGACGAGAAGAAGCGTTGCGTTCTTCTCGAGGATCTTATGTTTATCAAGTATCGATGCCATTTTCTCACCTCACTCGGCAGGCTGTGCCTGGGGCACGTATGCGGTCGGAATGGCTGCCTCGTCGCGGAGATGGCCGCGGACCGTCATGAAGACGTTCCATGCCATCACCAGGCCGCCGGCCAGATACAGGCCGCCTCCGACGACGCGGAGCACGTAGTATGGGAACATCGCGGCCACGGTCTCGGCGAACGAGTAGACGAGGAAGCCCTGCGAATTGTACTCGCGCCACATAAGGCCCTGCTGGATCCCGGCCACCCAGAGCACGGCGGCGTAGATGACGATGCCGAGTGTAGCGAGCCAGAAGTGCCAGTTGACCATCCGCAGACTGTAGAGACGTTCACGTCCCCAGAGCTTGGGCGTCAGGTAGTAGATTGCACCAAAGGTGATCATGCCGACCCAGCCGAGGGCTCCCGAATGTACGTGGCCGATCGTCCATTCTGTATAGTGGCTCAGCGAGTTGACGGTCTTTATCGACATCATCGGGCCCTCGAAAGTCGACATGCCATAAAAGGCGATGGCGACGATCATCATGCGGATGATAGGGTCGGTCCGAACCTTGTCCCAGGCCCCGGAAAGGGTCATGAGGCCGTTGATCATGCCGCCCCAGGAAGGCATCCAGAGCATGACCGAGAAGACCATGCCGAGCGTCTGCGCCCAGTCTGGAAGCGCCGTATAGTGCAGATGATGCGGACCCGCCCATATGTACATGAAGATCAACGCCCAGAAATGGATGATCGACAGCCGGTAGGAATAGACCGGGCGGTTCGCTTGCTTGGGCACGAAGTAGTACATCATGCCCAGGAAGCCCGCGGTAAGGAAGAAGCCGACCGCATTGTGGCCGTACCACCACTGTGTCAGCGCGTCCTGAACGCCGGAGAAGACCGAGTAGCTCTTCGAGCCAAGGAAGGACACCGGAACGGCAAGGTTGTTCACCACATGCAGCATCGCGATCGTCACGATGAAGCCAAGGTAGAACCAGTTCGCCACATAGATGTGCGGTTCCCTGCGCTTTAGGATCGTCCCCAAATAGACGGCCAGGTATGCCACCCAGACGATGGTCAGCCAGATGTCCACGTACCATTCCGGTTCCGCATATTCGCGCGCCTGGTTGATCCCCAGGACGTAGCCTGTCGCGGCCATGACGATGAAGAGCTGATAGCCCCAGAAAACGAACCACGCCAAGCTGCCGCCGAAAAGGCGCGCATGGCACGTACGCTGAACGACGTAGAATGAGGTCATGATGAGCGCGTTGCCGCCGAAGGCGAAGATGACGGCGGAGGTGTGCACAGGTCGAAGACGGCCGAAATTGAGATAAGGCGCTAGATTGAGGTCCGGGAAGGCCAACTGCGCGGCGACGACTACGCCGACGAGAAAGCCGATTACGCCCCAGAAGACCGTAGCGATCAGTCCGTACCGGATCACCTCGTCAAAATAGCCTGACGTGTCGACCTTCTGCTGTCTTCCAGCGGGCGAAAAATCGACGTTCCTCACCAGCAGCAGGGTGCCAACGGACAAGCAGAAGCATAATATGCCCATGTGGACCGAAAATAGATTATCGTGCGCGAATGCGGCTCCTAGCAGCGCTAGGAAAGCAGCGACCGCGACCACTGCCGTTTCCGTTGTATAATTCATCACGTCGTCCCCAGTGCCCAGACGACCGCAACGCGGCCGGCTTTCTCGTACTTTGAGGCAGGACTGGCATGGGGGCGGCCTCTGCTCCTTGATCTAAATCAACGAAGGACGACTTTGGGGGCCGCATCCCGCGGCTGTTACAAACGGTTACACAGTCTCACCATTTGAAACCCGCCAATCATTGTCGTGTGACGTGCGTGCCTTCTATTGCATCCATCGAAAACGCGGGGACACCAAGATGCTGATGCAGAATCGCCAAGGCTTCCAACAGATCGAAGCCACCACGAGCAATGCGCGCGGCGGTCCCTCGCTCGGTTCCGTATTCAATATGTCGCCACTGGAATCGGTTTCGGCCGGAAAGGCCATCTGCTGGGAGGGCGACGCAGCGAAACACCTCTTCCAGGTCGTCGAAGGCGTCGTCCGGCTCCAGCGCATCATCGGCGAAGGACGCCGCGTGATCACGGCTTTTCACTTCGCGGGCGACGTTGTCGGCGCCTTTCTTCAGAACGACTTCCTCTTCACAGCCGAGGCAGTCACCGACTGCAAGATTCGGCGTGTCGCACGCAAGAGGTTTCTTGAGGAGGTTGGGCGATGCGACCTGCTGCGTCCCGAATACATCTCTCTGCTCTGCAACGAGACCGTCGCCGCTCATGACCAGATGGTGCTTCTGTCCAAGAAGAATGCCGAAGAGCGGCTTTGCAGCTTCATCGCCAGGCTGGTGTTCCGTCACAACGCCGGGGTCAATAAGGGCCTGCTGCGGATCCCCATGAACCGCCAGGATATTGCGGACTACCTCGGCCTGACGATCGAAACGGTATCCCGCACAATCACAAAGCTCGCTTCCCGGAACATCGTTGTTCCGGAAGGGCGTCATGACCTGAGAATCGTGAACTTGCGCCGTTTGCAGGAACTCTCAGGCAACCCAGATGATTTCTCGGAGAAAACCTGCCATAGCGTCAGTCTCCACTAATTGAACGCCGGACAAGCCATGCCTCACCGTCTCGTATCGCCACGAACAGCCTCCTATCAGGAGCTTGACGTAATGGTTCACGTGCTGGACGGCGCCGATATCCTGATCCATCGGTTCGAGGGCACCATCAGCCATTGGTCGATCGGCTGCGAGAACATGTATGGCTGGACCAGGGACGAGGCGGTCGGCGAGAACGTCTACGAACTGCTCGCCACCAGGTTTCCGGAGCCGGTGGACGAAATAAGAAATCAGATCAAGCAACGCGGGTTCTGGCAGGGCGAAATCATCCATCGTCACAAAAGCGGGCATGAGATCCACGCCGCCTCCCGCTGCGTGCTTGTGAACCTTCCCGACGGCGACCTGGCCATCATTCAGACCAACAGCGACGTCAGCGCCCTGAAACAGGCTCAGGACGCGGTCAAGTCCCGCGAGGCCCATCTAAGTTCCATTCTCGACACCGTTCCGGATGCGATGGTGGTCATCGACCATAAAGGAATGGTGCTTTCATTCAGCAAGGCGGCAGAAAAGCTGTTCGGGATGGCCTCCGATCAGATCTGTGGGCGCAATGTTAGAAACCTGATGCCGAATCCCTATCGTGACGCCCACGACGGCTACATCGGCCACTACATCGAGACGGGTGAAAAGCGGATCATCGGCTACGGCCGAGTCGTCACCGGCCAGCGGGCCGACGGCACCCAATTTCCGATGGAGTTACACGTCGGGGAAGCGACGGCAAACGGTGAACGGATCTTCACCGGTTTCGTCCGTGATCTGACAAGCCGCTTCAAGATCGAGGAAGATCTCCGCCAGGCTCAGAAGATGGAAGCCGTGGGGCAGTTGACGGGCGGCCTGGCCCACGACTTCAACAACCTTCTGACCGTGATCAGCGGGAATCTCGAGATGATCGAGGACAAGCTACCCCCCGGCAAGCTTCGAGACATCCTGAGGGAGGCGCAGGACGCGGCGGCCGACGGCGCGAAACTTACGGGCCAGTTGCTTGCCTTCGGCCGGCGTCAGCCTCTCAATCCCAAGCATGCCGATCTCGGTCAGCTCGTGACAGGTTTTTCTGATCTGCTTAGGAGAACCCTCGGAGAAGACATCAAGCTCTCCACGACGATCGCGGGATCCGATCTGAACGTGGTGGTCGACAGCTCACAGCTTCAGAACGCTATTCTCAACATCGCTCTCAACGCTCGCGACGCCATGCCCAAGGGGGGCAGTCTGACCACCGAAATCTCGCGCGTCCACCTGGATTCAGATTATGCGAAGATGTACCCAGAGGTCCGCAGCGGCAATTTCGTGCTCATTTCCGTCACCGACACGGGCGTCGGAATGACGGACGAAGTGAAGAAGCACGCCATTGAGCCATTCTTCACCACGAAAGAGGTCGGATCGGGAACGGGACTGGGTCTCAGCATGGTCTACGGCTTCGTCAAGCAGTCCGGGGGCCATTTTCAGATATACAGCGAGGTAGGTCGAGGCACCACCATACGGATCTACCTTCCGGCCCTGACAGGATCCAAACTGCAGAAGCCAGATTCAGAAGACGGCAAACAAGCCAATCCGCTTCCGCGAGGAAGCGAAAGCATTCTTGTGGTGGAGGATGATCCACGCGTTCGCCGGGTAGCCGTCGCGCGGCTCGCCGACATGGGATACGTGGTGCTTGAAGCGGAGAACGGCCGTGAAGCATTGGGAATCTTGCGCGACCACCAGGAAATCGCGCTCCTGTTCACAGACATCGTCATGCCGGGCGGAATGACCGGAGACGAGGTGGCGAGGGAGGCTCGCCTCCTTCGGCCCGACGTCGCCGTCCTCTTCACCTCCGGGTACTCGGAGCCGGCCCTCGCGACAACGGATGTCATCTCCGGCGCTCGATGGCTTCGCAAGCCGTACACTGCGAGGGAACTGGCGTCCATGATCCGGGAGCTTTTCGATCGGCATTGACGTCTGGGACTGGAAGCATTTGAAGGACGATCCTAGTACCACGGCGCCTTGCTGTCACAGTCCGTCCTGACGCGGCAGAGAACGCACGTTCCCCCGCGCGGCCGACAAGGTCGCGAAGCAGTCAGACGTGTTCTCGGCGGGCGATGCCTGCACACGCGTCGCCACATCGAAACGACTCGCTCAAGGGGATCCCGATTGCGGCCGCCAGTCAGCGCAACAGCTTGGTTGCGCCTCGATCCGCTTGGTGTGCCCCAAACAAATATCTTGCAGGTACCTCGCGCCTCCTGATGCAAGACGCAGCGGGAAACGGCTTAGGTCGGCCATAGAAGCCTTCTAGGGATGGTCGCCAAGAAGCTTTCTTCTCGAAACCGCTGCCGCTCGTCTCAATTGCGTGCGAAGGCTGCGCCCATCTTTCTAGATTTGGTCATCGTGCTTATCTTGTTTGGTCGTGGCAAGATACCTGAACTGATGGCCGACGTTGCACACGGCATAAAGGCATTTAAGAAGGGGATGCAGGACGATCATGTCCGCGTTGGTAACGACGCGACGCAACCTGAGCGTTCTTCGGAGCGAGCGCGGGATAATGAATAGCTGGCACTGGGACATCGCAAGGTGGAACGCTCGCAATGGCCCTGCCCTCGTCCTTGTCTCGGAGACGCCCGTAAGCTGTTCCAAAGTCGCCGCGAGCTCGCGACGCCCCGCTTGTTATCGGGTGTCATCGAGCATAAGTGCCGTGGCGAGATAGCCAACGCCGAGGGTGCTGGCGAACAGGTACACGAACATACCCTGGGCGATGTAATAATCCGTCGAACTAGCTGAGGAAATTCCGGCAAACCCGTTGCTCCATACGACGAGCCCTACCACGCACCCCAATCCGGCGCCGGCAGCGATGCGCGTCAGCATGAATGAAATCAACCGAGGCATCTTGCGTCTCCTTGGTCTTCGCGCTCAACGTACGAGCGCTGATCAAGTTCCGGCGGCGAAGTCACGTTCGATTAAATAGATGGGCAGGAGTTCCCCCTGGTATGGGGGCTTGGCCAGATAGTCGTCCGCGCCAGCATCGAGCCCGATTATGCGCTCGTTGATCGCATTGCGCGCCGTCAGGACAACTACCGGCGTCTGCGTCCCCGAAGCGCGAAGCGACTTCAAGACGTCGACATCATCTTCGTCCGGCAGACCGAGGTCGAGTAGCAGGAGATCATAGTCGCCGCCAAATTGGGCAAGCCGTCCTTCCTGCGCCGTCTCAAAGGCGTCGATCTTCCAGCCTTCGTCCCTGATTGCCTCGCAAAGAAGGTCGCGAAGCCGGGCGCGGTGCTCGATGAGCAGAATCCCCATGCATTCTTTCGGCCCGTGACCATCGCCCAGACGAGATTCTCCCGATGCCTCAAACTCCAATAGGATGCGATAGCTGTCGGTTTGCTTCAGCATCATTGAAACGCGCCCTGGCGTTCCACCCAAGTATTTGCGCTACGGCATACCAGGTTAAACGGATTTTTACCTCGCCTCTTATCCAGGTTGCAACGCCGTACCTATAGGACTTCCCTGACCGTCCGATGCACGAGGTCCAACGTGAACGATACCGCCGCCGCGCTGAAGAACGCGAAATATCAGATAGGCAAACTTCGTAAAGCGATTAGCGAGAGTTCATCAGCTGGCGCAGGAGATCGAAAAGCTGGAATCTCACTTACCGCTCCAGGAGAGCCGGGAATTCCTTATGACCCGCTGCGGCCTTATGCCGAGCGAAATCAAGACCTGCTCACAGTTCTCGCGGAAGCTCAAAGATTACGAGGAGTTCCTCCAGAAGAATGCCGTCTCGTACGACGTCATCCGCGGTCTCATTACCACGAATTCGACGGTTCGCGAGATCGCCCTGGCCCAGATCGCTTCCGGCGTCCGCTTCGACACCTCCGACCTGAGAGCAGTCCGGCGCGGAGTTGCCGATAGCAAGCTCACCGAATTTCAGTATCAGGCTCGCGCTAGCAAGAAGGCCATGCCCGACGCCGCCCGCCGGCGCTCGGCCGAGACCGTGTAGGAGTTCCAGTGCGACGCGGTCGCGCTTTTGGAGAAAGTCGCGGCGCTTCCGACAGCGACGACGAGGAGCTCCACGTCACGACAAATGGCGGAGATCGCGCAGGACGCAGCCCGGCTGCTACCCGTGTTCGAGACGATCGCCGGATCCGACCATCCGCGCGAGGGTGAACAAAGGCGGCGACATCGGCAGCAAAAGGCGAACCGCGTCGAAAAAACCTCGTTTTCACTATCCGCAAATTGCTGCCGAAGCGGTCGTTAGCACAGTGTTAGCGCGAGCCACCTAGTGTGGTGACGCCATGGGAAACCCGGTTGTCCGTTGAAAACAGGACAAGCAGAATGAAGACCAGCCCTGCCGCGGCTTACGGAGGTTACATGAAACTGGTTCTAGGCAGCGTAATATTGGCGTCTGCCATACTGCTATCCAGCTTGTCGGGATTCGCAGCTTCGGGAGGATGGCATTCCGATGGGCAAGGGACGAGATACTGGCACGTCACTCCACCGCCCGGGCAATGTAATATAAGCCAAGCGAAGAACAGGGCGCTTCGGGCCGGCATCTATCGTAGCGAGATTATACAGGAGGATGATAATGTCATCGTGCTCAGAGGTCTGGATGAATCGGGCGACCGGCGAACGATCGGTTTCGGCAACATCAGGGGGTGCCCCGAGTTGGAAGGGTATGAGGATAGTCCAAACTTCTGAGGACATAGTTAGAGTTTGTTCAGCGAATTTTTCCAGTTCCGACCGACGTGCGCATTTCTGGGCAAGCATCGCGTCTGTACCGATCGACAAGGCTGGCGGATAGCAGCGCATCGGATGCCTCATTCCCAACTGGCCTGCCCTGTTGATCCGGGTTTAAGGTCGAAGCATGTTCTGGTCAGCCGCCAGGTGGGAGTTGAGGTCGCGTGTTCGGGGAGATCGAAGGTCGGGAGCGGTTGTAACCGTTTCAGAGCGGCGGGGATTTCAGAGCGGCTGCTCTCCTCCCGCGGGCGCAGGCTCCGACTGCGCTTGGGATGATTCGCATCCTCAATCCGCCGAGCTCACGCATCCACTCGTTAGGAATTTATTGACCATAAGCTGGCTTTACTGAGCGCGATGGATGCGGAGGTTCCCGCACGTCGCCGAGTGTTTGGTGTGGGCGGGATTGTTCGTGTTGAGGTATCCAGTGCAAGGACTATCAGGCGCAGCCTTGGGCGGAATTGCGACACTCCTGTCGCGTGCGGAACGTTTCGTCGCGCAGACCATTCTGCCGGCTCTGTTTGCGCTGCCGGCACTTGTTGGTTCTGCATCGTTTGCCTCAGCCGAAGATCGTGCCCTGAAGCTGTTCTTTACCCATACGGGCGAGAGAGCGACGATTACCTACAAGCGGGACGGAAAGTTCGATCCAAAGGGCCTCGCCCAGATCAACCGGTTTCTGCGCGACTGGCGAAGGAACGAGCCGACCCGGATGGATCCCCGGCTGCTCGACCTGGTCTGGGAAGTGTACAAGCGCAGCGGCGGCAAGGATTACATCCATATCGTCTCCGCCTATCGTTCGCCCACCACCAACAACATGCTCCGCAACCGCTCGCGCAGCACGGGCGTCGCCAAGAAGAGCCAGCACATGCTGGGCAAGGCGATGGACTTCTATGTTCCCGGCGTGAAGCTTTCGACGCTGCGTGCGCTTGCCATGCAGATGCAGGTCGGCGGCGTCGGATATTATCCGACCTCGGGATCGCCCTTCGTGCATCTCGACGTCGGCAACGTCAGGGCTTGGCCCCGCATGTCCCGGCAGGAACTCGCTCGAATATTCCCGAATGGGCAGACCATGCATCTCCCGGCTGATGGTCGGCCGCTGCCGGGATACGATCAGGCGATTGCGAACTACAAGAAGCGCGTTGGCCCCACCTCGATCCAGATCGCCAGCACCGCTGGAGAAGACGAAGATGCAGGAGCGCCGACAACATCGAGCGGCGACAAAAAACTCGTGACAGCGCTTCTGCCCACGCCCCGAAGCAGGGCATTAAATGCGCTGGCGCAGACCGGCGCGGTCGAGCGGGATGACAAACGGTCCGCTGGGGATGTTTCATCTTTGCCGATTCCAATACCGGCGATGCGGCCGCCCGCCCTCGAGCACGGCGCGGGCGCAGATGACAAACTGGAGACTGCGTCGATTGGCCCAATTGATGTTCTTCCGGACAGGCCGGCGCCAGCATTGCCGACCTACGCCCGATTCGAACCCCTCGTTGTTGCACATCAGGCCTCCAAGCAGGGCCCTGATATGATCGCCTCCCTGCCCATGACCGCTTCCTGGGAAGGAGCAAGTTTCTTTGGATCGACTTCCGACGCGGCGTTGATGAAATGGGCGCTGCATTCTCCAGCAGAGGTGATGGGATTGAGCGCACCTCGCGTTTCCCCACGCACGGTTCATAGGGAAGCAAATGCCGCAACATCCGGTGAGGATATCATTCCGGTCGCCGCCAAAGGCCAGTTCAATACCAACCGGTTTGCGCCGTCTCCGGAGGGCTGACCTCAGTCATCGGGGGGTCCGCGCTGCGCCGGTGAAACGCATTCGTCGAGATCAGCTCCCGCCCCACCCCAGCCCTTGATCGCCCCAAGCTGCCGGTCGAAATAGTCGCGCCGGACGACGATCATCCCGTCTTCGATGGTGACGGTGCCCATGACCGGCAGCGTGATCTCGCCGCCGCTCTCGTGGGTGAGACATCGATACGTTCATTGAGGACGACATTGCCGGTTGCGGCTATGTTCATCTGCCTGCGGCTTAGGCAAACTTGACTAGGTTGAGGGCCGGCAGTGGACCACCGGGGAATTGGGCGAGTTTCCCGCCGACGGCGATAGGCCCAAGGTCGATGCCGGCAAAGCCGAGCCTGTCGATCAGCGCGCCGACCTCGGCTTTCGCCGCAGCGTCATCACCGGAATAGAAGAGAACGCGCTGGCCGCCTTCGGAATGCGGATCGCGGGAAACGAGATCCGCCAGCAGATGGTTGAAGGCCTTGACGACGCGGGCGCCGGGCACGAGATCGGCGACGATTTCCGTCGAGAGGCGTCCGTGCAATTCCGCCGGCTTGAAGAGCGGCGCCTCGATCGGGTTATTGGCGTCGATGACGATCCGGCCGTTCCAATTAGGCAGTCCTGCAAGCGCTTTCGGGAGTTTCGACCAGTTGACCGCGACGAAGACGATATCCTGCGAAGCCGCCTGCACGCTTGTGCCCGCCGACACGCAGGAGCCGATGGCCGCGACCGTCTCCGCGAGGCTCTCCGGACCGCGGCTGTTCGACAGCACAACCGGAATGTCGTGACGGGCGAGTGCGGTGGCGATTGCGCGGCCAATATTGCCTGCGCCGATGATGCCGAACGTGGTCATGTCATGTCTCCATAGTGTGTTCAGGTCGGGCCGCGTGGCCGCTATTCGATGTTCGACGAGGTGAAGATTGCCAATAGCCGAGCGTCACCACGAAGGCGGGAAATTCCATGTGTCAGCGCTAGAATGAAGGACTGCACTGCGGCCGACCAGTATTTTTTAAGATCTCCTAAGCAATCGCTACATCTTACAGTCGGTGCACGCGCATCGGCCCGAAAAATCGGAATCGATCCTCGGGAAAAGCGAGGTAGATCCAATGTGTTAAGGCGTTATCTATACGCTTGAAAAGACGCGCAGGCGCCATAGTTTTGGGCAATCGAACGACGACGGCGATCGTTTACGTGCGCGCGAAATTCAGACCAAAGTCCGATCCACCCCCGGACTTCGTGCCCTACTAAACTTTCGATCGCTGTAATAACAATAATATACTCTCAAGTAACGAGGCGAGATGATGTGAGAAACGGGGCCGGGTTCATTGGATCGCATTTCTGCGACGACTTCTACTTAGAAAGCGATACCCAGAAGCTGGTTGTTGTTGACAATCTTTGCATCGGACCTTTCGAAAATATTGCACACATCAAGGATCCCCATTGCCACCGAGCTACATGCTTTTCGATGAGCAACCTCAGCTCTGATCCGAAACTGGTTGGAGAGGTTCTCGATATCATGCCGATTCCTTCGATCGAATTCGATGGCGGCCGCTCATGGAATGGAGTGTCGATATTGGGCAGGTCGTGATCGCACGCCAAGCATCTGTCGCATCCGGCCCCGGCGCGGCCACGCGTCATCGACCGCGGCGTCGGAGGCGACACCTTAAAATAGGCAAAATTAAGAATTAACACTATCAAGCGAGTATTTCTTAGAAACCTTCTAAGTAATTGTCATGCAATACAGGCGATGCTAATAAGCAAAAACCTTATCTCAAGTCACGAGGGGCAAAGCAATGAAAAGCGTATTGATTTCTGGCGGGGCTGGCTTCATCGGATCCCACTTGTGCGATCGACTTTTGCTTAGGAAAGACATCCAGAAGCTGGTCGTTGTCGACAACCTCTGGACCGGGCTTTTCGAAAATATCGCACACATCAGGGACCCCCGTTTCCACTTCGTGAAATCCGACGTCGAGACGCTGCAGACCTCGGATAAATTCGACGAAATCTATCACCTTGCATCGCCCGCATCGCCGCCGTGGTACATGAAGGAGCCGAAGAGGACGATCTCCGCCAATCTTCTCGGGGCGTTCCGGTTGCTCGACTTGCTGAAGAAGGGCGGGCGTTTCGGTTTCACCTCTTCTTCCGAAGTCTATGGCGATCCTCTGGTGTCGCCGCAGCCGGAATCCTACAAAGGCCAGGTCGACTGCACCGGTCCGCGGTCGTCCTACGACGAGAGCAAACGGTGCACGGAGTCGCTGCTGTTCGAGATGCAGCGTACCCAAGGGCTTGACGTCAAGATCGTTCGCCCCTTCAACATCTATGGTCCCCGGACACGTTCCGACGATGGCCGCGCGGTCTCCAACTTCATCACCCAGGCGCTTTCGGGTCGCCCGATTACCGTTTTCGGCGACGGCTTACAGTCTCGCAGCTGGGGCTATGTCGATGACGTTGTCGACGGTTTCGCGCGCTATTTCTGGATAAATGAAACCGACTATAAGGGGCCTCTGAACGTCGGCAATGATCGCGAGATTTCGGTTCTGGAGGTCGCGCAATATGTCTCCAGACTCGTTGGCGGCGTGCCGATCGTCTTCGAGCCGTCACCGCCGCAGGACCCCACGAACAGACGGCCGGACTTGACCAACGCGCACTATGTCATGCCCGAGTGGTCGTGCAAGATCACCTACGAACAGGGCGTGGCAATGACGCTCGACTGGTTCAGGAACCAAATGAAGGCACACGCGGCAGAATAAGCCATGATGACTTTCGAGACTCGCGTCCTGGATGCAGGTGGCGTATGTTCACGGTGCGATTGAGAGAGTAATAATGCGAGAACCAGTTCCGTCCGATCTGAAGGATATAAGTTTTCCCATACCGATTCACTATCTTGATCTCGCCACCCCTCGCTTCGATGCCGTTTCGCCCCCTGTCTCCAATGGGCTCGTGGTCTTTCTGTCGGATGGTCTTCCGGTAGGACAAGCCTATATCGAAAGGCACGAGACGGCGGCGGCACTCGCCGAGCGTGTCGTGCGACCCGAGACGCTCGAGCATGCGCGTCATGTCGCGCAAACGCCGGTGCGCAACCGCGACGTCAGCATTCTGATTTGCACAAAGGACCGGCCGGAGGAACTACGCCGTTGCTTGGCCTCGATCCCCAAGCAGTCACTCAGCCCCATTGAGATCATTGTGGTGGATAATGCCTCCGCCGGCGAGGCGACGCGTCGGGTGGTAGAGGAATCGGGCGCCACCTATGTCCGTGAAGATCGGGTCGGGCTGGATTATGCGCGCAATGCGGCGGTTCGTGCGGCGAGAACCGAATTCGTCGCGTTTACGGACGATGACGTCGTCCTCCACGAGCGGTGGCTGGAGAACTTGATGAAGGGGTTCGATCTGCCGGAGATCGCCTGCGTCACCGGATTGGTCCTTCCCGGAGAACTCGCAACGCCTGCACAGTTTATCTTCGAAAAGCATTGGAGTTTCGGCCGGGGCTATCTGCGGCAGGATTTCAATCAGGATTTCTATACCAGGGATACACGTTACGGCGCTCCGGTTTGGACGATCGGAGCCGGCGCAAGCCAGGCCATCCGCCGCAAGGTCTTCGACGAGATCGGCCTGTTCGATGTCCGCTTGGACATGGGAGCTGCCGGATGCTCAGGCGATTCCGAATACTGGAATCGGCTCCTCCATCATGGCCATGTCTGCCGCTACGAGCCGACGGCGGTAGCCTGGCACTTTCATCGCAAGGATATGAAGGGGCTCGCCAAACAGATCTACCAATATATGAGTGGCCACGTCGCAGCCCTGCTCGTCCAGTATCAGAACACAGGAAATAACGCCAATCTGCGGCGGATCCTGCTCTCGTTTCCGAAATATTATGCCGGAAGGGTTAAAAGACGGCTTCGCAAAGGTGCGACATCACACGACTTCTTCCTGAAGCAGGAAATGCTCGGAAGCGTAAATGGCGCTCTATACGTTCTGCGGCGATGGAAGAGGCCCGCATGGTAACCGCTGTGAAGCCTGACATTTCTTTCCTCATACCCGCCTATAATGCCGACGATACGCTTGCTGAATGTCTTGCCAGCCTGCAGCAGCAGACGCGATCGAACTGGCAGGCCGTCGTGGTCGATGACGGTTCGACAGACGGCACCTGGGAGCTTCTCGAGGGCATCGCAAAAACGGACAGCCGCATTCTCCCCGCCCGTCAGCCGAATGCCGGCGCCGCCGCGGCGCGAAACCATGCCGCCAGACTGGCTGCCGCACCTCTGCTCTGCATGCTGGATGCCGACGATTGGCTGGATCCGACCTTCATTGAAAGCATGCTGCCGGTGGCAGAAGATGCATCTCCAGCAGTTATCTCCTATTGCGCCTACCGCCGTGTCGCCCCGGACGGCAGGCTTATGCAGGTAGAACAGCCTCCCACCCTGACGGGTGATGCCGCCAAGCGCGAATTCTCCTCCTTTTGTGCGCTCGCCATACATACGGTTGTCTTTCCCCGGAGCCTTTTCGAGCTTTTGGGAGGCATGGACGAGACCTTGCAGACCTGCGAAGACTGGGATCTTTGGCTTCGCATGGCCTTTTCGGGCGCCGAATTTCGTCGAGTCGACAGGTGCCTGGCTTTCTATCGCATGAAGTCGGGCTCTCTATCCGGCGATCCGACCAAAATGATGCGTGACGCCATTCGCGTGACAACGAAGGCGCAAGCGCTGCAGATGCAGCAAGGCTTGTCGGCCGAGGAGCCGGAGACAGGTTGGATCACGCCCGCGATCAGCCAGCTGCGCATGCTAGCCTGGGTCGTCGCGGCCAAGCTCGATCCGACTTTGGATATAGCGGCCCTTGCATCGCTCCTGCCTGACATGCCGGACGGCGCGGGCTACGAGAACCTTCTTGCCGGTGTAATTCTGCATGGTTTGCAGACAGGGCTCTTTATCGATCGGGCCCACGATCTCATTGATGTCAGCGATAAATGGCAGCCGACGTTCCTTTTGCTCATCCAGTTGATTCAGAAACATTCCTTCCCTGGCACTGGGCGCAAGATCATTGAGGCCGCTTCCTGGCATATATCGGCCGCAAACCCTTTGCGGTCATTCACGCTTGGCAATGTTCAGGTGGTCGGTGTCGCGCTCGAGACGCTTTCGCGAATTCCCAAGGCCGAACCAGCCGACACGCTCATCATGCATGCCCTGTCCGGCGGACAGCATGTCGGCTCTTTCGTCGGGCCATTCTGGGGCGATCTTTCGATCCGGGCGCAGATCAGGCTGATCATGCATGAGATGCAGGCCGAAGAGCATCTGCAAACACCGCCCAAGCTCGCCTATATGAGCTCCTGGACGAAGGAGGCATTGCGCGGGTACAGAGCCTTCGGTGGCCTCATCATACGAAATGGCCGGCGGCGGGGACGTCTCGAACGGATTTTGGTCCGTACCGGACGCAACGCCCTTCTTGCCTGCGCGCCAAGCGACAAACAAGACAACGACGCCAGGCTGTCCGACATCCTGCGGAATCTCCGACGCGATCCGACTCGACTGCTTTCAGACTCTTCTGGCCCGTGTCCGGAGGAAAAAAATGCGGCTCCCCCTGTTCAGTCGGAAGAAGAGTATTGGGAGCATATCTTTGAGCGCCCGGATCCATGGAATTACGTCTCCGTTTACGAGCAGGTCAAATATGCGCAGACGTTGAGCCTGATCCCGGAAGGGATCGAGAAGGCCCTCGAGCTCGCCTGCGCCGAGGGGATCTTTACCGAGAAGCTGGCGCGGAAGGTCGGTCGGCTGACGGCCACGGATATTTCCCAGCGGGCGATCGACAGGGCCGTCGAGCGGTGCCACGACCACCGCAATGTCGAGCTTCGTGTGCTTGACTTCGTCAGACAAGATCTTCCACCCGAACAGGATCTCGTCGTCTGCTCCGAAGTGCTTTATTACATGAAGGATGAGGAGATGCTTGCCGCCGTCTGCGGTAAGATGGCCGCAGCGTTGAAGCCAAACGGCTACCTGATTACGGCCCACGCGCATATCCGCCGGGACGAACCCACCCGGACCGGTTTCGACTGGGGCAATCCCTTCGGTGTCGGCACGATCAAACAGGTTTTGGCCGCACAACCTGGCCTGGCCTTGGAAGACACGATCGAAACCGAACTTTACGCCATCCACCGGTTCAGAAAGGGCTCTCTGGCCGATCCTGTGCTGCGAGTCGAGCGGCACGGAACTCCGTTGGACGCCGACGTGGCGAAGCACATCATCTGGGGGCCGGCTGGCGTTGAGCGTGAGGCGGCATGGACAACGGAGGTTACGACCTCGGTTCCCATCCTCATGTATCACAGGATCGCAGACGAGGGCCCCGCGGCACTCCGGCGCTTCCGCACGCCGCCCGAGGTCTTCCGCAAGCAGATGCAGTTCCTTCGGCGCCAGGGTTATTACACGCTGACGGCGCAGGCGCTTACGGATCTGCTGCGCAGGGGCAAGCCGGTCCAGGGCCGGCCCGTCATGCTGACCTTCGACGATGCCTACCTGGATTTCCTGACGGACGCCTTCCCGATCCTTGCCGAGAATGATTTCAGCGCCGACGTATTCGTCGTCACCGATAAAGTCGGCGGTCAATCAGATTGGGATTCTGCCTATGGAGAGCCTGCGCCGCTGATGTTGTGGTCGGATATTCAGCAGTTGCACCAAAAGGGCATCAGCTTCGGCTCCCACCTCGTATCACACACACCGGCCACTGCGATGGACAACGAAGCCTTGTTGGCCGAAGCCATGCTTTCGCGCAATGCGCTGCACAGCCGGCTGGGCACCTCCGTGGAATCCATTGCGCTTCCTTATGGCGCGACGGACTTCAGGGTCCCCGGCATTCTGGCGCTTGCCGGCTATGGGGTCGGCTTCACGACACGGCAGGCGAAAGCCACCTTTTCCGACAATCTCTTCGGTCTGCCACGCCTGGAAGTCCGCGGCGATTGTCCTCTTGAAGCCTTTCCCGAACTTATGGGCCTGCCGGGAGCTTTTATCGGATGAGAATAACTGGCGTTGCGGCCCCTCTCATTACCATCGTCATACCGGCTTACAACGCCGAGAGGACGCTTGCCGAAACGTTGAGAAGCGTCTCCAGCCAGTCCTACGACAAGCTCGAAATCCTTGTGGTCGACGACGGATCGCGGGACGGCACCTTCGATCTCGCGAGCGACCACAGCCTGATCGATCGCCGTGTCCGTGTTCTCCGCCAGGAGAATGGTGGGGTTGCGCGCGCGCGCAACCACGGCGTCCGGGAGGCCAGCGGCCTTTACATAGCCCCCGTCGATGCCGATGATTTATGGCACCCCCGGAAAATCGAGCTCCAGCTTGAGGCACTAGGGAAGTTTCCGGACGGACGCGGAGTCGCCTACAATTGGTATGCGGCGATTGACGAAAACGGGATCATTTTCGGTCATTCGCGACCAGTCCTGCATCAAGGGAATATCTTCGAACCTCTGTTAAGGGAAAACTTCATCGGCAATGGCAGCACGCCCTTGATGCCGCGGGCGGACATTCTTCGCTGCGGCGGCTATGACGCCAGCCTGCGCGACAACGGCGCCGAGGGATGCGAAGATCTGAAACTTTATCTGGCTTTGGCCGAAACCTTGCCCTTTGCGCTGGTTCCCGATTTCCTGACCGGTTATCGTTTCACCAACGGAAATATGTCCAGCAACGCTTATCGGATGCTGAAGTCCCACGCCCTGGTGATGGCCCCGATCATCACGCGCTATCCGCATTTTACGCGTGACATCAAGACAGCCGAATTCAACACGGCGCGCTGGTATTTCGCCAAGGCGTTTCTCGGCAGCGATTTTGCCCAGGTCAAAAAGCTGGCGCCGATGATGGTCAGCAAATATTCCTTGCGCCTTATCGCCCACGGCGTGCAGCAGGGCTGGCGCCAGGCGAAACGCGGCCTCCGGATGGCAAAGCGCGTCCTCGGCAAGTCTTCGGCGCGGCCGAAAACCCGCGTCGCGAACGCGCCGCTTCCGCAACCCGGAACAGCATTCAGCGATCGTTTCATAGCCGTGCCTGCCAAAGAGGCAACCGGTCTGACCTCTTCCCGGATGGTCAACAATGAATAGGTTTCGAAAGCCGCCTTCCGCTAAACCCGCAAGAGCCTACAACCTGGTTGTAGCGGCTCGGTTCCGCGAGCTTCTGCAACTCGTACCGGCACTGCGACTCAAGATGACAGTGATGATCATCCTGGGAATTCTTACCGGCTTCTCGGAAATGGTCGGCATCACCTTTCTGGTCAGCCTCGTCTTTCTTCTCGGGCAGCAAGGTCCCGCTTCCGGCTCCGCCGTTGCATGGCTTCCGGCGTTTTTCGGCGGCATTGACCTCAGTCTCTCGAAGCCTGTCCTGATCGGCATCCTGATCGGCTCGATCCTGTTTCGGATTTTTCTCGGATGCGCCAATTCGCTCATTGCAAGCGCTGTCAACCACCGAATTAGCGACCGCATGCGAGACCGTCTCTACGCCAAGGTCTTGACCATGCCGTTTCAGCGCTTTCAGGATTACGAGCGTAGCGACCTGATCAACGTTATCGCGACCGAATCCCATGCAGTGTCGTCGGCGCATGCCAGCCTGGTACGACTGGGAGTGAATTTCGGCACGATTGTGATTTTCGGCGTCGGCATGCTGGTAATGGCCTGGCCGATCGCGTTGCTCGCCCTCGCCTTCGGTTTCATCCATAATTTTGTATTGGGTTTCTTTGCCGGTGCCTACCGCCGTCTCGGCGCCTCTGCATTGGCGGCAGTGGAAGCATTGACGCAACTGAGCTGGACAACGCTACAGACTTTGAAAGCCGTCAAAAGCTTCGGCATGGAAAAGCGTCATCAACAACTCTTCGCGGCGCTTTCCAACGACGTCGGCCAGACCTGGCGGCGGTCGGACTGGATGGGAGCGATAACCTCGCTTCTGAGCGAAATTCTGACCTTCGGGGTCATCCTGACGATCATTCTGTCTTCGGAATTCCTGCCGGTCGATTTCAAGGCGGCGCTCTCGGCGACGATCCTTCTTTACAGGCTTCAGCCGCATATCAAGGGATTTGATTCCCAGATTCTCAGCCTTTACGAGATGGAAGCGTCCCTGCAAAACGTCCTGGCGCTGCTTTCGGAGAAAGATGACATCAAGCAGGCTTCGCAAGGGGAAAAGGTAAGCCGCCTGGCGGAGGCGATTGTCTTCCACGACGTCTCGTTCGCCTATGAGCGATCGAACGCACCGGCGGTTCACAATCTCAGCTTCTCGATCAGGGCAGGTGAGACGACGGCTCTGACGGGGCCGAGTGGCTCCGGCAAAACCACAATCCTCAACATGATTCTCGATCTCAACCCGCCGACCCGGGGCCTGATCACGGTCGACGGCAGGGATCTGACAACCATCGACCGTTCCAGCTGGCTGCAACTGCTCTCCGTGTCGGGCCAGGACGTTGAACTGATGGAGGGCACGGTCCTCGACAACATCCGGTTTCGTCGCGATATCTCGGAGCAGGATATCCGCTGGGCCGCCGATGTGGCCTGCGCAACGGAGTTCATCAAAGATCTGCCGTATGGCTTTGATGAATGGCTGGGCGACGAGGCGATCCGGCTTTCGGGCGGGCAAAGGCAGCGCATAGGCCTGGCGCGCGCGCTCGCCGGCCGGCCTCAGATCCTGCTGTTGGACGAAGCAACAAGCGCGCTCGACGAAGAGACCGAGATGCGGGTGTTTTCGGCGATGAAAGAAGACGCCGGCAGAACGCTGATTGTCGTCAGTCATCGGCCCGCTGTGGCCAGGCTGATGAAGAACCGGATCGATCTCCGCCCGCCCGCGCCCACATCTAAGCTCGGGTGACGGACATGGATGTGTCAACGATGTCGGGTGTTCGGGTGGCCGTCGTGATCCCTGCCTATAATGCCGGAGAATACCTTGCCCAGACGCTCCAATCCGTCGTCGACCAGACCCACAAGGCGCTTGAGATCATCATCGTCGACGACGGCTCGACGGACGAGACAGCCTCGATCTGTCGCCGTTTCGCCGCGAGTGATTCAAGGATCCGAATTCTGTCGACCGAAAACCGTGGCGTCGCTGCGGCCCGCAATACCGGGATCCAGGCATCGAAATCCGACTATATCGCCTTCCTCGATGCAGACGACCTATGGCATTCGACCTATATCCAAAGAATGCTCTCGGCTCTCCAGCCCTTGCCGGACGCCTGGGGCGCGGTCTATGCGCTTCACCGCTTCATCGATACCGAAGGATATTGCACAAGATCCGGTTCGTCGCTGAACGCCCGAGACAGCATTCTCAACCGTCATCTCGTATTCCGCTTCGTCGGCAATGGCAGCGGCTTCATGGTTCGCCGCGCTGTTATCGACAAGATCGGCGGCTACGATTCAAGCTATGCCAGAAAGGGGATTGGAGGATGCGAGGATTTCGATTTCGAACTCCGCACCGCTGAACATTTCAAGATCGAGACGGTGCCGTTGGGCCTGGTGGGCTATCGCTCACATTCCGCAGCCATGTCTTCAGACAGGTCACGGATGGCGCGATCGCTTCTGGCGGTGACCGAGCAATGCATCGCCCGCAATCCTGAGCTTCCGGCTTTTGTCGTCAGTTGCGCCCGCGCGTCGGCGCATCTTTATGCATTCTCAAAATTTGCCGCTTTGAAAGATTGGTCCAGCGCTGCGACCTCGCTCAAACACATTTATCATCATAGCCCAATGCTCGCCTCCGGCATCCTCGCCAGGCTGCTCTTTTCAAAAGCTGGCAGAGCCACACGCCGGGCGTTGTCGAAAGTCTGGCCAGCGAGGGAACAAAAGCAAAAGAATCTCAGGAAATTCGAAGAGATAGACCCGCTTCTCCCCTTGGTTGGTGGTTGGTCTCGCTTCAGAACGAAGGCATTGCTCAGCCGCTTGTCTGAGACGGATCGGTCTGGCGAATGCTCTGTGGCGACCTCATCGCAGGAGGCTTGATGTCTGTCGGCTGAACGGCTGTCGATGGCGTTTTTCGCTCGGCCGCTATGTCGCGCCGAAGAGATCGAGCACCGTCAAACATCCAGAGGTTTGACAACGCCTCCCGTCCATCAGCCTGGTGACTATCTCGCTATTTTGTACTACGAGCTTTTATTTTAACGAAGAATAGCAATTGCTAAAAAAGAGAGTAACCTACAGAAAGAAGAACTACCCCAATAATAATCTTCGACAATGTCGATTTTAACTGCAATCATACCTACGTACTGTGCAAGCATTCCGACTGGAGGACCCGCCAACCACCCCGGCGGGTCCTCAACTTTCCTTCTCGACCGGTTGCACAAATGCAATCGCCATTAACACTGCATCAGCATAGATAGATCTTACTTCGGACGACGATATTACGCTGTTGAGATCGGCTTGATGAGAAAATCTCGCATCATCGGCAGGTGACGGTCGAAGTGCCGGCTCTCCTGCTTAATACTTCGATCACAATTTCAATTGAGCGCGCGATATTTTGGGATCTGCAGTGAAATTTCGGAGACGGAGCAATCCCTCATAAAGTTGATATTGCTTTTCAATAGAAATTAATAAGTATCGATGCCGCTATTAGGAAATGCATCCTCTGATTATTTCTTGATATAATTTTAACCGCCTCACCATTGGCATCTAAATACAACCATTATCTGAAAGTCATAAATTTTACCTTTTGATAAATTTTTTTGTTATACTCAATTATTGTTACCAGTTTAATTAGTTCCTTCATTTCATAGGCATCGGCGTTTAGGTTTCGCGCGAGGGCTGGAAATCTCCCGAAAGCTATTTTCCTCCCCCCGGTTCTCAACGATCGGACAACCTGCCGGCACACTGGTGATGTTGTTACGGCCGATAGCCCCAATAGTCCTGGGCTGGTCGCGCGTGGAAAAGTTGCCGATGCAATTAAACATCGCCGCACGAAACATTAACATTCTGATAGATAACGATATTATATAGGACCGGCCAACGGAATTCGGTCTGTCATTTCAAAGGCCGGCATATGGGGCTGTACTTGCCAACGGAAATACCGATGCAAAACCCGCGGCGTAAGAAATGCCTATCCTCTAGGCGAGCCGCCTAATACGAAACAACTGATATGCTTGGACGAAGTTGGACGGTCCTGATTCATTACATCAGAGGCCCCGACCTGTGTCGAAATGGTCGCACCTCGCCCGCGAATTAACCCTTCATAAAGCATTTGCTTGCTCAACTTATAATTTGTGTCATGGTCACTGTAAGTAGCGAGGGAGCCGACCTGATGAGTGATATGGCATCGCAGATTCCGGAATTTGGTTACGATGAGCGCGTGATGATCTGCCGGAAGCAGATCGAAAAGGCGGTCTATCAGTTCATTGCAAATACGAAGGTCGAGGGATGCGATCCAGCGGAAGTCGCAATGGCCATCGCAGACATTGCCGACGATTACATTTTACTGCTGGCCCAGAAGCGCAATTTGACCCATTGAGGTCAATGGATCGGCCGTCAATCGGCCGATCGTCCGCACGATGTGCGTGACCCAAAATCGCCGCCGCTTTTCTGCCCGGAGGCAACGTCAACGGAATCGTTTACGGATTGCGCCGAAACCATCCGAGCGATGATGTCGAACAGCGTTTGAATAAACCGCCCAACCACACTCAACAGCGCATGCGTCCGCCCTGAACGAACCGGGCTTCTCCCAATCTATAATTCGCGCCAGCTCACAGAATGGATTTCGATTGACCGCTCACCGGACCAACATATGCATAACCCCGGAAATCGATGCTGATTTCCGGGGTTATGCATGGATTTGAAGTGGTAGAGCGTTCCAGCGCGTCCGATCGGACGCATGCCGGTCTAGTGGCTTCTGACGCTCACTTGCGGAACCGGGGAGCTCAATTCAGCCAATTCCCTGGTCAAGCCCTCCCCGACCTCCTGCTTCACTGCCTCGAGCGCAAGGTCGAGGCAATTCGTCGCGAACGGCAGTTTGACATCCTGGGCGACCTGTCGCGCATAGGCGATCATCCGCGCCAATGCGACGAGCTCTTCCAGACCGTCTTCCGCCCCTTGGTCTGCTTCTACCTTTCCAACCGATGTCACGCCCATGTCCCATTTCTCCAATGAATTGAAGGAATGATACGCGCCTAGACGTGATCCACCCCGTGAAAAAAGCGTGACACAACTCCCGGTGACTATTGCCGGCTCCGATTCACAATGCAGGGCGCGTGCGGAATGAAGTTTGGCGCAGTTTCCAGGGCAGATCGGCATTCGACCGAATATCGCGAACGTCCTGCACGGCTTTCAACAATTCCAAGGCATCGATGCGTTTCTGGTCGACGGCATTCGACAAAAGTGCCGCCATCAGGTGCGGACGATCCTGCTCGGCCAGCCCTGCACATTGCTCGACGACCGCCCGCCAAGTTCGCTTCTTGAAGAAGATAGCGCCTGCGGCATCCTCCAGCTGTTGGCGCAACCGACTTTCCAGCAGTCCGCTATCCTCCATCACATCGAGCGTTGCGCTGACATTGACGAGCGGTATCGTGAGCGGCTTGCTGCCCAGCGCGCTCGGCGCGTGAGTGAGTGCGACCGCGGCATCGTCGACCAGCCGGCCGATGCGATAGTCTTCGAAAATGCGTCCGATCCCGATCATGCCGAACGGATGGCATTCGGCAGCGCGCAACGCACCCATGCTTGCCGCCCCGAGAACCGCGACGCCCAGCGAAAGAGCATGGAGAATTTCCTTGTGCCAGACCGGTGCGGTATATTCGAAGCCGCCGTCGATCAGGCCGATGACATTGGCGCCCTGTTCCACCGCCGCCAAGACATCGCCCTGCGTCGCAGGCGGCAGGACGCATATCCCCTCGCCGGCAAGCGACGCCGCATCGGGAAGACTGGGACCTGCGAAAATGATCTTCAAAACCCTATTGCCCTGGCAAGCGCCCTTGTTCCGAACCGCTGGGCACGCTCCCCCTCCGGATTTTCGAGCTCGGGAATGACAATCTTGACGACACTGAAGGGAAGCGTGTCGTCGCTGAGGCGCACGGCGATCACCGAAGCGATCCGCCTGCCGCGTAGCTGGTCAAGCACATGCTGCAGCAAGCGGGCCAGATCCTGTTGCCCATGTCTGGCAACCGCATCAAGGCCGATGGCGGCAGCCGGCGGTGCGGCAACCGCAGCGAAGGCCTGCCGCATCAGCGGCGGCAAGGATCGTGAGAAAGTTGCGGGAGAGATATCGTCGCGGGCTCCGCTGATATAGGTCAACCGAGATTGCACGGCTTCCGTCACCGCCCGAATGGCCGCGCGCACGGGAGACGGGTGAGCGCCGGTGCCGCCGGTCACCTCGACGAGGCGAATGTCCCTGTTTCCGTGAAGGTCCCGGGAACCAAGCACGGCATCCCCAGGACCCAGCATGGCGGTGAAACAGGGGATTGCGATGTCGCTGGTGATATCGAAGAGCCTGAGCGCCAATCCCGATGTTTCGATCTTGTCGATCAGCCCGTCCAAAGCGACGTCCTGGAAGCCGCGGGGATCGACGCAGCCGGCATAACGATCCGCTTCCGCGCCCACCTGCCACAGCACATGGGCGTCACGCTCGATACGCTCCAGAACGCCATGAAAGATCGCCTCCTCGGCATTGTTTCCCGACGCCAGGCCGTCTGAAGACATCCAGTATCGCGCGTCACGCGTGCGGTCGAGCACCACCGCTTCAAAGGGGACATAGACCTCCTCGCCGGTGAGGATATCGATGCCGGCAACCCATTCCGTCTCCTCGTCCGGTCCAAGATCGGGTTTATGAAGAGCGGTCAGGCAGTTCAGCGTGTCGGTCTTGCATCCCATCGCCTGCAGACGGGAAGAGGTGCCGTGGACGAGATCGACGGCGGGTTCGCCGGCAACCGCCCGTTCGAGGGCTTCCATGATAGTGGATACTTTGGCGTCAATATCGGTCAGGCCCTTTCCCTGGGCAATCACGATCGAGCGGGAATTCGGGGCATATGCGCACCAGACGGGGATTCCGATGTCGTCCAGTCCGGTATGTCGCGCAACCCTGGTAATGCCGAACCCGGCCAAAAGAGGTTCGACGCGGGAAAGGGTTTCTCGCGGCGACATGATCCTGTCGGAATATATGGACCGATCCGTCAGAATGCCGGCTCAGCCGTCGACGTGACCGGAGAGGGCAACCTGCGCCGACGAGACGGCAACGGCAAGGTCGACGTCCTTCACAAATGTGCCGCCGGCTTTGCGCAGGTCGTTCGCGGTCGCCAAATCCCCCGTCGGATTGAGAGGCTTGACCGCACCTGCGCCGAGATCGGCAAGCCAAAGATCCGCCTCACCGGGTATACCTACAATGACAGCTTTCGCCATGTAATGCCTCTAAGCTATTGTTAAAAACCGGCCTTCAATAGGCCCTCCCGATACAGCTCTTTTTGCCAATGCTCTTTGAAGGGAACGATGGCGAGCCATTTCTCGACGTCGAAGGCCGGGTTGATGCTTGCGGCCCGTTGCCGATGGAAAAGCGCCCGTTTTCGATCGCCGATCATTGCGCAACTGGCCGCAGCAATGCGATGGGCCGGCGCTTTGTCTTTCATCGCCTCGACATAGGCGATGGCCTCCTCGTATTGTTCCAGGAAGAAACTCGCTCCCGCAGCACACCAGAGATAGGCGTCAGGCGCAATCGGATTGAGCGAAATCGCCTTTTTGATCTTGGCGAGCGCGTCGCCCGGGCGGGATGCATGCACCAGCGTGTCGGCATGGCTGTAGATGACGTCGGCAAAATGCGGGCTGAGTTCTTCCGCCAGATGAAGTGCGGCGACACTGGCATCGACATCGCCGAGATAGAGTTTGGTGACGCCAAGCTCGCGATGACCCGCCGCCGATTCTGGATCCCGCTCGATGGCCCGAAGCGCATTCTGCTCGGCCAGATGCAGCAGTTCGTTGTTTCCCTGCGCCGTCACGAGCCACTCGCTGGTGAAGGTCCTGGCCAGCCCGGTAAATGACGGAGAAAAATCCAGCTTATGCAACAGGGACTGCTTGAATGCCTTCCTTGCCCGGCGGATATGCGGCAACGTCAACCTGCTCATCAGGCTCGAGCCGACGAGATAGGAATGATAAGCTTTCGGGTTGGCTTCGAAGCGTAGTCGCTCTTCCTCGTTTTCAGCCAGTTCGCGGGCCACCGATAAGGTCAGTTGCTGCGCGATCAACCGTCTTTGCCGTGGCAATATATCGGGCGTCATCGCAAAGCGATTGGCCCAGATAATCTCGTCCGTGGGAAAGTAAACCAGCTGCGCGAATAATCCCTCTTCGGAGAGCCTCGTATCCAGAAGATAGGCGATCGAATGACGCGCGACCACGGCAGCCTTCTCGGAATCGCGGCGGATCTGGCCGGCCGTATGCGGCGCGACGATGGAAATGTTTCGTAGCGCGCAGAGTTCGATTGTAACGTCTTCGATCAGGGCGTTGGCAAGCGCAAGTCCGGCATCGGCATGTTTCGATGTCGGAGGAAGCAGCACCAGGCGAGGCAAGATCAGCGGTATCGGCGATATACGTTCGATGTCGGCAGCTGTCTGACCACCGGCCTCTGACCGCTTCACCTGTACCCGGGCATGGTCGTCGCCGTTCGGCAATCTCTCATTGAGGGACGAACCGCCGGATAGCCGGTGCAGCAAGGCTCTGACCTGCTCGTCATTCGGATCCCGTTCGAGGATCTGCAGGGCGGCGCTGGAAATGGTGCGCGCCGCGCCGGGCTTTTGCGCGTCCGGCATCGCATCCAGCAGTGCCTGCCGCAACTGCAGCGCCTGAGCGTCCCGTTGCGCCCTGATCCACGCTTCTATCAGCTTTGTCGCTGGTTTGATATTTCCGATGAAGCCGCGCTGGGTCAGTTCGGCGATCGCGTTCAGCCGCTCCAGCGGCGAACCGCCTGTGCGAAAGATATCCAGATCGCTGGAAACTGCCTGCGTGTCGAGACGAACCGTGGTGGCGGTGAAATCGAAGGGCATTTCCGCGCGACCGCCGTCTGTATCGCGGATGCGGGAAAGCAGTTTGCGCAGATTGAGCCGCGCCAGGTCAGCTTCGACGTCGTTCCATAGAAACTGAGCCAATTCATAACGGCTGAGTTCATGGTCCGCGCCGGCATAGAGATGGGCCATCATCAACAGGCCCTTGATCGGATAACGAACCGGGTCGCCATTCGTCTCGATCAACCGCAGATCGCCGAATGTCTGCAGATGGAGCACGATCCGTCCTCAGCTGTTCACAACCGAATCGTGCAACTCACTGTCGCTTTCAGGCAACCCCGCGGCTGCCAGGCTTTTGGCTAACGCAACCAGCTTTTGCCTGATATTCGGGTCCTCGATGGCGATGAATGCCTTGTTGAGCGCCAGCCCCTCCTTCGAGGACAAAAACTTGTTCAATTCGCTCGTCTCGCCCTCGATTGGTCCGGCGCCGCCGTTCTCGAAGAAAAAGCCGACGGGCACGCGAAGAATCTCGGATATGCGCTGAAGGCGGCTGGCGCCTATTCTATTCGTTCCTTTTTCGTATTTCTGGATCTGCTGGAAGGTAATGCCGAGAAGTTCGGCCAAGCCGTTCTGGGTCATCCCGAGCGTCTTCCGCCGAACTCTCACGCGGTTGCCAACATAGACGTCGATCGAATTCGGCGATTTAGCCTTCATGTGAATTAGTCTCCCGCGTTATCAGCACGCCCAGCTGTATAATGGAGAGTTTAAGCAAGAATGCAACTAAAAGTAAATATTTCGTAAGGGTTTTTTTTCAGCCGTGCACCAGTAAAAGCAACTTGTGGATTATTGCAACGGGGTGCCATTTGGCGCGGTGCTGCTATCGCGCATGTCGCAGCGGACGAATCCCGTTCGAAACCAGCGCCGCTCCGACGCCGTGTCTAAGAGGCTTTTGCGCAACAGCGATCATCGACTTGGCGAAAACGGCAATCCTTCCAACATATTCAAACGAACATTGTCGAAGCCGGTATCCAAAATATGCAGCGCGCCTTCCTGATGACGAGGCACAAAGGTGCCCAATTGCCGACACGAAGCCAAAGATATTTAACGGCTGAATGTATATGCTGGATCTAGAGCAATTCCAGCAAAAGTGCGCAGCGGTTTGTGTCCGGAGTTGCGCAAAAACAAAAAGATAGAGGGTTCCGTGGCTTGGAGAAAAACGGAAATGCTCTAGCCAGCCCGATCGAAACCCTTCTCGCGCGCCGGAGAAGACAAGCTTGCCTGATAATTCGTCGTCCGCATATGCGAAACAGCCGGTGGGAAAACCGCGGATTCCCGTGGTCTTCTGGTTGCTGCTGGCGATTTCCCTCTCACTGGTCATGGGGACGGTGCTGCTTTCCAACGACATGAAACACTTAAAGACAGTCAGCCATTATTTTGGTTTCGATCTCTTTCCCCATGAGGTGAGGCCGCCTCCACCCAAACCCCTTCCCCGCCCGACGCCCCCAGCCAGCTTTAAGCTTCCCTTGCATGCCATCGAACCACCGATGGTAGAGGCCGCGTCGACTTTTCTACGGACATGGCGGATATCCGGCGCCGCGATGTGTGCGGCACTGCGCAATGCCGGCATCGAGACCAGCGATTGGGCAGCGGCGAGCTTCAACGCCGATACGTTCGAGTGCTTTTTCGAGCAGAGCGGCAAGCGGGAAAAGGATCAGCTCCCAAAGTCCATCTTCGTCATCGTTCGCGGCAACGCCGCCGGCACGATCAACAATATGCGCGTGAAAATCATCAATCCCGAGACTGATCGAAATGGCCAGCTCGATCCCGGCATTCTGCGAATTTTCGAAATCATGCTGCGGCAACCGCAGTGGCTCGATTTTCACGAAACCCTGAACGCGATCAAGAATCTGAGGGACATCAAGGAAGACGGATTCGGAGCCAGCATCAGCTTCACCCGCGAGGTGCTCAATCCCGGGAATTACAATTTCACACTCTCGCTGGATGCGACTTCAGGAGCTCAGAAAAGAACGAGAAATTATTTTTCCGGCAGAATATGGCTGCCATTACCGGACCCCGCGGTCGAGACAGACAGCCCCCAACCGGAAGCAGTCTCCAGGCCTCCCGATGCCGAGGCCCCGGCAGAAAGTCGGGAACATCCGCATTAGAGCCCCGTGCGTCGTTTCAGACGCACAAAGGACGCTTTAACTCTTTCAATCCTCGCATCGGCAAATCTGTGCGGTCTCATGGGACTTGCGCGAGAACAATGAGATAGAGCATCTTCGCGACCTGGAGAAAGGCGAACATGTTTGTCGATTTCTGGCTTCACCCCAAGCGCCGGCCTGTTACGCCATGTGACTTACATCGTCATGATGTCTGGCCAGAATCTTGTAGAGCTCTTTCAAACTGTCCGCACTCGGCCGTTCGGTGCTGTCCCCACCCGCCGGGCGCCAGACACGCTCGACATTGAGATCCTGTGTGACTTGCGCAAGGTCATCGTTCAGCGAGCGAATGACGATCTCCGATCGACACAGCCGCCACGACATTCTGACGATCACTGCGAACGGGAGGAAAATGACGCCGACGATGCCGAGAACAAGGGCAGCGAACTGCCGGTCATCGAGAAGAGATAGATGGTTTCGAACGGTCGCCATAAAAAAAACTGCATTTTGAAATGCCATATAAAAATAGCTCGTCAGATAGCTAGACCAATCTTACATCACCGGCGCCCTCCCCCAGCGGTCTATATCTTGGAGTATGCTGAAAAGTCTTGCAGACACTGACAATGTCCCTGCCGGGAAAGTATATTTGAGGTTGCATTAGCCTGCTGAATTGAACGCGAATCCCCTGGCGGATCGGTGCCCACGAGCTCGGTCCTTCAAATTCCACCGCGGACATGAAAAAGCTAACAGAGAGAGATAGAATGAATAGAAGACGTTTCCTCGCCTCGCTTCCGCTCGCGCTGTTATATGTTCGTGCAGGCCAGGCCTTGGCACAGGTGCCTGCCGCTGCAGGCTTACGCGCCCTTGCCGACAAGAAGTCGTTCCGATTCGGATCGGCAATCGACCTGCAAAACATCAACGATCCAATCGCTTCCGAGATCTACATCGACAACGTCAATTCGATAACGCCGCGAAACGAGCTGAAGTGGAATGCGACGGAAAAGAGACCAGGCGTTTTCAGCTTCGGCAGTGCCGACCGCATGGTTGCATTTGCACGCAAAAACAACATGAAGGTTTATGGCCATACGCTGATCTGGTATCGCGTCCCGGGCTGGGTGTCTGATATCACGGACGCAAAGACCATTCAGGCGGCGATGAACCGTCATATAAAACAGGTTGTCACTCGCTATAAGAACTCGATCGATGCTTGGGATGTGGTCAACGAACCGTTGGAGTATGATGCACCGGATCTGCGGGATTGTGTTTTCCGACGCCTTCTTGGCGACGATTATATTCGTATGAGTTTCGACATGGCGCACCAGGCCAATCCCGACGCAACGCTGGTACTCAACGAAACGCATCTGGAGAAAAAATCCGACGTGTTCGAACAGAAGCGCGCGCGCATCTTGAAAATCGTCGAGGATCTCGTGGCAAAAAAAACGCCGATCAATGCGGTGGGGCTGCAAGCGCATTTCCGCCCCGGACTCGACCGGATCGATCCGGAAGGAATGGGGCGCTTCTGCGCGGCGTTGAAGGACATGGGTGTCGGCGTTTTCATCACCGAACTGGATGCGTCCTGCCACTTCCTGAACCGCGACAAAGCCCTCACGCCGGCATCCTACGCCGATATTTTCAGTGACGTGATCACCGTGGCGGCCGAACATGGCGACTTGAAAGGCGTGACAGTATGGGGCATGTCGGAAAAATACGGCGAGCGCGATGAGAAAGCGGCCGATCCCGCCGCCGCTTGCACGAAGCGTGTTAATCTTTACGACGAAAATAATGCGCCAAGAAGTGCGGTTGACGGTGTCCGGCGGGCAATAGAGGCGATGTGATGCACAAGACAACGGAGACGCGAACAGATTCATGAAAAAAGCCGTTATTTATGTGGAAAAATTTTTGCCTGCCAGCCAGGCATTTGTTCTCAACCAGGCGGTAGCGTTTCGTACTTTCGAAGCTGAAATTCTTGCCGGCTCGCGAATTTCTTCGGCGCATACAAAAAAATCCACTGTTCCGGTTCATGATATCCGTCGGTCTCCCATTGCGCGGGCCGGTGAACTGCTGCTGAAAATCCCGCAGATCGGCCTTCCCTTCCTCTTTCCTGCGATCGGCAAAGCCGATCTCGTTCACGCCCATTTCGGTAAGAACGGCTATGTCATTGGCCCGCTGGCCCGGGCCGCCGGCAAGCCGCTCGTCACGACGTTCCACGGCTTCGATGCCACCTATTCCGGCGACCCCAAAAAGCCCGGCGGCTTCAATCAGGTGCGTTTCTTCGCCAAGGGCCGGAGCGAGATGGCCGGCTGGAACAGCTGGAACATCGCCGTTTCCGATTTCATCCGCGACCGGCTGCTGGCCCTCGGCTTTCCAGCCGAACGCGTCTATCGCCATCATATCGGCATCGATCTCGATCTCTTCAAAATGGAACCCCGCCCCCGAAAAAAAGGGCTCGTGGTTTCAATTGCCCGCTTCGTCGACTATAAGGGCCATCGTTTCATGATCGATGCGCTTTCGCGTGTGGCTGCCGCCGGCACCCCGGTCGAATTCGTCATGGTCGGCCAGGGTCCCTTGAAGGAGGAAATCGAAGCACTGGCGCGTCGTTCCTTGCCAAGCGTCACGATCCATGAAAATCTGTCGCAGACTGAGATAAGAGATCTGCTCGCCAGTGCGGAGCTTTATCTCCATGGAAGCGTGACCCTCGACAATGGTCACGCCGAAGCTTTCGGCCTCGCAAATCTCGAGGCGGAAGCCGTCGGTACTCCGGTCGTCGCATTTCGCTCGGGAGGCGTCGGCGAAGCGATCGAAGAGGGGAAAACTGGTTATCTCGTGGAGGAGCGGGATGTCGCGGGAATGGCGGACGCGGTCGGAAGACTGCTCAACGACCAGACCCTGTGGACAGCCTTTAGCGCGCGGGCACCGCTTCTGGTGGCCGAGCGCTTCGACTTACGTCGTCAGACGGGGACGCTCGAGGACTATTACAGTTCCGTGCTAGACGAATTTTCCAGCCGGGGTCGGACTTGATGGTGCAGACAGGAAAAAAGCCGAAGTGGGGACTGAACGTATTTCGGCCACTGCGGAACGGATTTGTGAAGGCCAAGTGGCTCTATTATACGAAATTCTGGGGAATGGATATCGATCCGACGGCGAGCTTTTCCTTGAGCGTGCGTTTCGACAAGACCAACCCGAGGGGATTGCATATCGGCGCGGAAACTTACGTTGCCTTTGAGGCTGCTATTCTGACCCACGACCTCACACGCGGGCTCTACCTTCACACGAGGATTGGCAAACGCTGCTTCATCGGCGCCCGCAGCATCATCCTGCCCGGCATCGAGATTGGCGACGAATGCGTCATCGGCTCGGGCTCGGTGGTGACCAAGAGCATTCCACCGCGCTCGCTCGTGGCAGGCAACCCTGCAAAGATCATCCGCAGCGACATCGAAATAATCTCCCGCTACGGCCGGATGGATCCCGACAGTGGTTACCGTCCCGATGCGGAATTCCAGAAAAGCTGAGCGGCCTTCGGACGCGTCTGAGAGAGCAATATGAGCACGATAAAGGTCACCATCCTTTTTTCGACCTATAATGGCGCAAAGACGCTACCCCGGATGTTGGAGGCGCTGACCAAGACGACGCTTCCGCGCGATCAGTGGAAGATCGTGGCCGTCGACAACAACAGCAAGGACAATACGCGCGAAATCCTCGACGCCTTTCTGGACCGGCTGCCGCTTGAGATCTATTTCGAGCCCAGGCAGGGAAAGGAAAATGCGCTCGAAACCGGTTTCAAGCATCTCGATGGTGATCTTGTCATCTTTACTGATGATGACGTTATCCCCCAATCAGATTGGGTTGAGACGTTTCTTCGGGTGTCGGAAGAGAGGCACGACTTCAATATCTTCAGTGGCCTCATCAAGCCCGCTTGGGACGTGACACCTCCAGAATGGGTTCTGAGCTGGGCGCCACTCAATATCCTTTATGCCGACAATTCGAAGGTGCCGGTGGGCGAAATACCGAGTGCCTGGGTCCACGGTCCCAATTGCGCCTATCGTCGAGCGAGCCTGGGCGACGCCTACCGCACCAATGCCGGATTGGGGCCGAATGCGAGTGTTGCCCAATATGCAATGGGGCAGGATACGATGTTTGCCATCGGTATCGATGCCAAGGCATACCATACCGATGCTGCCGTTGTCGGGCACATCGTCCCTGCTGATTATCTTTCCGAGAAATGGATACTGGGGCGCGCGGAGCGCTACGGGTTGGGACAGCCAGTGACGATGCCCGCCTGGTTCAAGGAGCCCCTCTTTGTATTCGGAATTCCGGCCAAGTCCACGATGCTTATGGCTTATGCCTTTCTCAGATATTTTCTCCTGCGATGGATGGGCGACGCCGAAACGCGTTTCAAAGCCGCATGGGAATATCGGAGGCGACTTGGAAACTTTAGGAAAATTAGGTCTTTAGGGCAGGATAGCCGGGGCGCCTTGAAAGGCGATCCTGCATGAAGATTGCCATTATCGCACCCATCCAGCATCCGATCGGAAAGCCTTTTCGAGGAGGCGTTGAATCACAATTGTGGTTCCTCACCCGCGGGCTCGTCAGCCGCGGGCATGACGTAAAACTTTTCGCCGCATCAGATAGCGATAGCTCACTGCCTCTGCACCCGATCGTGGATAGCTCCGTACTGAATTCTGAGCGCCTGCAGAAACATGACGGGCGGTGGATCGAAAAATATCGGCGCTTTCAAAGAAACCGGATCGCGGATCAAGCATATTCGCACATGATCGATGTGGTCTGCGCTTCCAAATTCGATATCGTGCACAACAATTCACTATCGAAATACCCCCTAGCGAATGCGCATCGCCTGGGCGCTCCGGTGGTGACGACGATCCATACGCCCGTCTTCAAGGAAGTGGTTGAAGGCGCTAAGGCCGCCAGGTCTAGAAAGGGCTCGGATTTCGTTTGCGTTTCGCGATTTCTACAAGAATCTTGGCGCCCCTATATCGAAAGCAAGGTCGCCTATAACGGCGTTGATCTAAATGGCTGGCATTTCAGCGAACAACCCGATCGGAAGAGAACGGCCATATGGTATGGCCGAATAAATCGCCAGAAGGCGCCGCATATGGCGGTGCGAGCTGCCCTGGAGGCAGGATTTTCCATCTCGTTATACGGCTTGGCAGAAGACATGTCGTACTTCGAGAGTATGGTGAAACCGCTGTTGGATCCTGAACGCGCGGTCTATCATGGTTTGGCGGATCATTCCGAGCTTTCACTTGCCATCGGCAAAGCGTCGGTGGCGGTATTCTTGCCTGAATGGGATGAACCCTTCGGCCTGACTTTCGTGGAGGCACTGGCTTGTGGGACGCCGATCGTTGCTTATCAAAGCGGTGCGGCACCCGAAATCATCGACAAGGACAGCGGCATTTTCGTCGAGCGGAATGCGAGCGTGAATTTCAAGCAGATTTTCACTGAGGCGAGCCAGTTGTCGCGCGAGAACTGCCGTAACCGTGCAAAGCAGTTTTCGATGGATTCGATGCTTGCAAACTACGAGAGAATTTATTCGGAAACCATACAGGGAGCCAGTGTTCGCTGATGAATACGATGACGACCGAGTTGAATGTTGTCTATTTCAGTCTGAACTATCCGGAGCTCAGCCAGACCTTCGTATTCAATGAGATGCGCAGTCTTCGTGATGAGGGGGCAACTGTGCGGGTTGTCGCATTGCGCCACGCGGAAGTCGGGGCGTCCGATCTGCCGGCAAAATATGGCTTCTCGAACGCCGTAGATTTTGTGCTGTCGCCGGGCGTTCGCCCCCGCAGATCCAGAAGGGTCTTGCAAGCTGCTCGAGCAATGACGGAATGCGGTGTTGGCATTGGCGCTGCACTCCGTGCCAGCATGAAAAATCGGGCTAATGGTTTGCGCGAAATGCCCTTTTCGCTAAAGCTCCAGGTGGCTGCCAAACTGCAACCGAAAAGCCAGAGGCCGGTGATCCACTGCCATTTTGGTCCTGCCGGTCAATTCATGGCGGATCTGAAGAAGCTCGGACTCGGCACAGCGCCGCTTTCAGTGGTTTTTCATGGTTATGACCTTACCCAATATATGCAGGACAAGCGCGCCGACCTATACCACGATCTCTTCGAGCAAGCAGACCTTCTGCTGCCGATCAGCGATCTCTGGCACCGCCGTTTGATCGAACTCGGCGCGCCGCCAGAGAAGATCCGCACCCAGCGCCTTGGCATCGATTGCAGGGCCTTTCGCTTCAGGGAAAGGGTGAAAAGGTCCGACCAGCCACTACGCTTGATCTCAGTGGGCCGTATGACCGAAAAGAAAGGACACCGCTATATCCTTGAGGCATTTGCCCAACTGGTCGCCAGCCAGCCCGATCTCGACATCCGCCTCGACTTGATCGGATCAGGCCCGCTGTTCGATGGCATTCGCGCGCTCGCCGATCATTATCAGCTAGGCAGCCGTCTCGTCTTGCACGGAAGCCTTCAGCATGACGAGGTGCGCACGCTCCTGGATGAAGCGCATGTATTCGTACTGCCGAGTGTGACGGCTGCCGATGGCGATATGGAAGGCATACCAGTTGCGATCATGGAAGCCATGGCTCTAGGCCTTGCCGTTATTAGCACACATCACAGCGGTATCCCGGAATTGGTCGCAGACGGAAAGTCCGGTCTGCTGGTCCCTGAACGCGATGTTGAGGCCTTAAGCGCGGCAATGCAAACACTTGCGGCGAACCCCGAAAAGATCGCATCGATGGGACGCGAAGGACGAAATATTATCGAAGAAAATTATAACGAAGAAAAGCAGGCCAAAAAACTCCTCGCAGCTCTGAGTAGTATAAGATGATGCTATTTAAGCAAGTGCTTTAATGGCTTCAAACAAAAGGATCTGATGGGTCGTCATGTTGATTTTGATAGAAAATACCGTTTGTTTGAACGCGGGTGATGCGGCGATCGCGCTGGCAATAATGCGGATCTTGCGACGCGCATTCGGTGAGAAAAGTGAATTTGTCGTTTTTGACAGTAACCCAGAGGTTGCAGCGCGATATTATCCTGACATCAGATTTCGACCGCTGACAACAACTCTGACAGCAACACCATCGATTTCGCTCCCATTCGTTGGGAAGCGCTTCGCGATACGGTTGCGCCGCAATATCGACCGTTTAAAAAAGCATGAGTTTCGGAGATTGCTGAGTTCGGCGCGAAATAATGGAAGCGTCGGCTGGAGTCCGCTTCTGAACAAGCAAGTTCGCGAAAATATCGAACTCTACGCCAAGGCAGACCTTATTGTATCCACAGGAGGGACATACCTCGTTGAGCACTACGATATTTCATCTCGCCTTGAAGAATTCGAAAAGGATTTAATGCTTGGAAAGCCGCTGGTATTGTTTACGCAGTCACTCGGCCCGTTCAACAAACGGGAAAACCAGAGCAGAATTAAATCTATCATCGATCAAGCCAGGTTTACCCTTTTGAGAGATGTAAAATCCGAAGGTAACTTGCGCGCTATCGGCGTGAAGCATGATCGTCTTAAAGTTGTGTCAGATAGCGTTTTCGCCTTTGCAGATATGGAACGTCTATCAGCGCGCCCGCAATCAGGGGGATCAAAAAAGCTCAAGGTCGCTATATCCGTCCGTGACTGGGCACATTTTGACGGACTTTCGCCACAGCAAGGTATGGCTCAATACAGAAATGCAATCTCTCAAGCAGTTGTAGCGCTGGTGAAGACAAAGAATGCAGAGGTCACGTTTCTGTCAACGTGCCAGGGCATTGCCGAGTACCACTATGATGACTCCATTGTCGCCCAGGGGATTGCTAACGAATTGGATGCAGAGACACAAAAATCGGTCTCCGTTGATTCAGGGTTTTATGGCCCCGATGCACTCCTCAAAAAAGTGGCCGATTTTGATTTCGTGATCTCCACACGCATGCACATGGCTATTTTATCATTGTGTGCCGGGGTGCCGGTGCTTCCAATCTCATATGAATTCAAGACCACAGAACTGTACAACGGTCTGTCTCAGAGCCAATGGGTAACAGACATATCGCACATCGAACCCGTGAGCTTTACCGAACGCGTACTCGAATTCACCGAGCATCTGGATGAATTCTTTCAAGCTGCCGCGCCAAAGATTCGTGAACAGTCTTTATCGGCTTGGTCGGCAGGCCCACTCATCCAGGCATCCTTGTCGTCGCAGTTGCATGACGCAAAAATTGACGCAAAATTTGTAGAGCAGGCATCATCATGACAAATGCACCCAAGCGGATAGGAGCGAAGACACTCCAAGCGTCGTTCTGGTTGATGACAGGTGTCTTCTATGGCCGCCTCGCAAATCTGGCGATGACGATAATCCTCGCACGTATCCTCGTGCCCGCAGATTTTGGTCTTGTGGCGCTGGGCACGACATTACTTATTATCCTGACATCAGTGACGGACTTGTCTCTGGCAAATGCCCTCATTCATCATCAGGATAACAAGGAGGCTGATTTCCATACTGCTTTTACGCTGAGTGCAATTCGCGGCTTTTTGCTGGCGATTGTTATGGTGATCAGTGGGTTTGTTATGGCTCACCTCTATAACGACCCTAGGCTTATTGGCGTTTGCACGGGCCTCGCAGTGCGCCCGCTTTTTAGCGGACTAGGAAGTCCCTACTACGTAACCTTCGCGAAGGAACTCGATTTCGGTACGGTCGCCAAAAACGAGGCGTTGAATTATACCGCGCAACTGGTCGTAGCCGTCGGTGTCGCCTGGTTTACCGAGAGTTACTGGGCAATCGTCGCAGGTGCGGTGGCCGCGTCCACTACCGGAATTGTCGCGACTTATATTAGGGCGCCTTATATTCCCCACTTCACATTGTCCTCGTGGCGAAAACTTACCAACTTTTCAGTTTGGGTTACGCTAAATCAATTCGTTACGATTATCGGGAATCGCTTCGATAACTTCCTTGCCGGCGGCCTGCTCGGAATTTCGAGCTTTGGCGCATATAATGTCGGCAACAATATCGCAGCTATGATTACGCAATCCGCGTTTCAGCCGCTGGAACGAGTCCTGTTTCCCAGTTTTGCAAAGTTGACTGGAGACAAGGCGAGATTAAATGAAGCTTTCCAGAAAAGTCAGGCTTCTCTTTTCGCGATCGGCTTTCCGATGGGTGTCGGCCTTGCGTTGGTGGCCGAGCCTTTCGTGTATCTGACGCTCGGACCCAAATGGTCTATTGCCGTCACTGTTATTCACTTTATCGCACCGGTACTTGGAATGCAGATCGTGTTCGGCCCCTCGAACGCTCTTGCCTATGCTCTGGGCGCCACCCGAACTCTTTTCAACAGAGGCATCGTACTCCTCATATTTAGAGTGCCGATCGTGCTGACTGGCCTCTATTTCTTTGGCCTCGTTGGTTTGCTCGTTGCTCGAGTGATATCCGGAGGCGTAGTGGTGTCGATTGTCAATTTCTATATCGTCAGATCCTTGACCGGGCTTAGTCCATGGCGGCAGTTGCTCGTGACCTGGCGGTCATGGGTCAGCGGCGGCGCCATGGTGTTAGCACTCCTGACGCTACGAGATTTTTCGGCGCCGATAGCGACCAATTTGGGCGCGGGCAAGATGCTTGTCGAAACCGTCCTGCTTGGGGGCGGCGTCTATTGCTGCGTTCACGCCTTGCTTTGGGTGATGAGTGGCCGATCGCAAGTTGGGATTGAGTCGGAGTTGGTCAAGATGGCTTCTGGTGTTTTAGGGCGTTTCAAGAAACTACACCGGCGATCGATATAAGGCGGCCCGCCAATGTAGATTCGAAAAGGAGTCCATGAGGCATGGCAGATCCTAAAATCAGTGTCGTCTTTTCATCTTATAATGGTGCAAGCCGCAGGTTGAAGCACACCTTGGAATCCCTCGTTCATCAGGATCTATCCCCTGATCAGTGGGAGTTGATTGCTGTCGATAACAACAGCGGAGACAACACAATGGATCTATTGGAGACGTATCGCGAGCGCCTGCCAATCTTGATCCTGAAACATTCGCAGCCGGGCAAATCAAGCGCGCTCAACGCCGCACTTGAGAAAGCCGGCGGGTCTCTTGTCGTATTTACCGACGATGATATACGCGCCGAACCTGATTGGCTTCGCGAAATTGCTGCTTGCGCGGATGCCAACCCGCACTATGGCATTTTTGGCGGCAGGATTGTTGCCGAATGGGAGCATCTTCCGACCGGAAATCCTCTGCTCGAATGGATTCCTATGGGATCGACCTTTGCGATTGTCGACGAGCAGATCAGCGGGCCCTGCGATCCGACGAAGGTGTGGGGACCGAACACTATCGTGCGACGGAGCGCTCTCGGTTCGGACGTTCGATATAGAGAAGATCTCGGACCCCTACCGGGAGGGTTGTTCGCAATGGGCGAAGACCAGGAGATTATCATGCGCCTCTCGGCGCGCGGGGTGCAAGCCTATCGTTGCGCCGAGGCCGTCGTCCATCACTGGATTCCCGCATCCAGCGTGAATGAACTTTGGGTTCAGAAGCGCGGTGAACGACTTGGATACGGCGTACCCGCGCTCTTTCCGCAGGATGTCCCAACTGGACCGCGGATCGCGGGTGTACCCGTGAAGACTTGGATCGAGAGCGCGCAATGGGCGTTGCGCGCCGCCCTGCTCTATCCCACGCCCTCTTCGAGGAAGCGGTTCTGGGCAATCTGGAAGAACTACTATATGCGCGGCTATAGAGCCGGCGTAAGGCGGTATGCACCGTCGATACCGGTTACGAATCGCTAGGGGATGGGCATGAAAATTTCCGTTCTGATCAACAACTACAACTACGCGACCTATCTACGCGCCTGCATCGATAGCGCACTCGAGCAGGATTATCCGGAGTTCGAAGTGGTGGTGGTCGACGACGGATCGACCGACGATTCCCGCCAGATCCTTGCCTCCTACGGGGAACGGATCCTGACGGTATTGAAGGAAAACGGTGGCCAGGCCTCGAGCTTCAACGCGGGTTTTGCGGCCGCAAGCGGCGATATCCTTTTTCTCCTCGATGCCGATGATGCGTTTCTACCCGGCAAACTTGCTCGTATCGCCGAGATCTACGATCGCAACGAGATCGACTGGTGCTTCGACCGGGTGACGACCGAGGAAAGCGACCAGCCTCCTGCAGCGCTGCAAGTGACACTGTTCGACAAGCGGGACACGCTTCGCAGGGGCGGCTTTCCCTCGCTTCCGGTTCCGACATCGGGTTTGAGCTTCCGCCGCCACCTGCTGTCCCAGATCCTGCCGATGTCCGTCGCGACAGACGTCGTCCTCAGTGACAATTATATCAAGTTTGCCGCTGCCTTTCTCGGCCGCGGCGCGATCGTCGAAACACCGCTGACGTTTCAGCGCATTCATGAGTCGAACCGCTACACGGGTACAAGCAGAGCAAAGACGCTGCGCCCGCGGATCATGATCGCGACTGGGCTGGAACTGGCACGCCGCTATGACGGGCTGCAAACACTCGGCAAGAGCCTGGTGGCCGGCGGCATTGCCGAAACGACATCGCTGCTGAAGCTCCGGGGCGAAGCTCGCAACACGGTAGCCGGCGGTCCGTTCGGCGATGCTGCCGCGACCGAAGTGGCCTTGATGGCGGCGCGCAAACGTTTGGGAAATATGCTGCGGAGAGGACAGTCATGAATCAGCAACAGACTTTTCCGCATTCATCCGTCGGCGCGGAAGCAGGCACCGCACCGTTGAATATCGCCGTCGGCGTATTGACCTATCGACGCCTCGACGGGATCGCCAAGCTGCTCGACGTGATGACCCGCCAGGTCAGGCATCCGGATCGCCCCTATCATCTCACTATGGTGATCGTGGATAATGATGCGGCCGGCAGCGCAAAGGCCACGGTGGAGGGTTTCGGCCAGACAGGTGCCTACGACCTGATCTACGTCATCGAACAAAACCAGGGCATACCCTTTGCGCGCAATCGCGCGCTGGATTCAGCACCCCTCGGCACCGACCTCTTCTGCTTTCTCGATGATGATGAATGGCCGGTCGACGGCTGGCTGGACGCGATGCTGGAGACAAGGAAGAAAAACCGCGCCGATTGCGTCTATGGTCCCGTCCAACCGGTCTATCCCGAAAACCCGCCGGAATATTTCATCAAGGCAAGGGTGTTCGAGCGCAAGAAGAACAAAGACGGCCAACGCATTTCTTATGCCGCCTCGAACAACGTCATGTTCGACTATCCCCTGATCCGCTCATGGAATCTGCGTTTTGAAGAGAAGATGCGCTTCACCGGGGGCACGGATTATCTGTTCTTCAATCAGGCCATTCGCCGTGGCATGCAGGTTTTCTGGGCTGATAAGGCGCTTGTCCATGATATCGTTCCTGCCAGCCGGATGACCTGGAAATGGGTATTGCAAAGACAATACCGGCTCGGCAATACCTTCGCAGTCAGCGAGGTCCTGCATGGCAACCTCAAGCGCCGGATCTATCGCGCGGCCTATGGCGCCACCAGAGTCGTGCTTGGACTGCTCATGCTGCCGGCGATCTTGATTTCGCCCTATTGGGGCATGCGAGCCCTCACCCATGTTCTGCGCGGTGCGGGCATGGTTAATGGAATTCTCGGACATGCATATCAGGAATACAAGCCCAATGCCGCTCTCTGATATTGTTTGCAAGAGCGCCCTTGGAAGAGTTCTGACCCTTATTATCTTGCAGATGAAAACTCATGAGTGATTGACTGTCCATGAACTTCAAGGCTTCAACCAACCGGACCAAAAATGCTACACTTCTACTGAACTATCGTGACACAGCCGCTATTCGAGTAGAATGGTTTTTCGCGCTTATCATCGGTCAAACATAGGAGACGCCTGTCTATGACTGAGAAAAAATTGAAGGTTCTCGCTGCCTCGTCAGGAGGCGGCCACTGGGAGCAGCTGATGGCGATGCGCGGTGCATTCGAGGGCTGCGATATCGTCTTTGCGACGACCATCCCAGGACTGCTTGCAAAATACGACATTCGGGACGGACTGGTCCTTCCCGATTGCAGCCGCGACTCGATTGCCATGTCGATCCGGTGCTTTTTCAGCGCCTTCTCCATCGTCATCAAGCAGAGGCCAGACGTCATTATCTCGACCGGTGCGGCGCCTGGGCTTTTTTGCCTGCTTGCCGGCAAATTGACGGGCAAGCGGACGATCTGGATCGATAGCGTCGCCAATGTCGAGAAGCTGTCCCTATCGGGTAAATTGGCCGGCCATATTGCGACGCTCTGGCTCACGCAATGGCAACATCTGTCGCGGCCGGATGGCCCCCATTACGCAGGAGCTGTCCTTTGATCCTTGTCACCGTCGGAACACAGCTGCCGTTTGATCGCCTCGTCAGGTCTGTCGACACCTTTGCAAAGGAACTGTCCAAACCGGTTCTGGCGCAGATCGGCAGAGGCAGTTACACGCCACAGAATATGAAATGGATCAAGAATATCGAGCCTAAGGACTTCGATAAGGTCTTTCGCGATGCAACGGTCATCGTCTCTCATGCGGGAATTGGTACAGTGCTCACGGCCAAGCGTTTTGGGAAGCCGATCATTCTCGTTCCCCGACAGGCGGCGCTCGGCGAGCACCGAAACGATCATCAGCTTGCCACGGTGGGTCAGCTCGCAGGCCGACCGGGTATCTACGTCGCACATACCGATGACGATCTCAGGAACTATCTGCTTGAAGAGCTGGATAGCCCGTCTCACGAAGATTCGTCGGAGGCCGGCCGGGCTTCGCTGGTCACCTACTTGAAAACCTATATTGCGGCCGTCTGACCTGGAAGCCGCCAAAATCTGTGACGGATTTGAGAAATCTTTTCACTCTCCGCAATTGTTGCCGGCGATACGTTTGACGAGTTCAGGCGCGATGATTTTGGAGGCCATGTCGGGCTGAGGATGCACGCCGTCGGGAATTGCCGTGGCCAGGTCATCCGGTGTAAGACGCTCCCAGTTGGGCCGGTGGTCGACAAACTCCAGACCACGTTTTTCCGCCTCCGCCTGATGTGCAGAGACATAGCTATTGACGAAGGGGCGGATCAGCCCACGCAATCCTGAAAACGGATTCATGGCCATGACAATGATCCGCGCTTGCGGCAGGCGCTGCTGGAGTTGGTCGAGAATGTCGCCGATATTCTTTCGGCTTTGCGCAAGCGACACGAATCGATGCAATGTTGCATCATTGGCGTAGAGTTCAATTAGGATGATATCCGGCTGCGCGGCAACCACGCGATCAACTTGGGTAAGGGCCCATAATGACGTCTCGCCGCTCTTTGCAACACTCTCGACTTTCACTGGCCTTTGCAGGCAGGCTGCAAGCCTTGTCTCAAGAGCGGGCTGCCATCCCCCGCGAGCCGTTAAGGATGTGCCGAAAGCCACTATTTTCAGCGGCTGAGCGCCATCGGCATGGCCGTTTTTGACCGCTGAAAACATTACCAGACACGCCAGAAACAGAACCAATCCATAAGCCGATCGCTTATCAGTCGGCGCCCCTCGCCAAGGCAGCAAACATATCATGGGGAGACCTTGCAGCAGGCTTGAGACAATTTCGTGAAATGGCCGCTTATGCCCCTTCGGGCAAGGCGAAACTATCCAACCTCAGCCTGGCGGATGATACCGGCTGCTTTGAGACGTTAAGGCTCCTAACGACCCGAAACAGCCGCCAATCACTCCTGGCGAAATACGTGTTGCATCTGATCGGTCAGCGGCTTCGTCAGATAGGATATCACGGTCCGGTCGCCGATCTTGATGAAGACCTCGGCCGGCATGCCGGGATAGAGCTTTATCGTCTTCAATTTGGCAATGCTTTCAGCTTTCGGCTTGACGCGCAGGGGATAGTAGCTAATGCCCGTGCGCTCATCCTTGACGATATCAGGGGCGATTGAGGTAATCTCACCGCTCACATCAGGTGTCGTGCGTTGATCGAAAGCGCTGAAACGCACATCGACTGACTGGCCGACGTGAACCTGGTCAATATCGCGGGTGGCGACTTTCGCCTCGACCGTAAGTTCGTTATTTTCGGGAACGACGAGCATCAACGTCTGTCCGGGATCGATAACACCATTGACGGTGTGAACCGAAAGTTCGTGAACTCGCCCAGTCAACGGTGCGGTAATGTCGAGACGATGCAGCTGATCGACTGCGGTTCCGCGGCGCTCTTCATATTCGGCGATCTGCGCCTCGACGTCGGTCAGGTCCTTTGCAATTTCCGAACGACGATCCTCATCCAACTGGATCGACTGGCGATCGATCTCGATTGCCTTACCTTCGGCCTCCGCCTTAGCTGCGATTTCCTGGCCGCTGTTGCCCTGGAGATCGGCGCGGGCGCGCTTGAGCGTATTCAAACGCTGAAGCGTGACGAGGCCTTTCTTGTAGAGCGTATCAATGCCTTCAAGCTCCTGTTCGATCAAGCCCAGGGAATCGTTGGTGGCGTTGATCTGAACGACCAACCCCTTTACCTGCTCGGCCAGTTGATCCTTGCGGGATGCCAGCTGGCTCTTCATTCCGATGAGCGCCGTCCTGCGACTGTCGAACAATTTCTGCTCGCCATCGAGAAGCTTCTGCGCGGAAGTGCTGGATGTCAGATCGCTGATGTTTTCCTCGACCTCGAACGATTCGGCGCCGATCCGTTCCGCCTTCAGACGGGCACGGCGCGCATAAAGCTGAGCGAGCGTGCTTTCGACAATCGAGAGGTTCGCTCTGGTCGTCGTTCCATCGAGCCGGATCAGGACCTGCCCTGCCGTCACATGGTCGTTTTCCGAGACCAGCAATTCCGACACGATACCACCTGTCAGGTGCTGGATCTTCTTTACATCGCCGTCGACGACGATTACGCCCTCGCCGATGACTGCGCTCGACAGCTCTGACGTCGCCGCCCAACCGCCAATGCCGCAAACGAGGGCTATCGACAACACACCGACGACGGCAACATGCCGATTGAGGGAGCGTTTCGATTCACTGATAACCTTGATCACAATCTTCCTTCTGGCCTATTCGGCCGCATTTATGCCGTCGACCACGACTTTAAGCTGAGCCACGCGCTCGGCAATCGGCGTACGCGCCGCTTCCGGCCGGCTGACCCTTGCCAGAACTTCCTCTTTGGGACCGAACGCGATCATACGGCCTTCCTGCATCATCAGCACGAAGTCGCAGACTGCCAGAACGCCTGACCGATGTGCGATGACAACGACAATGCCGCCGCGCGCCCGCACGCTCATGATCGCGGCACTCAGCGCCCGCTCGCCTTCTTCATCGAGATTGGAGTTCGGTTCGTCGAGCACGACGAGGAATGGTTCGCCGTAAAGCGCCCTTGCAAGCGCGATACGCTGCCTCTGGCCGGCCGAAAGCGCAGCACCGCCTTCGCCGATTTCGGTTTCGTAACCGTTCGGTAGACGAAGAATAAGATCGTGAACACGCGCCGCTCTCGCTGCGGCAACCACTGTCTCAGGCGACATCTCCTTCGCGAAACGGCAGATATTCTGCGCGACGGTCCCAGAGAAAAGCTCCACATCCTGCGGGAGATAACCGATATGCCGGCCAAGCGCGTCGCCATCCCACTGGTCGAGTGCTGCGCCATCGAGACGAATGGACCCTCTGACGGTCGGCCAGATGCCCATCATCGCCCGTGCCAGCGACGACTTACCCGAGGCGCTGTAACCAATGACACCAAGCGCGCTCCCTGCCCTTAAGCCGAAGCTGATATCGGAGATGACCAGGCGCTGACCCGCCGGCGGTCCACTCGCCAAGCCCTCGACCGTGACTTGCTTGGTAGGAGCCGCGAGCGCAAGGGGGGCTGGAATCTCAGGAATGGTTTTCAGCAGGCTCGAAAGCCGCGCCCAACTCTGCTGAGCAGAAACGAAACCACGCCAATTTCCAATCGCCGCTTCGACAGGCGCCAGGGCGCGCGAGGTCAATATCGAGCCCGCGATGATAATTCCCGAAGAGGCCTGCCCTTGAATGACCAGGATTGCGCCGGTCGCGAGCGTTCCCGATTGCAGAGCAATACGGAAAATCTTCGACAAGGTCGCATATCCGTTGCCGACATCCGATGCCTGCCGGGTGATCGTTCGATATTCACTGTTCTTGCGGTCCCAGATTTCGGCCATCGTGCCTGCCATGCCCATGGCGTGAATAACCTCGGAGTTGCGGATCGAGGTCTGCGCGAAGGCATTCCGCATATTGGCGGAGTCAGACTGCTTTTTGGAGAGCGTACGCGTTCCCTGATTGGTCATGAACGTCAGGATAGCGAGAACCAGCGATCCACCGATCGCGATATATCCGATCGCCGGATGAAAGAGGAAGCAGATCACGATATAGAACGGCAACCAGGGCAGATCGAACATCGCTGTCGGCCCCATACCGGACAGGAAGGTTCTGATCTGGTCGAAGTCGCGCAACGGCTGAAGCCCGTCGCCGCCGATTTTGACCTTCAACGGAGCCTTGATCAGCGCGCGGAACACACGTCCGTTCACCATCTCGTCAAGCGCACCGGCAACACGTACAAGCATCCTGCTTCGCAGAACCTCGAACGCTCCTTGAAAACAGTAAAGCATTAACGCAAGTATTGCCAGGACAACCAGCGATGGTATACTTTTACTAGGGATGACCCGGTCATACACCTCAAGCATAAAAAATGAACTTGTAAGGTATAGGATATTAATAAGCGCGCTTGCTATTCCGATGAAAACCAGCCCCCCCTTGCATTTCTTTAATGCTTTGGATGGCTCGCTGACATCAGCTGCTGAATTCTGAAACACGAAATAATCCCTCTCTTACCGCATCGCACGAAAGCAAATATGCCGGCGCAACTCCAGCTCCGGGTCCACGCCCGATCAATGACACGACTGCATTGGACCCCCGACACCGGCGCCGGACCCGCTTGCAAGCCCACGACCTATTACATGAATCCAACCAAAAAGTGGCCAAAAACTCCAATTTATAACGAGCGGTTTCAGGGATTCTGTCTTGACGCTACGCTAAATATACCAACCTAAGCAAGTGAAAATCGCAAATTGCCCAACAACGGCGCAGAGAGATGAACGTATCGCGCGCATATGTGCGACGATTACTCCGGCGTTAACTTTAAATTCAATCTATAGTTCATTTTTCCTTTGAACGGCGGAACTATTTTTTTATCCGCACCTTCGACCGCCGCGACACCCCTTCATCATCAAGCTTTCAGATGTTGAACAGCGGGCCGGCGCTCTTTTTGGCGTGATTCAAACCAGCAGGTGCGATGCTTGGCTGCTATGGAACGCGTCCACATCGATATAAACGCCGAGCGAGTCGGTATCGATGTGAGAAGCGCCGTCAGAAATCTTGTATTGGAAGGATTCGCTGACCTTTCCGCTGAGACCGGCGATTTTCACCGCATCGACCGTATACGTGTAATCACCATCGCTCTCCACATGGATGACTCCGTATTTCCCGGTCAGCGTCAGGCCATGCTTATCCACTGCACTGTCACCGAAGCGACGAAGCAGCACGGTTCCATTGATTGCGCTGTCGTTTTCGAGGAGGTTGCCATGATAGGCGCTGCCCGTATCCGTCGAGATTTTCAGGCTGTCATGGGCTGCGACGATCTTGGGAACGGCGACGGTGGGTGCGGTGGAAACCTGCGCTTCGGTCGCGGGCGCCGGAGTGCTTGTCTGCGTCGGTGTTGACGGTTCGACATGCGGCTCCACAACCGGCGTGGTAGGCGTCTCACTGTTGGACGGGGTGTTGCCAGTCGCAGCGTCGAGTTCGGCCTGCGCTTGCTCCAGCGTTTTATTATCGTTGATCAAAAAGGTGCTCTGGAGGGCAATTGCGACCGGCATTGTCAACGTCGACACCACGCTGTCGATGACATTATCATGAAAAGAGCCGGATGCAGGCCTGTCGACCTTCAGCGCTGAAGACGACAGGTCGTCAAAGACATTACCATGAATATCGATATCGATGCGTGTATAACTTGGGTAACCTGCAGCGCTGATCGACACGCCCCAGACGCCGTCATGAATATAGTTTCCACTGATATCGTAATTTGTCGCATTGCCCTGATCGCCAAGGCCGATACCGTAGGACCAACTATAGCCGCCGTATCCCGAGATGTCGTTGTTGTGGATGGCGATATTCGTGCCCGCGTTGGCACCTATCCCGAAACCGCCGCCGACCACGGTGTTGTCCTCGACCACTGCATTTACAGCCCGAACAAGCGCCAGAACGCCCTTTGCGCTATTGGTCTCCGTTTGCTCCAGATGGTTACCCTTGATCAGGATATTGCTGCTGTCGTTCAACTGAACGGCGTCCGCCGCAGCGCCTTGGCTGTTAACGACCAGGTTATTGACGATGGTAACGCCAATCACCCTATCCATCCAGATGCCGTCTCCATTCACCCCGGAAATCTTGCTGTTCTCGATGGTAATGTTCTGGCTGCTCTGGAAATTGACGGAACCGGGCTTGCCGGCAAGTCCGGTATTTTCGACCTCGACGTTGCGGACGATCCAGTTAGAGACATTTCCCGCATATATCGCCCCACCGCCGGTATCAGCAATCTTGATGTTCTCCACAATGATGTTTGACGCTTTCGATCCGTGGATGCCGTCATTGCTACTGTGAATGACCGGCGCATCGCCAACGCCGTAACTACCAATGGTAATCGGAGAGCTGACAGTGCCGGAGTATTTCAGGTCGAATTGTTCGTTAAACACGCTTCCGGCGGCAAGCAGCACGTTGTCTCCCGGCTTTAACCTCAAGGATTCGACTGCGGAAAGCGTCGCGAAAGCCGACTGCTCGCTCATCCCACTATTCTGATTGGATCCCGTTGCCGAATTTACATAGTAGATGGTCACGCCATGATCTCCCAAAGATACTGGAAAATCTTTTACCTGCGGACCCCTCTCTGCCTCCTGAAATGGAACACTAAAATGCGTTCTATCTCGCGATAATTCTTACATCCTCTACAAATTATCTTCGCTTCTCTCATATTTCGCATTGCAAAAAAAGTTGCGCTGCACAATTATGAATAAGTTGGCTGACATCAGCGGTGACATTAAGACTATCTTCCAGGACACGCATATTAATTTGCGAAACTTGCGCCTCGAAAGAAACGTTACCCGATAAACATATATGACAAGAGCACGACATCAGTCACTTCGCCGAAAATCATGAGATCGAGCGGGAAACGAAACAATACAGCGATGTCACGTCATAGCCCGTAGTGATTATATCAATATCTCATCTGCACACCTGAACCTCAGCGTCTTTTTTGTAAATTACCTTTGCATAAACATCCTTATCTCCTGAAGAAAAATGGATACGTATCTGTCATTCGACATTTTCTCTTATTTTAGACGTAACAATCCCCTGGCGTTTCATTGCCTTATGCGAGTTCAAGGTGTGTCATTATTGTACAATACACCCCAAAAACGTTCACTTGCTGTTAATTACACTCTTGACTCTCAGTATTAAGATATCCTTAATCGGGCGGCTCGCTAAAGGTCAGAATTGACCTAGCAAAGAACAATTCAAGGAGAGAACCGATGGCTGTTCACGCAACCGACGATAGTGCAACATTCCTGGAAACTGACGCCATTTCAGGAAATCTGCTTTCCAACGACTCATCCGATAACGGACATCTGTTCCTGCGCGCCTTCGACGGTGCGAGCGTTGGCGCCAAGAGCGGCAACAGCCAGGTCACAGAGATCCAGGGCGACTACGGCACCTTCTTCGTCAAGCCTGACGGTAGTTACACTTATGTCCTGAGCGACGCTGCCAAGATCGGCTTCACCAATGGTGAATTGATCCAAGAGAAGGTCTCGTACAAGATCTCCGACGGCAGCGGTCATACCGATTTTGGCCTGTTCACTCTGAACATTCAAGGCGTAACCCAGGTCAAGCCGATTGCGGTCGACGATCACTACAGCTTCAACGAAGGCGACGTCATTGGCGGCAACGCCCTGGACAACGATATTGCCGGCGACAATGGCAAGCTCTTCCTCCGTCAGTTCGATGGCAAGGCTGTAAACGGCGATCCGAGCGCAACGACCGACGTCACCGGCGCCTACGGTACGTTCCATGTGAAGGCAGATGGCTCATTCACCTATGATCTGGCAGCGGATATCGCTCCGGGCGATCACGTCACGGAAACCGTCCAGTATTACAAGATCTCGGACGGCGAAGGCCACACGGATGCCGGCATTCTGACGCTCAATATCACGGGCACGGATTTTGTTTCCGGCGCCAGCGTCTGATCGTCAACACCCAGTCAATAAACGATGCCCGCCGCGCAGACGGCGGGCATCGTTTATGCAAGTTGAGCTCCTCAAGAGAATAGGTGCTCAGCTGTCTGCGACCAGATAAATCGCATCGAGGCTTTCAGCAAGGCGCGAAACGACCACACCCAGAAAAGCACGAATTATGTTCCATCCGGGAATCGGATTATAGCGCCGCGCTTTGTTCCGGCATCCTACGCAGCGCTCCTATTCGGCTTATGTAAAGCGGCGTCGCGTCTGTCGGAAATACCCGATAAAATCGAGGCGGGTGTAAACAGCGCTCTGGTCCCGATCGCCTATCGGGCCTCATACTGCCGTGTTGTCCAGCAACACCAGGGGGTACCCGGCCGATGTGAAATGTTGACGCCATATCGGTCGTGTTCGGGAGGCCATACTTTCTTGACAATGATAAGCTAGGCAGGTTTAAGAGTCTCTCATTAGCGCGGGGACTTTGATGATCTACTCGCTTCAGTACCTAAGGGCGCTGGCCGCCACTGCCGTGGTCATTTTCCACATTGGACTAATCTTTGGCTGGAACTGGCGACCAATGGCCGCCGGCGTCGATCTGTTCTTCCTGATCAGCGGCTTCATAATGTGGTCCGTAACGGCTAACAAACAAACGAGGCCGGGCGAGTTTCTGGCGCGTCGCTTGATAAAGATCGTTCCTCTCTATTGGCTCTTCACTGCCGTGTTCGTTGTCGGGGTGACATTATCACCTGGACCGTTTAACAACCATACGTCGCAGCCACTACAGGTTGTTATGTCATTGTTCTTCATCCCCTATTACGATCAAAGCGGAAAAATAGTACCTGCCTTGGATGTCGGCTGGACACTCAACTATGAGATGTTCTTTTATTTGATTTTTTCGCTTTCCTTGCTGCTTCGTGAGCGCTACCGCCTACCGTGCATCACCCTGACCTTAGTGTCCCTCGTCCTGGCTGGAGCGCTCCCCTTCAAAAATGCGCCATTCGAGGTAGCCACGTCCCCTATGCTTGTGGAGTTTGCTGCAGGAATTTTGATAGCAGCTTGGCACCAGTCTGGCCGCTCTCTCACCAGAGGCGCGGATCTGCTTTTCATCGTTGCCGGCCTAATCGGCATCGCACTTTCGTTCATTATGCAGCCACTGGAAGGCACTGCCGGGCGTGTTTTGATGTGGGGCCTTCCGGCGGCGTTGATACTCTTTGGGGCGTTGTCCTACGAAAAGAACCACAGAGTGTGGCGGATCGAATGGCTAAAGATGCTCGGGGACGCCTCCTATGCCACTTATCTATCGCACCCGATCACAATCGCCGTCTGCAAATACTTGCTTTCCAAGGCTGGCCTTGAACGGCGGGATATAGCGCTGAGCCAGCAGTTGCTTCTTTTCACGCTGACATTCTTGGCGCTGATGGTAGTTGGCGTCGCCTGCTACTATCTCTTTGACAAGCCATCTCACGATTTTCTGCGCCGACGGATAAACAAATTTGGGAAAAGGCCGGCCGTCAGATCAAGCCCTCTTCAATAACGAAGCGCTTACGAACTTAGTTAGCCAGTCCCGTACGGATCGCGAGCGACGCGACACTTTCGAGCGCAGTTTCTATGTTTCGACCTGCCATGACCGCCGAAACTTGCAAACCAATACTTCATAATTCCCGTAAGATCGCCAATTCAGGGCGTTGGGTATTCTTTGCATGCGGCTAAAAAAACCGCATTGCGATTACTTGCTGCAACGCTGTCGGAATCGCGCCGTCGCAGCCTCTCCAACTCTCGTCCAGGTTTGATCGAAGATTGGACGAAGCTGTGGGCTGATCTCTTTTATCGTGGCGTTGACCCTGCAACGATCGCCCAGTTTCAGCATCGTCGTGAGATCGCTATCGAGCGCACGCTTTGCCGCGGCAAGCGTTGCATCGGTAAAATCGTTCCAGAAATAAAACCGCGTCAGAATCATCACCTGGTCGTAGGGCGCGAGCACGACCGAACGCTTCATAATCTCTGCGATCGCGACCGGCTCTTCCGCAATTGTCGACTCCACGGCCGCAAGGCGAAGCCAAAAATTGCTGTTCGTCGGCATGCATGAAAGCGCATACCGCAGATACTGGCGGGCACTCGACGCCGCAACGGCCCAGTCATCGTAGTTGACATTAACATTCTGCCGATCGAGTTGCGCCAGAACGAGGGTTACGCCAGCAGCCACGATGTCTGATCGACAATAATGTCCGTCAACGACGTCGACACTACGCAACGCATATTTGGTCACGACATCATCCGCGACGGTCTCCCCACGCTCGATCCTTTCGGCGACGATCGAGATGCTGGCCGTTCTTATCGAAGCGGAGAGCTCTCGACCGGCCAGCACTGCAAAGACGACGGTGACGATAACGAAAGCGATCCTGGTAACCGAAACGACCTGACCGCGGAACATCAGCTTTCGGTGTAGTATCGCGAATACCGCTTATAATAATACTCGCTCGAACCGAATGTCCGGTAAAGCTTCATCTGCGACGGGTCGACCTTGGTCAATATAGTGCCGACGCACTTCGCATAGAGCTCCGGCTCGGACAGCAGCGTCGACTGCACGACCTTGCGCGATGTCTTTCCCCACTCGATAACGAAAACCACCGCATCCAGTTTCGAATTGATGGCGCGTGCGTCCACAACCGGCGCCAAGGGCGGCAGGTCGACGATAATATAATCGAAGCTTTGACGTGCCGTTTGAAGAAGCTGATCCATACCGCGTGACGCAAGCAGCTCCGACGAATGCGGAACACGATACCGTGCCACCGTCGGCAAAAATGCGAGCTTTGTTTTGGGATCGAGAAGGATAAGATCCTTGAGCGGGCGGCTGTCGACGATCGCCTCGAGCAAGCCGGCCTCGGCATGGCGGCCGATCGCCCGGGTAGCACCAGGATTGCGCATGTCGCCGTCAATAAGCAGGCAACGCGCACCCTGCATTGCCAGGAGCTTGGCAAAGTTGATGGATGTCGTCGACTTCCCCTCACCGGGCAAGCTCGACACGACACCGATGACCTTGCAGCGCTGGTCGGCAGCACTGAGGTCGATGGCAATCTTCGCGCTTCGAAGCGTCTCGGCAAATGCCGAGAGCGGATGCTCCTCGACATAGGTCGTGGTCTTCCCGCCCCTGGCGATGCTTCGCGGATTGCCGGGATCAACGAGCGTCGGATCGTCGACGCTATTTTCAATCAGTGGCATGACACCGAGAGACTCGACATCGAGCACGTCCCTGACATCATCGCCGGTGCGGAAAAACCGATCCCGGAATTCGCGGAAGGCGGCTATACCACTTCCAAATGCACATCCCACGAACATTGCGAAAGCCACGACGAGAGCTCTCTTCGGAGCGCTCGGCTTCGTCGGCGTCTCCGCTGTCGTGATGATGCGCGCAGCGGTAATCGGAAAGCTCTGCTGTTGAATTGCTTCCTGATAGCGCGTCAAGAAGCTCTGATAGAGATTCTTATAGGTATCGCGCGTGCGCTCCAGCTCGCGAAGCTGCACCTGCGTTTCGCCCGCCGTTGCGGCAACGCCCGTCGCCTGTGTCACACTGTCGCGCAGAGAAGTTTCCCGCGATTTCGCGACCTGCAGCTCGCTTTGGTAGCTTTCGGCGATGCGATTCAACTCATCGAACATGAGCCTCTTATATTCTTCCATTTCCGCACGAAGCCGAACCGCCTGGACGTGATCGGGCCCGAGCCGCGCCTCAATTTCGGTCTCGAGCTTGGAAGCTTCCAGATATTTCTTGCGCAGGTCGTTCGAAATGGAGCTGTCGAGCACGTCCGTGACGATCGCATCGGTCTGCTTGGCGTCGATGATCGACTTGACGCGGGCATATCGTGCCTCGGCCTTCGCTGTCTCGGCCTGCGCATTGATCAATTGGGTGTTGATCTCGGAAAGCTGCTGCTCGCTAATCAGCGTACCGGATCCGGCCTCGACAAGACCATGCTCGCCGCGGAATTTTTGAACCGCAAGGTCGGTGTCCAGCGCCTGCTGCCGGAGCTCTTCGATACGCTCCTGCAGCCATTGGCCGGCCCGGCGTGTCGCCTCGTATTTCGAATTGAGCTTGTCGACCAGATAGACGTCGGCGATCCCAGCCGCGATATCACGCGCTAGGCCGGGCGACTGCGCGGTATAACTGACGTCAAGGACGTAGGAGCGGCCGACGCGTTCGACATCGATATTGCCTGCGACAGTTTCCGCAGCGCCTCGCCGCCTCATTTCCGGATCGGGGGCGACGACTGCATCATCGGCAAACCACGACCGAAAATTCATGAAGGATTTCAACGTTGACACGGAAAAGAGCGAGGTTTTCGGTGCCATGAACTCCGGATTGTCGACGAGTTTCAGCTTGTCGACGACAGCATAGGCGATGGTGTCGGACTTCAACAGTTCGACCTGACTGAGGACAGTACCTTCGTCATCGTCCATCTGGCCGAAAGCCGCCAGCTGATTGATCACTTGACTATCGCTGCGGTCGATCAGCACACTTGTGTCGGCGGTGTAAACAGGCACCGACGTCAGGACATACACAATGCCGAGAATGGCGAAGGCGAAACCGCACGCCGCAACCATCCGCCACTGTCGGCGGGCGATTGCGATGAGCTTGTCGAAATCGATGAAGTCAGCTTCGTTTCCAGTATCGCGGGAGGGGTCGATACGCGGCGTAAGTTTATCTGGCGATAGCAATTTCGATCTCCAACAAAAGCGTCAAGCGCTAAGATCTACGGGCAATTCCAGCTATTGTATGACCGGGACACTCTGACTCGTCGACTGCGTCGGATCGGTGGACGACTGCCCAGCCGCTCCGATGCTGACGATCGTCGTCGTTGAAGTCGACGATGAATCATCTGCGCCGGCATTCGAAACCTTCAGCGTACCCGCAGTTGTGACCGCGCCGTCGAACGGCGTACCATCGTCCGCTCCAGGCCCGGTTTGTCCAACTTGCCCGTCATTGCCGATGCCGGATGCGGCAGCTGCAGCACTTCCACCCGGACCGAGCGCCGCGGTGCCGCCTTCAGCCAGAACCTTCGCAAAGGCGGCAAGGAGCGGCGCAAGATTCGGATCGGTGCTCGCCGCCTCGGCGACGGCCTTTTCGATGGCTAGCTTGAATAGTGGATCCGTTACCTGGCAGCTGTTTGCGGCCCGCCCAAGACCGGAACCGATAGCGGCCATCTGTGCGGCATCGGCTTTTTTGGCCTGCTCGATCACCAGCGACAGCGCGTCATTGCTGCTCCCAACCAGTGCGCGGACGCTCGATGACAAAACCAGCGGATCGGACATATCAAGCAGAGCGGTGGGGTTGGCCGTAAATCGATTGATATCGACGAAAGTCACGCTTGAAAGCTTGACGCAAGCTGCTGCAAAAGCGCTTGAATTCATGCTGGCAAATATTGCGACGACAATTCCGCTGTACGCAAGCTTACGATAAACACCTGAACTTGCCATAACCACAGTCCTTCATCAAATCCGCAATATAGGCCGCCGGCACTGATCATTCGCGATCGATGCCGGCGACCTATTTCAATCAATTTCCAAGATCCTGTACCGCGTTGCGGGTATCCCTCGTATCGTCGGCCACTCCGGAAACAGTGGATGATACCGAGTTCACGATGTCAAGGAACTTGACCAGTTCAACAGAGTCCGAATTGGAAATATAGATAATATCCTTGTCTTCCATCTTGAACTGCTGAACAGCAAACAAAGTTGCCGGGTCGCGCATATTCGCGCGGATGATCACCGGAACCATTTCACCCGTAAACCTCGTCGCGTCCACGTGCATCGCTGCAACCGTTTTCTTGGGGACAAGGCGGTAGAGCAGGACCTGAGCCGGATCGGCGCGGTCGTCGCGCAAGCCGCCCGCCTTGGCGATTGCCTCTCCAAGTGTCAGATCAGACTCTTCGAAATCGAAGCGGCCACTGACGCCCGCGGCGCCGAGCGCGAGATATGTGCGACGCTCATGATCGATCGAGATCGTGTCATCGGGCGCAACATAGATATTTTCGGCCGGGTTCTTCAACAGCGTCGTGTAGGCGACGGTTGCCGTCTTGCCACGACGCTGCAGCGTCACATTCGTTTCGATATTGTTGGTCGTCAAACCGCCCGCCGCGGAAATGACATCCAGAACGCGCTCGCCGGCCGGGCTGATCTCGACGCGCTGGGGATTGTTGACGTCACCGAGCACGGCAACCTGACTGGAGCGGCTTGTGGTTGTCGTAATAACCACCTGCGGCTCGATCGCGCGGCTTGCGAGGCGATCCTCGACGTCCTGCTCTACGGTCTCCTTCAGGCGACCGGCAGCCGGAACCCGACCCGCATAGGGAATTGTGATCGTCCCATTTCTATCGATGGTCTGCTCCGGCAGCGAGATGTAATTGCCGGGTCGGCTACCTGCGTCCGATGGGATGAAGAGACCGCCGGACTGAGCTTCGAAGATGGCGACCTGGACGACGTCGCCGTAACCGAGCGGAATTTCAGGCGCCCCGCCTCGACCACCACCAAACCCTTTGAACGAGGTCGGCTGGGGAGCGGTAAAATACGACAAGACGTTTTTGCTGAGATCAATCAGAGCGTAGTCGATACCGACGCGACGCTCCTTGGTTGTCACTTTCACGGCTGCATCGCGATCAACATCTTTGTGATCGGGACCGGATCTTGGCAACGATGTGCAGCTTGCCAATATAGTCGTTAGCGCTACAACAATGGCGACGCGTGTACTACCGATACGAGAACAACCCATAGAATACCCTGCGTTTACGCCCCTGAAGCTACTGCCCCGCAATCTGACAAAATACAAGACAATCCCCGATCAATAACACTGAAAGCCGATTAACATTCCCCTAACTGTGGCAGGCTGGCAACGCCGAGCCCCTTAGGAAGCGAAAAACGACTTCGGTCCGACTTTTTTTGCGTCGCAACAATCCGAAGGCTGTACCCGCTATAAAATTTCTAGGGTTTCAGAGTCAACCGTTCGCACCTGCACAATCGATCTTTTCCGAAAATCTTATTAAAATCCATCCGTTTAAACTTTACGTGGTTAACGGGTGCTCATATGCCATGTCCGCTTCTCCGTTGCTGCGTCCCAGACATATCGCGACAACTGCACTCAGGAAGGCGGAGTAAAACACCGCAAAACCCGGTATCTGCAGCGAAAAATCGACCGCCGCATGAAGGGCGACCAAAACGCTCGCCGCCAGGCCAAGAAGAACATAATGCCTGAGGCGCCGTCTTTGGGCGAACCCGCGCCGGAACACTCTGGCAAGCACCGAGAAGGCAAGGACTGCCGCAATGGGGAACAATATTCCGAGGCCCAGAAATCCTTCGAGATAGAAATTATGCGCGCGGTCGAAGACCCCGAAAATTCCGCAAGCCGGATCGCGGTAGGCGGAAAACACTGTCCGGAAGGTTCCGAGCCCCGTTCCCGTCAACCAATGATCCGAAATGGCACGCCATATGCCCGGCAGAATGCAAAACCGATCATCATCTTCGAGCCGCCGCTCCTGCGCGCGCAAAATCGCCTGGCCTGCAAACATCGTCAGTAACACCACGACGAAACCAATCGCTGAGAGGAGTATCAGCAACGAACGCCATCTTGGCGCCGGCCTCAAATGGCGCCTCGAGCCGTTCCAATTGAGGACAAGCCATGGAAAATAGACGAGAGCGGCAACAAAGGTCGCAAATATCCCGGCGCGCGAGCGGCTCAGCATCAACGCGGTGAAGCATGCGCACAAGAGCAGGATGTAGATCCACGATCTCAAAAGAAGCGCGTTTCGGCCCGGTTCGGCGGGCGGATAGTTTGAATAGGCACGCGCTATGTCCCTGACCAGGGTCAGCATCAGCAGCGTTCCAAGCCCGAGGAAGGTCGCGGCGGTATTGCGGTTGACGAAGACTGCAGTCAGGCTGTCGAGGTAGGCGCGTTTCTCCACGACGATCAGGACGTTGGGAAACAGCAAAAACTGCAGCAGGCCGAAAACAGCGATAATGCCTGCCGTAAGCCCAAGCCCCGTCAGCACTTTCCGCGCGCGCTGATCGGTATCGCACAAGAGCAGCCCGGTCAGAAATGTGACGAAAGGCAAGGCGATCCACAGGATCGACGCAAGCGTGTCGGCCGGTTCGACCGAGATCGCTGCGTACCGGACACTTGCCAGATCACGCGCAGCACTCCAGGCAGGATTGGCCAACCAATTGGAAGGCAGCTCGATGGTCTGGACGAACGTCCAGCCTGTCAGCACGACGAGCAGAAACAAAGCGATGCTGAAAACCGATCTGGTCTGCCTCGGCTCCCCGAACAACAGCGCGGAAATAATCGCCAGCACAAACATTCCGATAGCAGCGAAGGCGAAGGGAAAGGGCGTGACGCTTCCGAACGGAATAAGAGTCAATATCACCAGGCAAATGAAGACAACGAGGATCACCTCCCGCATGATCTGCCTGTTGATGAGGTTGGATAACATTTGAATCGCTCACCGGCAGCAGCGGGAATGAGGGGCCTACAGCCAATACGATCAATATTCCCGTACTAACATAAGTTGCATATCAAGCGCCTGCGTGTTAAAGTGCAACAGAATTCCACATCATTTAAAATTGTCGCGAAACGTTTAAATCAATCGAGACAACCTCTGGCTATGCTCCTTGAAGCAGCAGGAACGGGACAGACGTTCTGCGGCCTACTTGGCAGATCACTAAGTCGCCATGCCATTGACTGAGACCAAAGGCAAGCCTGATCTCAATCGGTTGCCCGTAACGGGGATTTAAGAGATGAAGAAAACAGTCGTTACACTTCTGGCGCTGGCCTTTACAGCAGGCAATGCATGCTCGGCATTTGCCGCCGGTCCCGCAGGTTTTGCCCGCGGTATGACCGGTAATTCGGCAGCCAGTTATATCTCTGAAAGAGGTAAGATCATTCCACCTTTCGCCCAGGTGCTGTTCTGCGCCCAGAACCCGACCGAATGCCGCGACAACAATGGTTTGGCGGTCGTTGCACTGTCGGACACGCAAATGCTGCAACTGAAGGACGTCAACTCTGCCGTCAATCGTACGATGATCGGCCGGAACGACCCCCGCAACGAATTGAATGGCGACGTCTGGAAGGTGAATGTGCGCAGCGGCGACTGCGAAGATTTCGCATTGACCAAGCGCAGCCGGCTGATAGCGATGGGCTGGTCGTCGCGCGCTTTGCGGATCGCGACGGCATATACGCCCTCCGGTGAAGGGCACGCGGTCCTCGTCGTCAGAACCGACAAGGGCGATCTCGTGCTCGACAACAGGAAGAGCAGCATCAAGAACTGGCGCGATACCGATCTGCGCTGGGACAAGATTCAATCGGGAACAGACCCCTATGTCTGGTACCAGCTATAACGGCCGAGGCAGCGACATAGATTGATTGATCCTGTTTCCGGATTGAAGTCGAGCCTGCTCTGACGAGCCGCTCGACTTGTCATATCGCTCACGTAAACCTATGTTTTGGCTGTCGACGGGCTAACCGGCAGCGAACTGTGGTGCCCGGAGTTCGATTTTCGATGTGGGTATCAAGCGATCTTCGATATTGTCTTTTCGCCCAGATTGAGTATGACGAACGTCATGCTGCGACGCAGCATGACGTTCTACTCTAATGATTTGAGGGAAATATGCGCATCACGATGATTGGATCAGGCTATGTCGGCCTCGTTTCAGGCGTTTGCTTTGCGGATTTCGGCCACGACGTCATCTGCGTCGACAAGGATCTGAGTAAGATCGAAGCCCTTCGCGAAGGCCGCATTCCGATCTACGAGCCGGGTCTGGAGCAACTGGTCGCCGAAAATACCAGCACCGGCCGGCTGTCCTTTTCGACCGATGTCGGCGAAAGTGTCCGCAGCGCCGACGTCGTGTTCATCGCTGTCGGCACGCCGTCCAGGCGCGGCGACGGCCACGCAGACCTTTCCTATGTCTACGCCGCTGCACGCGAGATTGCCACCTATGTGGAAGGCTTCACCGTTATCGTCACCAAGTCGACGGTGCCGGTCGGCACGGGTGACGAGGTCGAGCGGATCATGCGCGAAACCAATCCCGCGGCAGATGTCGCCGTCGTTTCCAATCCGGAATTCCTGCGCGAAGGTGCGGCGATCGAAGACTTCAAGCGTCCCGACCGTATCGTCGTCGGCCTGAACGACGACCGGGCGCGCGAAACCATGACCGAGGTCTACCGCCCGCTCTATCTCAACCAGGCCCCCCTGGTCTTCACCACCCGCCGCACCTCCGAACTGATCAAATATGCGGCCAATGCATTTCTCGCGATGAAGATTACCTTCATCAACGAGATCGCCGATCTCTGCGAGCGGGTCGACGCAAACGTCCAGGACGTTTCGCGTGGAATCGGTCTCGACGGCCGTATCGGCTCCAAGTTCCTGCATGCCGGCCCGGGTTACGGCGGCTCGTGCTTCCCCAAGGATACGCTTGCTCTTGCCAAGACGGCGCAGGATTACGACGCGCCGATGCGTCTCATCGAGACGACGATCTCGATCAACGACAACCGCAAGCGGGCGATGGGACGCAAAGTCATTTCGGCCGTCGGCGGAGACATTCGCGGCAAGAAGATCGCGATCCTTGGCCTGACCTTCAAGCCGAATACCGACGACATGCGCGACAGCCCGGCGATCGCGGTCATCCAGACCCTGCAGGACAACGGCGCGCAAGTGGTCGGCTACGATCCCGAGGGTATGGAAAACGCCCGCAAGGTGATCGAGAACATCGAATATGCGAGCGGACCCTATGAAGCGGCCGCTGGTGCGGATGCGATTGTCATCGTCACCGAATGGAACCAGTTCCGCGCGCTCGATTTCAATCGCCTGAAGCAGTCGATGCGCGCTCCGATCCTGGTTGATCTGCGCAATATCTACCGCAGCGACGAGGTCCGTAAACACGGCTTTACCTATACCGGTATCGGCACCAACCTTTATCAGGAAGCGACCGGCGCCTGAGATAGCTCCGTGAACTTTTATTGTCCTGACGCCGCGGAGCATAATCCGCGGCGTTTGGTTTTGAGCATGACGCCGAAAAGTGTAGGCGTTTTCGGACGACCTCATGTTCGCCGATTTAAAGGATGCCGACTCGCGTCCCCTTTATCGTCAGCACCGTCAGCCGGCCCGTCGCCGAAACCGCAGTGTCGATACCAATGCGTTGCGGCCCGAATGTCGGGATTCGTGCCGGCGTATGCCCGTGGATCACGAGGACAGGAAGCTGCGGCCCTTCATCCAGGAAGGGCTGACGGATCCACATGAGGTCGCTGTCTTTCTGCTTTTTGAGGTCGATGCCCGGTTTGATGCCCGCATGAACAAAGACGACCCTTCCTATCCGCAGCATGATCGGCAGCGATTCCAGGAATTTGATATGCCGCTCGGGTATCATGGTGCGGATGACGCGGGCAATTGTTTCGCTTCCGGCCGCCGACTCCAGCAGATGCTCGATGTCGATACCGTATGAGTGCAGCGTCTCCGTTCCGGCAAAGCCGAGCCATTCGAGAATGCGTGCCGGCTTGCGGTAGAGTTTGACCAGTTCCGCGTCGTGATTGCCGCACAGGACGAAGCGCTGAAATCCCGGCGGCGGGGTCTTGCTCAGGAACTCCAGCACCGCACTCGAATCAGGTCCGCGATCGACATAGTCGCCGAGCATGACGATGAGTTTCGGTCCCGGGATGCGCGCGGCATCCTCGACGATGCGGCGATGCACCTCGACGAGTTCGTTATAACATCCGTGAACATCGCTCATCGCGTAGACCGCAGCGAATTCGCCTTCGGCAAACGTCAGCCGAGCGCGTCTTTTACGGTTGCCGGCCAGTATCGGTATGTGTTGTCGCCACGGCGCTAGATAGTTAAACATGGAACCCATTTATGAGACCCGACCGAATGGCGGGTTGCGGAAATAATCCATCTCTTATCCATCGCTGAAACGGCATGAGGCTCACTGTTCATAAGAATTTGGCCTGATCGCGGCCCCACCGAAGTTGTAACCCGAACCAATTGCCACATTCAGAGTGACATAGTTCTTCGCCGTTTGCTGCACCGCCTGCGCCAGGTTGGCCTGACTGGTCGCGGCTGAACGCTGCGCATCCAGCACATCAAGCAAGGATGATTGTCCATCCTTGTAGCTCCCGATTGAAAGCGCAAGAGTCTCCTGCGTGGTCTTCACCTGCGCCCGCAGCGCCTGAATGGTTTGCGCGTCGCGGTGAACGGACGATAGAGCGCGCTCAACCTCTTCGAGGGCGGCCAGAACAATCTGCTTCCACGCAAGAGACTGCACCTTCGCATTGGATCTCGTCATCTCCACATTCGGGCGCAGCCGATCACCACCGAAAATTGGCGGGTTGAGAGCCGGCCTGAACAACCAGGTGGTCAGGCCACCGGGAGCGCTACCCGCTTGTTTTATGGATGACGGCGAGATCGAACCATTGAGAGTGATGCTCGGATAAAGCTGCGACTCGGCAGCGCCGATATTGACCGTTGCAGCGGCGAGGTCACGCTCCGCCTTGCGGATGTAGTCATTCATGCTTGGGAGGGTGCTGCGGTTAATAATACGCTATAGTTTGCTATATGATAATTAATCCGGCGTTAAGCCGGCGATTATTGCGTTTCTCGCGACATTATCGGCTAATATTCCTCAAATGGAGGAGCCACAGGCATCGGATTTCCACAGGGGTGACCTTCGAGAAGCTGCAAAAATCAACTATAACGAGAGGCCGCGGGAAAAAATGAACGTTAAAGCAGATCGCGCTTGACGCCCTTGCGGCGCAGCATAATGATGGCGCGTTGCGAGCGTGAATGACATTCTTGGTCAGGAATCTCAGATCCAAAACTGCGGGGTGCAAAGTGGAAACTGCGGTTGATTCGAAGCTTATCGAGGCGATCACCTACGACGAAGACAGCCGGCATCTAAGGGTCTATCTGACCAACGGTCAGAGGCGAGAATATGAAGGCGTTCCCAAGGGCGTCGTCGTCGGTTTGACGATGGCGGCATCGCCAGGAAATTTTTATATGAAGGCAATCCGGGGCAAATATCCTCCCCGTCCCTAATGCCTTGTCGAGAACGGATGATAGTATTATCGTTCCAGCAAAGATGCGGGACCGGCATTCGCCGGTCCCGCAAATCAGTTTCCCGCCAGCACTTGCATAATTCCTTAAATCGGGATCGATTGAGGGACAAATTATGCCGCACTTCAAGATGCTACGGCGTCGTTTGCGTGTCTAAAAAGACGCGGCGCGCGGTCAATAATTGCCGAGGAAATCGCGAACCGCATTGATCTCGAGCGGCGCAATTTCGTGACCGCCGGGGTGCCAGACCACCCTGACCTCCGCCTCTCGGTCTTTCAGATGCTCGGACAGCGCCTCGGTCATGGAGACGGGAGCGATCGGATCCCGTCGTCCCGCCGTCACCAGCACCTTTCTTCCCACAAGCGTTACTTGGGCTTCGGGTTGAAACGGAATGAGCGGGTGCATCAGAACCGCGGCATCGAAGATACCCTTCTCGATCAGCACGTTGGCAAGAATATTTGCGCCGTTCGAGAATCCCAGGCCGAGAATCTCGGAAGCCCGGTACTCGTCAGCGAATGCCTTGACGTAGGCAGCCATCTTCTCGGTCGCGCGCGAAAGGTCGGGCATGTCGTAGACCCCTTCCCCGGTGCGGCGAAAGAACCGCGCCGCGCCGTGTTCGGAAACATCGCCGCGCGGGGAGAGAATCGTCGCGTCCGGCAGCAGGCGCCGACCAAAGTCGAAAAACTGGTTTTCGTCGCCACCGGTGCCGTGCAGCACCAGCAGGATAGGTTTATCAGGTGCGCCGGCATGCAGCCGGTGCACATATCCAGTTTCGGTCATATCGCCTCTCCTTACGCTTCGAGCGGCTGCAGGTGCTGCTCGAGCAGCGCGCGAAGATGGGCGTGCTGCTGCGGCAGTTTCAAGGCTTCGCCGAGATGGGCCGTGTCCTCGTCGTGGTCGAAACCTGGCTCATTGGTCGCGACCTCGAACAGCACGCCGCCCGGCGTGCGAAAATAGATCGCCCAGAAGTAGTCGCGGTCGATCACCGGCGTGACCTGATAACCCGTGTCCATCAGCGACTTGCGCACTTCGAGCTGCTTCTCGCGGTTTTCGACGGCGAAGGCGACGTGATGAACCGAGCCGGCGCCGGGAAGCGCGCGGGCGATGTTCGGCATGGTCTCGAGATCGATGAGATGCGCGCCATTGCCGGAGGGCTTGATCAGCCGCTTGACGCCGTCCCTTTCTTCAGCGACCTGGTAGCCCATGAACTTCAGGAGCTCGGCCGTGGCGCCCTCGTCCCGCAGCCGCATGGCAACGGAATGGAAGCCGCGAATAGCGTGATCCTCACTGATGCCGCTATGCGTCCAGGGCTGGCGGTTATCGTCCTCGACTTCAACAAGTGCGAAACCGTCACCGTCGGGACCGGAAAAATTCAGGCGTTTCTCGCCGAAACTTTCCTCAGCCTTCAGGCCGCCGACACCAAGCGCGGCAAAGTGATCGCTCCAGAAGCCGATCGAGCCTTGCGGAACGGAAAACACCGTCGTGCCGACCTCGCCTGTGCCGGGACGGCCCTGCGCCATCTTCGGGAACGGGAAATAGGTCATTACGCTGCCGGGTGTGCCGGTCTCGTCACCGTAATAGAGGTGATAAACGTCAGGCGCGTCGAAATTGACAGTCTTCTTGACGCGACGCAGACCGAGCGCATTGGTGAAAAACTGGTTGTTGGTGCGGGCGTCCTGCGCCATCGACGTGACGTGGTGCAGACCCTTGATCTGATCGAGCATTTGTGACCCCTTTCATGCCCGCCGTTGCGGGCTTTCGATGAGGCTAAGATGCGCGCTGAAACTCTCACGGAACAGACCCGCAGACCAAAACGCATTGTCTTCTTTTAGTGAACGAACATCAGATTGCGTTCACACCTATGCCCCATGGGGATCGGCCGGCAATTGCCAGTCGATCGGCGCGCGCCCGCGCGACTGCAGGAAGGCATTTGCCTTTGAAAAATGCCCGCAGCCGAAAAAACCGTTATGGGCCGAAAGCGGCGAGGGATGCGGCGCCCTGAGCACGAGATGCCGCGTCGTATCGACGAAAGCGGCCTTGCGCTGTGCATAGGAACCCCAGAGCATGAAGACGACGGATTCACATTCATCGTTGACCTTGCGGATAACGGCGTCGGTGAAGCGCTCCCACCCCTTGCCCTGATGGGCCGCTGCCTGCCCCTCCTCGACGGTCAACACGCTGTTCAGCAGGAGCACACCCTGTCTTGCCCAATGTTCGAGAAAACCGTGCCGTGCCGGCGCTATGCCGAGATCCGTCTCCATCTCCTTATAGATGTTGACGAGCGAGGGTGGTATGCGCACGCCCGGCCGGACACTGAAGCACAGCCCATGGGCTTGCCCAAGTCCATGATAGGGATCCTGGCCGAGGATGACGGCCTTGACGTTGGAGATCGGCGTCAGATCAAGGGCGCGGAAATATTCGCTGCCCTTGGGGAATATCCGCTTGCCGACCTGCTTCTGCGCGACGAGGAAAGACTTGAGCTGCTGCATGTACGGGCTTGAAAACTCCCCCGCCAGCGCGGCCTTCCAGCTCTCTTCGAGGCTGACAGATGGATCGCTCATCCCGGAAACCCTTCGCATATGACGAAACAACGGTCACACGGTTCTAGCAAAATCGATCTACGCTGCAATGCCTGTCGGCTCGGCAATGGGTCTACACCTTCGGAATTCGGAGAGAGAGGATTTGCGAGAGGCTGGCCGGGGCACCGTCGTCCGTGTTTAACTATATGATAGCTTCGGTATTTACGCCGGCAGGCGGCCTGAGTAGAACCTTGATTGTGAAATCGGAGCCATGTCTTCCTATGAAATTCGGCACGAGCGGCCTTCGCGGACTTTCAGTCGACCTCAAGGGACGCGCCTCTGCCCTCTACGCCACCGCGTTCGGCAAATATCTGCTGCAGACCGGTAAGGCGCGGACCGGCGACGTCATTCTGATCGGCCGCGATTTTCGCGATTCAAGCCCTGAAATCTCGGGAAATTGTGCCGGTGCGCTTGCCGCGCTCGGCTTTCGGATATTCGACTGCGGCAATGTCCCCACACCCGCCCTTGCCCTTTATGGTCTCGAAAGCAACGCCGCATGTCTGATGGTGACGGGCTCGCATATTCCGGCCGACCGCAATGGAATCAAATTCTATCGCCCGGATGGCGAGATCGACAAGGCGGACGAGGCAGCGATCACCAGTTTGGCAGCCGAGATCGAACGAACCGGCGAAACGGTGGTGCAAGCACGGGCCGAGACGGAAGACCACGAAGCCGCTTGCCTGCAACTCTTTTTCGAACGCAATGCGGCTCTGCTGCCGCAAGGCGCGCTTGCCGGCCTGAAGATCGGCGTCTACCAGCACAGCACCGTCGCCCGCGACCTGCTGGTGGACGTTCTCGCCCATTACGGCGCCGAGATCACCGCTCTCGGACGTTCGGAGAGTTTCATTCCCGTCGACACCGAAGCCGTTTCCGACGAGACGATCGCGTTGATGAGGCGTTGGGTGTCCGAGCACAAGTTCGATGCGATCGTCTCGACCGATGGCGACGGCGATCGTCCGCTGGTCGCAGACGAAACAGGCACGCCGCTGCGCGGTGACCTTCTCGGCCTTGTGGCAGCCAATTTCCTCGGCGCTGGCACGGTGGTGACACCGGTTACCTCCAATTCGGGCATCGAGGCCGCGGGCTCTTTCGCCGTCCGACGCACCCGCGTCGGCTCACCCTTCGTCATATCAGGCATGGAAGAGGCCGTGACGGCCGGCAAGGATCATGTCATGGGCTTTGAAGCCAATGGCGGACTTCTGACCGCAACCGCCTTTGATATCAACGGCAGGAACGTGCGTGCCTTGCCGACACGCGATTGTTTTATCCCGATGCTCGCGATCCTGTCGCTCGCCGCCATTCGCAGGCAGCCGCTTTCGGCCGTTGCCGCCTCTTATCATCTGCCATTTGCAGCCGCCGACCGCCTGGAGAGTTTTCCGGTCGAGACGAGCGCAGCGCTGATGCAGTATCTGCGTGCCTCTGATGAAAATCTTTCGGCCTTCCTGCAGCCGATCGGCGAGGTGGCTGCGAAGTCCGACATCGATGGACTTCGCCTGACGCTGAGGGACGGCAGGATTATCCATTTCCGCCCGTCCGGCAATGCGCCGGAAATGCGCTGTTACGTGGAAGCCGAGAGCGAAACCGCAGCCCTGGATCTTCTGACCGCCGGGCTGACCCGTATACGAGACTGGGCGGAGATACCCGCTAAACATGCGACGAACACGTTTTTTTCAAGGAACCCGCCTATGACGCAGAAAATTGTTCCCGTGATCATGGCCGGCGGCAAAGGCACCCGGCTCTGGCCGCTTTCCCGTGCCACCGCACCGAAACAGTTCATCCAGTTCGTCGGTGACAAGACGCTGTTTCAGGAGACCCTCGACCGGGTTTCCAATCCGGATCTCTATGAAGCCGCGATCGTCGTCACCAATGAGGAATTCCGCTTCCTGGTTGCCGAGCAGGCCCGCGAACTCGCCATCCCGCTCGCCGCCGTCCTGCTGGAACCGGTTGCCCGCAACACCGCGGCAGCGGTGGCCGCCGCCGCTAACCTTGCCGGCGAGCTCTTCGGCAAGAACACGATCATCCAGATGCTCGCCTCGGATCACGAGATCCTGGCCGATGAGACCTATTTCGATTGCATCCGCATCGCCCGCGATGCCGCAGGCGACGGCAAGCTCGTGACTTTCGGCATCAGTCCGACGGAGCCGGCGACGGGTTACGGTTATATCGAGATCGGCGATGCGCTCAAAAACGGTGCGCATAAGGTCAAGCGCTTCGTCGAAAAGCCGGCACTTGAGAAGGCCGAGCAGATGCTCGCCGCAGGCGGCTTCTACTGGAACTCCGGCATCTTCATGTTCCCGGTTGCGGAACTTATCGCCGAACTGCAGGAATATGCGCCTGACGTGCTGAAGGCTGCAAGCAAGGCCGTTTCGAAAGCAAGCCGCGACCTCGATTTCACTCGCCTCGACCCCGACCATTTCGCCAAGAGCCCCGACATCTCCATCGACTACGCGATCATGGAAAGGACCTCCAAGGCCGCCGTTGTCCCCTCGCCCTTCAAATGGTCTGATATGGGAAGCTGGGATGCCGTCTGGAAATCAGGCGCACGCGACGGTAACGGCAATGTCGCCGCCGCAAACACCACCGTGGTCAATACCCGCAACTCGCTCGTCATGACGCATGGCGTGCATCTTGCCGTTCAGGGCATGGATGATGTCGCCGTCATCGCCAGCGAAGACGCCGTCTATGTCGGGCCGCTCAGAGACAGCCAGAACGTCGGGCAATTGGTCAAGATGCTGGCGTCCACGTCCGCCACCGCGAAATTCACCGAAACCCATCCGACATCCTATCGCCCCTGGGGCGGCTATACCTCGATCTTCAACGGTGATCGCTTCCAGGTGAAGCGCATCTTCGTTACACCGGGCAAGAAGCTTTCGCTGCAAAAACACCACCACCGCTCCGAACACTGGATCGTCGTCAAGGGAACGGCCGAGGTGACGGTCGGTGAGACCGTGCGGATGCTGCGTGAGAACGAGAGCGTCTATATTCCGCTCGGCGAAGTCCACCGCCTCGCCAACCCTGGAAAGATCCTTCTCGAGCTCATCGAGGTGCAGACGGGTTCCTATCTCGGCGAGGACGACATCATCCGTATCGTCGATGAGTTCGGCAGAACGTAAAATCGCAACCGGAGCGATGGTCGGGTGTTTTCCGGCGCGACCATCCTCGCTGTTGAATTTCCTCTTGGGGTTCTCGTAGAATGGATGTACCGACAGACATGACCGGAGATATCCCCCTGATGCGTACGTTGCCCGTCCTCGCCGGATTTCTTGCAATCATGATGCCGGGAATGGCGTTTGCCGAAACGGCAAGCATGCGAACCGCAAGCGAGTCCGAAATTCGCCAGCACCTGCCCGGTACGTCCGAACTGAAAGAAGGCAAGAATGGCTACGAATATCGCGACGGCAATAAGAATGGCTACAAGATAAACAATGGCCAGGTGTGCGTCCTGTTCCCCAGCAAGAAGACCGATTGCGTCAACGTGAAGACCGACGGCAAGACCTTTCAGATGATCGACAAAAAAGGCGGCCGAACCAGATTCTGATTTGTGGCCCGGCAATTTCCTTGCCCGGGCTTGTCTTGCCCCAGGCAAAATCATTTTGCGGGTGAAGTTTCACTGTCCTTGTCGAGAACGAAGTCGGCGACCAGGCCCGAATGGTTCGAGCCGAGACTATCATCGAGACGTTTCAGCGATGTCAGATGAAGCGGCGCGCGCGCAAATATGTGATCGATGGCGATCCCGAGCCGGCCGGCGCCGACCGGCCATGTTGCCGGTTCTGGCGTGATCGTCTTCAGCTTCTGTTCGCGCAGGAAAGCTTGGATGCTCGGAGCGATCACCGAGGAGTTGAAATCGCCTGACACCACCAGAGGGCCGTCGATTGAGTCGAGCGCTTTGGCGAGATCTTCCAATTCAGCCATCTGAAAATCGTCGAAGTATGGTTTAGTCAGGTGCGCTGAAACCAGATTGATGGTCTCGCCGCCGAAATCGACGCTTGCTATCACCAGCCTATTTTTTCGCAAACTGCCCATGCTTGCGACCTGCCGGCTGACGAACGGGCGTTTGGAGAGCACAAGCGTATCGCATGTATCCTTCCCGGTATCGCAGCCGATATGGTAGGGATAGGCCTTGAACAATTGCTGCAGGTGAAACGTCAACGGCTTTGCTTCGAGCAGATTGACGACGTCGGCATTCGACGCGATCACCATGTTGGTGATCTCAGTCGAGTTTTTCCAGTTGTCGATCGCGATGTTGAACGACATCAGACGGAAAAGCGGCGGGGTGTCGGTGCTTCTGTCGCCCTCCGCGAATTCGCGCAGCATGATGATGCCGTGAGCGATGAGAAGAAGCGAGGCAAGCAGAAGGATAAAGCCGTAGATCTGTCTCTTGATGGCCAGAATGATGATGCTGGCGGCGACGAACACGACGCCGAGGTGAAGCTGAAAGCTGTAGACGAAGGACAGAAGCCAGAAGTTCGTGACATAGCGTAACGATACGATCGCGATGGCAACGGTCAGAAACGCGCAGAGAATCCAATAAATTATATCTCTCATCGATCCTGACCTGCTTGCAGACGGCCGTCCGGCCATAACATGCGATCAGTTATGGTGCAATGCAGCATAACAGCCGGGAGCCGGCGTCCGGCAAAACAGCGGCGGATAGACCGACGGCAGCGGGGACGGTGCTGTGGCCTTCTCTTTCAAAGACCTATCGACTCGGCCTCTTCTTATCTTGTAAGTGGGGTCACTTGATACGGAATCGGCTCTTTGCCGTCGGCAGGGAGCCGAGAAAAGGTGGGAATGCGCTACTTCATTACAGGGACTGCCGGCTTTATCGGTTTTCATCTGGCCAGGCGCCTGCTGCAGGAAGGGCACGACGTCACAGGCTTCGACGGCCTGACTCCGTATTATAACGTCAAGCTCAAGGAGATGCGCCATGCGGCACTCTCCCAGTTTCCGGCTTTCAAACCTGTCATCGCTATGCTTGAGGACCGCCCAGCGCTGGAAGCCGCCGTTCTGGAGGCCAAGCCCGACATTTTGATCCACCTCGCCGCACAGGCTGGCGTCCGCTACAGCCTGGAAAATCCCGAGGCCTATCTTCGTTCGAACGTCGAAGGCTCGTGGAACATCATGGAAATCGCGCGGCGCGTCGAAATCCGTCACCTGATGCTGGCCTCGACATCCTCGATCTATGGCGCCAATCCGACCGTCCCCTTTCACGAGACCGATCGCGCCGACGAGCCGCTGACCATTTATGCCGCGACGAAGAAATCAATGGAACTGATGGCGCATAGTTATGCCCATCTTCACAAGATTCCGACCACGGCTTTTCGCTTCTTTACGGTTTATGGCCCATGGGGCCGCCCGGACATGGCGCTGTTCAAATTCACCAAGAACATGCTCGAAGGCCAGCCGATCGAGATTTACGGCGAAGGCAATATGAGCCGTGACTTCACCTATATCGACGATCTCATTGAAGCGATCGTCAGGCTGTCGGCAATCGCTCCGAGCGAGGAAAATCGTCTTGACAACGTAGCTGTCGAAACGCTTTCGCGCCAGGCGCCCTTCCGCGTCGTCAATATCGGCGGGGGCAAGCCGGTCAGCCTGATGGATTTCGTCGAAACGGTGGAGAAAGCGCTCGGCCGTCCTGCCATCCGCAAGATGCTGGCGATGCAGAAGGGTGACGTGCCGCGCACCTTCGCAGCCCCCGATCTGCTCGTCGCGCTGACGGGATACAGGCCGGATACGACATTGGATATCGGCGTCAAGGCCTTCGTCGACTGGTATCTCGACGTGCGCGGCGAACTCGACGCTTAGAACAGGGTGTCGTCCGAAAACCCCTCACACTTTTCGGTATCATGCGCTAGGTGTCGCAGAGGATGCGACAGGCCGAAGCCGGCCCAATGTTTCAGCGGAGAAACGTGACGGCGTCGACGGCAGCGACCGCCGTCGCGAACACGTAACCGACGACAACGGTCAGGCTCTGCGAATAGGTCTTGAGCCGGTAGCCCTCGCCCTCGACCGTAGCAGGGCCGCGCAGGACGAAAGGAACGCCTGGGCGCATGAAACCGGCGCGTGTCGTCAACGGAACCTCGGGCGAATGGCCGATGGCTGAGGTGTACATCAGGTCGCGGGCAAGGCTGGCTGGGCCGATGGCGAAGGCCGGCTCGGCGGCGGCGGTGATCGTCAGGGTCAAGGCGATGGTGGCAAGAGTTCTGTGCATGTCGAAGTCCCCGTTTGCGGATCGGCGGGCTTCATTTTGCCCGGCTCCAAACGATCGACGCGTCTGTCCACGCTTCGGTCGCTTTCATGAGACCACTCTACACATCAGTATTTTCAGGGTTTTTAAGCAGATCGGTCAAATTTTAAGAAATTTGATTTTCCGGTCGCACCGGTTCGGAATCCACGGAAAAAACGCGGAAATGCCGATGGCCTCGACGCTGCATCGCAGTCTACAGGACACGATCCAGCTTCTTGTTGATGTGCAGGTTCGGCATCAATCCCGCACTTTGCGCAGCATGATAGGATTCTCGCGCCGCATCGAACGAGATCGACCACATGATGGCGCTGAGCAGCAGAGCGATAATATAGATCTGAATACGCATCGAACTGCCGATACGGAAAGAGCAAGGCAGTTTTGTGTCAAAACATAGTCACAGGGATCACGAAAAAGTGGCGCGTTCTTTGTTTTGCAGCCGGCTGGCACCAGACATATTAGTGTCGTGAAAATTAGTGATACTGCACTGCTACCTGTTAGCAGCCGACTCCGAGACTTGGTTCCTCTTCCCACCCCGAGAACCCTGAGAGGTCCGTTCCCACGGGCCTCTTTGCTTTCTTTCCAAGCGTTTTTCCAGAACAGTGAGATCGCCTGATCCGAATTGACGTTGGACCGCTGAACGGCATATCTCGATTCCAAACCAGACCACACGTCCCACGAGCAATGTCATCTTCTTGTCTTGGCAAGTATATCAATCGATTGACTTACTTTTCGACTAATGTTACAAATTGCCATGACCCGAGAAGCTAACAGCCAGCCACCGGCCTCCGCCCGCGCCCAGATCGCGCGCCAGAAGATGCTGGACGCTGCCCTCGACGTCTTCGGCCGCTATGGCTTCGATGGCGCCTCGACGCGCCAGCTCGCGGATGCCGCCGGCGTCAACCTGCAGGCGATCCCCTATTATTTCGGCAGCAAAGAAGGTCTCTACATCGCCACGGCCGAATATCTGATGATGCGGATCAATACGCATGTCGGTGACATGAGGGCGCGCGTCGGTGCGCATCTGCTGGCGCTCGACGCTGCGGGCAAACCGCTTGGGGAAGCGGAGGCCCGCCATTTCTTGATCGAGATTTTGCAGACCATGGTGACGCTGTTCGTCGGCGGGGAATCCGAATCCTGGGCGCGTTTCCTGATCCGCGAGCAGATGGAGCCGACCGAAGCCTTCACACGGGTCTATCAGGGCCTCATGCGGCCGATGATCGAGGTGGGCCGGCGGCTGATCGGAGCCATCCTTCACGAGGATCCGGCCTCGGAACATGTGCGCCTTCGCACCTTCACCCTTCTCGGCAGCATTCTCGTCTTCCGTGTCGCCCACGCGGCCGTGCTCGCCCAGATGGAGTGGGACGGAGTCGGCCCGGAACAGGTGGAAACGGTGCGCGGCCTTGCCGCAGAGTTGGTCGATTGCATCGGCTCGCCGAAAGGAAGTGCAGCATGAAACGCATCCTTCCCCTCGCCATCCTTCTTCTCGTCGCGGCAGGTGCCGCCGGCTGGTGGCACGGCCTGCCTCAAAAGCTCGGCTGGTTGCCTGAGCCCAGCCGCGAGTTCGTCCTTTACGGCAATATCGATATCCGCCAGGTCTCGCTCGGCTTCCGCGTCAGTGGCCGCCTCTCCGAACTCCTTGCCGACGAAGGTGACGTCATCAAGAGCGGAACGGTCATGGCGAAGCTCGACGCAACCCCCTATGACTTCGCGGTCCGCTCCGGCGAGGCCAATGTCGCAGCCCTTCGGGCGACGCTCGACAAGCTGAAAGCCGGTCCGCGGCCGACCGAGATCGCCCAGGCACGCGCCGCCTATGACGAAAGTATCGCCGATCTCCGCAATGCCAACCTCGCCTATGACCGCGCCCGCCAGTTGCGACCGCAGGGCACGATTTCCGAGGCGAGCCTTGATCAGGCAACCGCTGCAAGGGCCATGGCCGCCGCACGCTCCGATTCCGCCAACGAGGCGCTGAAACTGCTGCTGGAAGGCTCCCGTGTCGAGGATATTGCCGCTGCCGACGCCCAATTGAAGGCGGCACAGGCAACACTCGCTTCCGCCCGCACTTCGCTAGATGACACCGAACTGCGCGCGCCGAACGACGGCGTCGTGCTCTCCCGCGTCCGGGAAAATGGCGCGATTGTTTCCCCCGCCGACACCGTCTTCGTGTTGTCGCTGACAGAACCCGTCTGGGTTCGCACCTATGTCGCCGAACCCGATCTCGGCCGCATCCATCCCGGCATGAAGGTTTCGGTCACCTCCGATACGGCGTCCAACAAACCCTATGAAGGTACGATCGGCTTCATCTCGCCGGTTGCCGAATTCACGCCGAAATCGGTGGAGACGCCGGAGCTCAGGACCGACCTCGTCTATCGCCTGCGGATTGTCATCGATAAGCCCGGCCCGGATCTGCGCCAGGGCATGCCAGTCACCATGCGTTTTCCAACGCCGACGGCGGACGGGCGATGACCGCCGCCGAGACCGGCCGGGGCGACAAGCCGCTTGTCCGGATCGACGGCGTCACCAAGCGCTTCGGCGATGCGCCGGCCGCCCTTGACGCCGTCTCCGGCGTCATCGGTGGCGGCGCGATCACCGGTCTCGTCGGCCCTGACGGCGCCGGCAAGACGACGCTGATCCGCCTGATGACCGGCCTGATGCTGCCCGACACGGGAGCTATGGAGGTTCTCGGCTTCGATACCCGGAAGAATGCCGCCGGCATCCAGGCGGCGATCGGCTACATGCCGCAGCGCTTCGGTCTCTATGAGGACCTTTCGGTACAGGAAAACCTCGACCTTTACGCCGATCTGCGTGGCCTGCCGAAGAGCGAACGTGCGAGCGCCTTCGACGAACTGCTCACCTTTACCGATCTCAAGCGTTTCACCGGCAGGCTCGCTGGAAAGCTTTCCGGCGGCATGAAGCAAAAGCTCGGTCTTGCCTGCGCGCTTCTGAAGAAGCCGCGCCTGCTGCTGCTCGACGAGCCGGGCGTCGGCGTCGATCCAATCTCGCGCCGCGACCTCTGGAAGATGGTTGAGAACCTGACGAAGGAAGGCATCGGCGTCCTTTGGTCGACCGCCTATCTCGACGAGGCCGAAGCCTGCGATCATGTGCTGCTCTTGAACCAGGGCAAGCTGCTCTTTTCGGGGAAACCGGCTGACATGACCGGCCGCGTCAGCGACCGGGTTTTCCGCGTCTCGGGCTTGACAGGGCGCCGCCGGCAGGTGCTCGCCGGACTTCTGCAGGCTGATGGCGTCATCGATGGCGTGATCCAGGGCGAGGCGATCCGCCTCGTCGCCGCCAAGGACAGGAAACCGGATATAGGCTCGGCCGGCGATGGCGCGACACTCACCCCTGCCCCGCCGCGCTTCGAAGATGCCTTTATCGACATGCTGGGTGGTGGTCCTGGCGGCCGCTCGAGATTGGCCGAGGCGCAAGAGCCGACGAAAGGCGAGGATGACCGGCCGGTGATCGAGGCCAAGGCGCTGACCAAGCGCTTCGGCGATTTCACCGCTGCCGACAATATCAGCTTCGATATCCGCCGCGGCGAGATCTTCGGCCTGCTCGGCCCAAACGGCGCCGGCAAATCCACCACCTTCAAGATGCTCTGCGGCTTGCTGAAGCCGACAAGCGGCGAAGGCCGCGTCGCCGGTTTCGACCTTCGCCGCGATGCCGCCGAGGCCCGCAACCAGCTCGGCTACATGGCGCAGAAATTCTCGCTCTATGGCGATCTGACTGTCATGCAAAATCTCGAATTCTTCTCTGGCGTCTATGGCCTTCGCGGGCCGCACAGGCGCGAACGCATCGAGCTGATGGCCAGCATCTTCGATTTCGGCCGCCATGCCAGCCAGCCGGCGAAAGATCTACCGCTCGGCCTGAAGCAGCGCCTGGCGCTTGCCTGCGCTGTCATGCACGAGCCGCGCGCCCTGTTCCTTGACGAACCGACCTCCGGCGTCGATCCGATCACCCGGCGAGAATTCTGGACGCATATCAATGCGCTGGTCGAAAAGGGCGTGACCGTGCTCGTCACTACCCATTTCATGGACGAGGCGGAATATTGCGACCGCATCTCGCTGATTTATCGCGGACGTTCGATCGCGCTCGGTTCGCCCGATGAATTGAAAGCCCGGGTTGCAACCAAGGAGCAGCCGGACCCGACGATGGAGGACGCCTTCATCGCCCTGGTGCAGCAATCCGAGAAGGAGGATGCCGCATGAGCACCTCCTCCGGCCGGATGCGGCGTCTCTTGGCCCTCGTGCGCAAGGAAAGCTTTCAGGCGATTCGCGATCCGAGCAGCATCCTCATCGCCTTTGTGCTGCCGCTGATCCTGCTCTTTCTCTTCGGCTACGGCGTCTCGCTCGATACCACCCGCACCCGCATCGGCCTCGTGACCGAGGAGATGACGCCGCTGACACAGGATCTGTCGGCGAGTTTCCAAGCCTCGCGCTATTTCGAGGTCGCCGTCAGCCGCGACCGGCGCCTGTTCAAGGACGATCTTGTGCTCGGCAAGGTACGCGGCATTGTCGTCATTCCCGCCGATTTCACCACACGCTACACCGCCGGCAACCGTCCCAATATTCAGGTGATTGTCGACGGCTCGGATCCGAACACGGCGAATTTCGTACAGAATTATGCGCAGGGCACCATTGCCAACTGGGAGCGGCAGAGGCAAGCGGACGTCGCCTCCCATAGTCCTGCCATCTCGGTCGAGCAGCGCTTCTGGTTCAACCCTGAACTGACCAGCCGCAATTTCCTAGTGCCCGGCTCCATAGCCATCGTCATGACGCTGGTCGGCACGCTTCTGACCTCGCTTGTCGTCGCCCGCGAATGGGAGCGGGGCACGATGGAGGCGATGATGGCAACGCCGGTAACAGCGGTCGAGCTGCTCGCAGGCAAGATCCTGCCTTATTTTCTGCTCGGCCTCACCTCGATGACGCTCTGCGTGCTGCTTGCGGTCTTTCTCTTCGGCGTGCCGTTCCGCGGCTCCGTCGCTGCCCTCTATGCCCTGTCGGCCGCCTTCCTGATCCCGGCGCTCGGCCAGGGCCTGTTGATCTCTACGGCAACGAAGAATCAGTTCCTCGCCTCGCAGTTGGCGCTGATCTCGGCCTTTCTGCCGGCATTCCTGCTGTCGGGCTTTCTCTTCGAGATCAATTCCATGCCGACCGTGATCCAGTGGGTCACCTTCATCGTGCCGGCGCGTTACCTGATCCCCAGCCTGCAGACGGTGTTCCTCGCCGGCGATATCTGGCCGATGTTCCTGCAGGCGATCGGCGTGATGCTGACGATCGGCGTCATCATGTTCGTGCTTGCGGCGCGCAGCACCAGAAAGAGGATCGGCTGAGATGGGTTGGACAAGGCTTTACGCCCTGATCGTCAAGGAGCTGCTCGCCGTCCTGCGTGATCCGAAGGGCCGCGCCATCCTGATCGGCCCGCCGATCGTCCAGCTTCTCGTCTTCTCCTATGCCGCGACGCTCGAAGTGCGCAATGTCGATGTGATGATCCTCAACCGCGACAGCGGTCACTGGGGCCAGGAACTGATCGAGCGCATCGACGGCTCGCCGACTTTCAGGAAGATCGAGATTGCAGAAAGTCAGGCGGAGGTCCGGGTGGCGATCGACAATCAGACGGCCATTGCCGCCGTTGAGATCGGCCCAGACTTTTCCCGCAATATCGAGGCCGGGACGCCAGCCGACCTGCAAATGGTGCTTGATGGCCGTCGCTCCAACGCCTCGCAGATCGTCGCGGGCTATCTCTCGCAAATCGGCGCCGCCCTTGCCGCCGAGACACCGGCCGGCAAACGTGCCGGCGCCGACATCGTCTCGACACTGCCGCGCAACTGGTTCAACCCGAACCTCACCTATCAATGGTTCATGGTGCCGAACCTGATCGCCAGCATCGCGCTCCTCATCGGCCTGATCGTCACGGCGCTGTCGATTGCTCGCGAGCGCGAGCTCGGCACCTTCGACCAGCTGATGGTCTCGCCGCTGCGTATGCACGAGATTCTGATCGGCAAGCTGATTCCACCGATGATGATCGGCCTCTTCCACATCACCGTCTATATCCTGGCCGCCGTCTTCCTTTTCGAGGTGCCGCTGCGCGGCTCGCTCTTCCTGCTTTACGGCAGCGCGATCTTCTATCTCGGTTCGGTCGCCGGCCTCGGCCTCTTCATCTCGGCGCTGTCGATGACGCAGCAGCAGGCGATCCTCGGCGCCTTCCTTTTCATGGTCCCGGCTATGCTGCTCTCCGGCTTTGCGACGCCGATCGAGAACATGCCGGGATGGTTGCAGCCGGTGACCCTGATCAATCCGCTGCGCTATTTCCTGGTCGTCGTCAAAGGCGTCTTCCTCAAGGATATTCCTTTGAGCGAGGTGGTGAACCAGACGATCCCACTGGCGCTGATCGCCACTGTTACGCTCAGTGCCGCCGCCTGGCTTTTCCGCCGGCGGCTGGAATAACGCATTCCGACCCGGACTTTAGCGGCCTCACATAATGTGAACCGGCCGTCCAAAGCGTGACACTCTCCTGCCGGAACCTCGGATTGGCGCGGTCGTTACCCCAGTGCAATCCCCAGAAAAGGAGAAGCAAAATGTACAAGATTCTCGTTGTTTCCAGCGCCCTTGCGCTGTCGTCATTTGCAACCAATGCGCTCGCTGATGGAGCCGTGACCGGTGCAGCCGGCGGCGCCATCACCGGCGCAATCGTCGGCGGCCCTGTGGGTGCTGCCATTGGCGGTGTGGCCGGCGGTGTCGCCGGTGCCGTTGTCGATCCGCCGCCGCGCGAGGTCGTCACTTATGTCCAGCAGCAGCCAGCCCCGACCGCCTCCGTGGTGGTCCAGGAACCGATCGTCGTCGGCAAGCCGCTTCCGGCAGACGTCGTAGTGACGCCGGTACCTGACAATCCGAAATATGCCTATACGGTCATCAACAATCAACGCGTGATTGTCGAACCCCGCACCCACCGTGTGGTGCAGGTCATCGAATAATCAGGCAACCGAAGCCGCCCGTTGTGGTTCGGCAACTTCTGGCTCCGCTTCGGCGGAGCCTTTTTTCGTGCGCTCGCGCCACCTGCCGATCAGCGAGAACAGGACGACAGCGTACTCTGGCAACTCGAACCCCCGCGGCAGCGCCTCTATCGGAATTTGGTCGCCGTAAAGCTTGCCCTGCCTGAGCGATAGAATATGCACGGTGGAAAGCATGAGCCGATCCTCCATCGATTGACGGGATCAGCATCGCCGAAACGTCCGCTTTGGGTCCTTAAGAGACCGATTAAGGGCTACTAAAACTTCCAAGAGCTTTCAGCGCGGTCGCATTCCGGCCCGCGCCAGTCCTTCCAGAACCGGAACAAAGCGCCGCGGGTCCCTGGCCGGTTGACCGGCTTGAATTTTCTCAAGGGTCGCGCCGGGTGCGATCGCCTCAAGCGCATGCAGGTACTGCCGCGCCTCGGCCATGTTGCCGAGATGCGCATGTGCTGCGATCAGCATCCAGTAGGTCGGGTCGAAATGGGCATTGAGCGCCAGCGAGCGAGCGCCGAAAGAGACCGCCGCCTCGTAATTGCCGCGGAAGATCTCGGCCATCGCGATGCCCGTCAGCGAAAAACGCGCGTCCGGATCTCGCGGCCCCAGCCTCAAGGCGCGGTGCAGACGCTCGAGCGCGTCATCGATACCGCCGCAGTGCAGGGCCGCGATGCCGGAGCATGCCGCGACGCGAAGATCATTGGGATTGGCGGCAGCGGCAGCCTCCAGCACGGCCATGCCGCCTTCGTAATCCTTGCCCGTCTGCAGCAGCGCCATACCGCAATGGACCATCACCCGGGGATCGCCGGCCGAATGCTGGAGGCCGCGGCGTGCAAGCCTGAGGCATTCCGCCTTGTCGTCTTCTCCGAGCGGCGGCCAGCCCATGGTCGTGCGATGTTCGAGCGCCCAAGCGGCAAGCGACAGGATCAACGCATTTTCCGGCTCGATGGCCAGGGCCTCGCGCAGCAGCGCATAGGCAACGGCATTGCTTTCGATCGACTCGTCGGTGATGGCAGCAAGCGCACGCAGATAAAGATCGTAGACCGCCGGGCTGTTCGGCCGGTCTCGCCGCGATCTCCGGATTTCGGCGATCTCGATCGCCGGCTCGACGATCGTGGCGACGCGCTCGGTGATACGATCCTGGAAGGCGAAGATGTGGCTGATGCCGTCTTCGAAATGATCGGCCCAGAGATTGGCCGCCGAAAGGCCGTCGACCAGTTGCACGTTGATGCGCACCTGCGCGCCCTCTCGTCGGATACTGCCTTCGAGCACGTAGCGCACGCCGAATTCCCTGGCCACCTCTCGCACATCGACGCTGCGTCCCTTGTAGACGAAGGCGGAGTTCTGCGAGACGACCGAAAAGGAACGGAAGCGCGAAAGTGCGGTGATGATCTCCGCCACCACGCCGTCGGCGAAATAATCCTGGTCGGCGTCACCGCCGAGATTGACGAAGGGAAGAACGGCAACCGACGGCGCCTGCGGCGCCACGGGCGCCATCCCGGCATTGTCCTGGCGCGGCAGGCGATAACCAACCCTGGGAACGGTGACGATCCACTCCGTGCCGTCCGGGTTTGCGCCGAGAAGCTTCCTGAGCGTGGCAATCTGGACCGTCAGGTTGCCTTCTTCTACGGCAAGTCCCGGCCAGGCCCGCTCCATCAGATCCGCCTTGGTGACGACGCGGCCCTCAGCCTCCAGCAGCAAGCCGAGCAGCGCTACGGGCCGTGGTCCCGCCGCAACGGACTTTCCGTCCCGCCACAGGCTTCCTGTCACGGGATCGTAAAGGAACGGACCAAACGAAAGCCTTGAGCTGCTCATTGCCAGAGCATAGCGCGAAAATATTGCGGACTGAAAGCCGATGGTGCGCCGATGCGCTGGATAAGCCACCGTCGGATGAACGGCAGCTTATCCAGCGGACAGGGTCAAACCTTCAACTCGCGTCGCTCGCGCTCGGTCACCATCGCAAGGTCGAGCACCTTCTGCAGGTTGGCGGCGTGGCGGAAGTTCGGGTCCGGCTGGATGCCGCTTGCCACGGCCTCGGCAAAACGCTCGTAGTTGGTCGCCACCGGTTCAACCTCGATCTTCGTCCAGGTCGCGGTTTCGACATCCTCGCCGAGGCAACCATGCAGCTCGGAACCGCTGGGACGATGGATGACCTCAAGGCTGCCCCTCTCGCCATAAATGCGCAACTTCAACTCGTTCAGATGCCCTGTCGCCCAGCGGCTGGCATGGATGACGCCGAGCGCGCCGTTGGCGAAATCGACAGACATGGTGAAGCTGTCATTGGCATCGAGCAGATATTCGCCGATCTGGCCGCCCGGCGCCTTGTTGAAGGTCTTCAGCCGCGCAAAGACGTGATCGATGTCGGTCGCCGCGCCATAGGCGGCGAAATCGAGAATATGGATGCCGACGTCGCCGAGCACGCCGTTCGAACCATGGCCGGTGGAAAGCCGCCACAGCCAGGTCGATTCCGTGCGCCAGTCGCCCCAGGCGCGCGACACCAGCCAGCTCTGGAGATAGGAGGCTTCCACATGTCTGATCGTGCCGAGCTCGCCAGCAAGCACCATCTCACGGGCGCGCTGCAGCGGCGCGACGTTGCGATAGGTGAGGTTGACCATGTTGATGACGCCGGCCTTTTCGGCGGCCTCCGTCATCTCCAGCGCCTTTGCATAGTTCTCCGCCAGCGGCTTTTCGCAGAAAACGTGTTTGCCCGCAGCAATCAGCGCCATCGTCGTCGGGTGATGGATGCGGTCGGGCGTGACATTTGTCGCCGCATCGAATTCACCCCAGGCGATCGCCTCCTCCAGCGAAAGAAACCGCTTTTCGATGTTGAATTTGTCGGCGAAGGCCGAAAGCCGTTCGGAATCGGTGTCGACGGCGCCGACCACCGTCACGCCGTCGATGAGGGGGAAGCGGGCGAGCTGGTTTTTCGCCATCACCCCCGTGCCAAGAACGAGTAGTCGCATGGATGCTCCTCAGCGGTAACCGGCTTCGCCGGCCTGGTGCAGTCTCGGGCCGCGTTCGACGATCGGCTCCAGTGCTTTTTCTACCGGCACATTTGGAGCGTCGGTGATACCAGTCAACGCCCCCTCAGGGCTATAGGCCCACTTCACGCCGTTGATCAGCACCTTCTGCACATTGACGTCGTGATAGGTCGGATAGGTCTCGTGGCCTGGGCGGAAATAGAAGACGTTGCCGGCGCCACGACGCCAGGTCAGGCCCGAGCGGAACACTTCCCCGCCCTGGAACCAGGAGATGAACACCGTTTCAAGCGGTTCCGGCACCGAGAACTGCTCGCCGTACATTTCCTCGTTCTCGAGTTCGAAATGCTCGCCGATGCCGGCGGCGATCGGATGACGCTGGTTGATCGTCCACAGACGCTCGCGCTCGCCAGCCTCGCGCCATTTCAGCGCGCAGGGCGTGCCCATCAGCCGCTTGAAGATCTTGGAGAAATGGCCGGAATGCAGCACGAGCAGGCCCATGCCTTCCCAGACGCGCTTGGCAACCCGCTCGACGACGACGTCGGCGACCGCGCCGTGATCCTTGTGGCCCCACCAGGTCAAGACGTCGGTATCGGCAAGGCGGGCTTCGCTGAGGCCGTGCTCCGGCTCCTGCAGCGTCGCTGTCGTCGCCGAGATACTCGGATCGGTGTTCAGTGCGTTGGCGATCGTCGTGTGCATGCCCTCAGGATAAATACTCCGGACGACGGCATTGGTATTCTCGTGGATATTCTCTCCCCAGACGACGGTGCGAATGGCCATGATGTGCTCCTGTAGAACCTGGAAGTATCGATAGGCGGGAAGTCAGGATTCAAAGCGCTTTGGAAAACGGCGCCGACTGCGCCTCGTCTCCTCCACGTCCAAGGAACACATAGACCTTTGTCAGTATTTTGACAAAGGGGAAAATTTATCAGCTAGAGGCGGAGAATCCGCCTACCAATATCATAGCAATATCAATGCGAAACGGATTTCGAGAACAGATTGACGACGATAACGCCCGATATGATCAGCCCAAGCCCGACGATTGCCGGAAGGTCGAGGCGCTGCTTGAAGAACACCAGACCGACCGAGGAAATCAGCACGATTCCCAAAGCGCTCCAAATCGCATAGGCGATACCGACGGGGATGCTCTTCAGGGTCAACGATAGGCAATAGAAGGCAGCCGCATAACAGGCGAGGACGAGTGCCGTCGGCCCGATGCGGGTGAACTGCTGCGACAGTTGCAGCGCGGTCGTGCCGATGACTTCGAGCACGATGGCTGCAAACAGCAGCCCGTAGACGGCGGCCTGGCTCATGGCGAATTCCTTTTCGAATTACTTGCCGGTCAGTTCGACAAGGCGATCGATGAGATCCCGCCTCAGAACGCCGCTGATATCATGGCTTTCCAACGTATCTGCGAACCAAAGTCCGTCGGCGGCGAAACGCACGACTTGTGCGTCGAGGGAGGAGTCGGTGCCGATATATTCCTCCGCCCGCGCCTGCACCCATTGGCGCCACCGAAGACGCAGCCGGGGTTCGGCAAGAAGCGCGATCGTCACCTGCGTCCAACTCCGGGAATCGTCGGGACGATCCTTGAGACCGGATACCGCCCTGAGATAGGCGCGGGTGAAGCGGCCCTGCGGCAGCGGATCGCCGCGCATCAATTCCTCTATATCGGCGTCGAACTTTTCGAGCAGGCTTTCAAACAGGGCATCGAGCAGCGCATTCTTCGTCGGAAAGTGATGCAGCAGCCCGCCCTTGCTGACGCTGGACGCAGCGGAAACCGCATCGAGCGTGACGGCGGCCATGCCTTCGCTGGCAGCAAGGCGCGCGGCGACATCCAGCAACTGCTGGCGCACGAGGGCGGGCTGCTTCTTGCGATGATGAGCGTTCGACATGCAAATTAAAAGATACCGTCCGGACGGTTTTGTCAAGCAGAATCGGCGACTACCCTGCTGCTTCGGCATTATGCGCGAAATGCCGCGGCACCTTGATGACAGTTGCGATCATTTTCCGCCCGGTGCATGAAGAGGCCGGGGTTGGTCCAGACAGTGGGGATGGTTTCGTGACGGAGAAGGTCACCACCTTATATCAGGCGATCGGCGGCGATCCGGTCGTGCGGGCGCTGACGCACCGCTTCTACGAGCTGATGGACACGCTGCCGGAGGCGAGCAACGTGCGCGCCGTGCATCCGCCGAGCCTTACGGGCAGTGAAGTGAAATTCTACGAATATATGAGCGGTTATCTCGGCGGCCCGCCGCTCTATACCGATAAGCGCGGCCATCCGCGTCTGCGCAGCCGCCATTTCGTCGCCGAGATCGGCCCTATCGAGCGTGACGAATGGCTGCTCTGCTTTCGCCGCGCCCTGGACGAGACGATATCGAGCCAGGCGTTGCGCGATCTTATCTGGGCGCCGGTGGAACGTCTCGCCTATCACATGCAGAACAAGGAATAGCCGATGCGCCTCAATGACCGTTTCGTGCCGCTGTTTTACTTGTTGTCGGGCCTGTTCGGCTTTGCCGGCGTGGCGCTTGCGGCAGCGGCTGCGCATGGCGGTGGCGATGCCCACCTGCTCGCCTCGGCCTCGGCAATGTGCCTGGCGCATGCGCCTGCCTTGCTGGCATTGGCGCTCGCCGCCGACAGAATCAATACCGCCTGGCTGGCCGGTTTGCTGATTGGCATCGGCACGCTGCTCTTTTCAGGCGATCTCGTTTCGCTGCGTTTTGCCGGTTCCGGCCTATTCCCGATGGCCGCCCCGACCGGCGGTTTCGCTATGATGTTCGGCTGGCTGGCCGTTGCCGCCGGAGCGGTTTTTCGCGTCCGGGCCTAGGATTGTCGGTTCGGCATAGCGCTCTGCCGATATTGCTCAGGGGCTTAATGAAGGTTCACAGAGTAGATATACCATCGTAGATACCATCCCGAGGAATGGCTGGAGCCCGCGGCTTGCTCCCTCTTCTCCCCTCGGGGAGAAGGTGGCCCGAAGGGTCGGATGCAAGGGGGCCGCACGGCACGCCATCCATTATTGCCCTTCGCTTACTCTCAGTGCATTCGCGGCTTAGCCGCTCACCCTCTCATCGCCTCGCTATCGCTCCGGCACTTCTCCCCGCTGGGGAGAAGAGACCTGTGGCAGCGCCTCAGGCTCCTTTCTCCGCCGGAGTTGAGAGAGAGCAAAAAATCAAGATTTTAGCGAAGAGCCAAGTCGCTCTTAATCAACCGCAATTATATCCCGTCGACCACGTTGAAGCCTTCGAAAACAGGCGGTCCCTTGTAGATCGCCTTGTGATCGCCGGCACTGCGGTGCGCTGCGCGAAAACTCTCGGACTTCGTCCAGTTCTGAAAATCCGCTTCGCTTTTCCAGACCGTGTGCGAAGAATAGAGCGTATAGCCTTCCTCTTCGTTGACCTTACCGCGCAGCAGGCGGAATTCGACGAAACCGGGCACCTCGGGCAGGCTGGAATCACGATTGCGCCAGACCGTCTCGAAATCGCCTTCGCTCCCGGTTGCAACCTTGAAGCGGTTCATTGCGATATACATGAAATCTCCTAAAGCATGTCGCGCAAAAGTGTATAGCGGTTTTACGACAACGACATGCGTAAAAACAAAGACCTAAAGCGCGATAAGCAAATCTGAAGGATTGCGACGCGCTTTAGACCTTCCTTTGGCCCGCTCTTGCCACACGCGAGGGAAAGGCGAGAACATTATCACCGCTTGCCGCCGCCGGGCCAAGCGGTCTTGTTGCCGCCTCTCCGGGCATGCGCGCTTCCCAGGTCGGGAACAGCGTCACGTTCTGGTAGATCTGCTGGCGTTCGGCATGCTGCTGGAAAAGTTCGTAGAGTTCGGGCACGAGGCCCTCGCCTGTCTGCGCGGCAAGTTTGTGCAGGCCGATCATGGTGAAGCCGTCGGGGCGCTGGTCGTTCATCGGGAATTGTCTCGTTCGTTCATCGTATGCAACGCACGCTCCAGGCTGGACTTGCTGCCGTTTCGAAGTGGGATGAAGGCCTTGCCGAACTTCTTGCAGCCGGTCTTCACGCGCAGGCAGGCATCGTGGCTGATACAGTCGATCGGGCAGAACACGCAGTCGACCGAGGGAAGGACGGTATCGATGCGGGAAACCGCTTCACGCAGCCCGCCGTCGTGATGAATGAGCTCGGCACCGAAATTGCTGCAGATCTGGCGAAGATGCGCCACCTGGCAGTCGCGGCCGCCGACATAGAGGAAACTGCGGCCATCCAGTTTGGATCGCCCGGAGGACGCCTGACCGGCGTCTTCGCCCGCGCCGTCGCGAACCTCCCGGTTCGAACCCTTCTTGCCCTTGCGAGCCATATGCCACCCGTTCGCTCGTTGATCGTCACACGATTTCCTGCGTGTGCGAGCGGACCTTATTAAACTTGATTTTTAGAGTAAAGTATAAAGTTGATGATTTTTATCATATTTATTGGACCGTAATTGGCAAGGAGGTAAAGCTCCTTCCACCTCCACCGGGTGTAGGCCCAAACGGTGCTGCGCGGCGGACAGCATCGATGGCGAGCTGATCGATTTCGGGAACACCAGATCCACTTACCACGCGAACCGACGTCAGGCCGCCGCTGCCATTCACCGAAAAAGTGACGACCACAGTGCCCTCGACACCACGAGGTGTTCTGATCGCACGGCGAATACGGCTGCGGACCTTGCCGTCGTAATTGGCATTGGCCGCGGTTCCGACCCCATCATTGTTGCCAACGGCACGCGAATTGCGATCCGATTGAGCCGACGGATCACCCTCGGCCATACCCTGCTTCGCGTCCTGCTGCGCCTCCCCCTGCGAACCGGCGACCTTTTTCGGCGGGCGCTTCTTCTCGACCGGTTTTGGCTTTTCCTGCGTCACCACCTTTGGTTTCGGCATTGGCGTCACGATCTCTTGCGGCACCTCGGGTTCTGGCTGAACCTCCACTGTTTCAACCGGCTTTACCTTCCGAGGCATCTCTGCCGTGACAGGCTGCACTTCGGATGGTTGAACTTCCGGAGGAACCTCATCGGCTGGCTTCTGCTCTTCCGGGGTGACGGTCGACATCGGCTGCGCGACTGCCGTTTCAGCCGGCACCTCGGAAACCAGAATCTCTGGCTCCACTGCGGTCACGGATTCCGGCGATACGCGCGTCACCTCCTGAGCCGGAGCCGGCCGAACCGGATCCTGCGTCTCTACAGGCGACACCTCGGACGGCTGCAAGGTTTCGGGTTGAGGTTCGGCCATTTCCGTAGGCTGGATCGTGTCAGGCTGAACAGCTTCTGGAATAATTTCTTCCTGCACTGTCACTTCGGTCTCGCCGGCGGCAGCCTGATCAATGTCCGAATTGCCATACATGACGACGCTCACCGCATCGCCTGCTTCCTCGATCGCCTCCTCCTGCGCCTTGGGGAAGGCAATGATCAATACAGCGGCCAGCGTCGCGTGGAAAATCAGCGAACCAACGCAGGCAAGCGCCACCCGTCGCCGTACCGGCTTCTTCTCGCCCTCCTGCTTTTCCACCGCCACATCCATCGGCGGCGCAGGAACGGAGGCTATCGGCTCGGCTTCCGGATGATCGGGAAAGGAGGGTATCTGCGCGAAACGCGCATAGTAGACCACGGCCTCGCCGGCCGGCTGCCGCTGCACGTTGCGCAGGTCGGAAAGCTCATGGCCGGGATGCATGTTATTGTCGTTCAGACCGCCGTCAGCGTCCGGCTCCCCGATGAGCACCTGTCTCGATCTGGTCTTCGCTGAAATTGCCATTTGTATGCCTCGGACAGCCTGAAACATGTCGGCCGGGGTTCATCCCCGGCGTATCCTCAAAGCGATTCCAGGAAAGGTGTGAAGCGGCTTTCCGTCCGGAATTGCGTAAAAAAACGAATGGAGCGGTTCAGCGCTTCCGTGAAAAGCTGAACCGCTCTAGCCCTCGAAAGGAACGGAAATCTGCGAACGGGTGACGAGACCCTTCATGCATTCACCCGCCGCCGGGCCATCGCAGACCGGCGTGTCGTTGATGATGATACGCGTGACCGTCTCGCACTTCACATTCGGCATATCGAACTGGCGCACGCGCTTCTTGCCCTGCGGCAGATCGCGGAAGTCGAGCACGGTGATGCGGTCGACGGCATTCTTGTCGTTGAAGAAGGCGAGCTCGAAGGAGATCTTGTTGATCGGCGCCTGAAGATTGTTCTCGGCGATGAAGGTCATCATGCAGCCCTTTTGCGACGGCGCCAGAGCGTTGAGTTCGATATCGAGCTTGGCGGTTGCCGCATCCTGCGCCTGGCATACGCTTGAAACCGCCATCATCATGCCGGCCGCAACAGCCACAAACCTAACCGTCATCATCTTCTCCGCCATTGTCGCGAACCGCCGCCAGGCGGCTTCATATCAGCAATCTCAAAAACTTGACTGTATTAGTCTCCTATTGCATCTTTAAAAAACCATGAGTAAGAAAGTCAAGATAATTGTCATCACAACCGGGGATCCCGATCACCGGCCTCACGGAATTGCCAACCGAAATGATGGTTGAAAAGCCAGATAACTTTAAGCATGTGCCGCTGCAGAGCGAACCTGCAGCGCAGTACCGGATCGTCGAAAGCGCGGACCTTTTCCGCGGTACCAACGAGATCATGATAAGACACGACGGCTTGGTCTACCGCCTGAAGATCACCCGTCAGGGCAAGCTCATTCTCAACAAGTAGGGTAGGACATGACCGAACAGACAAGACCGGCGCCAGCCGAAATCCGCGCGTTTCGCGCTGACAATGCGAAGATGCGCGAGCGCGATATCGCCGCCCAGCTGAAGATTTCCGAGGCAGCCCTCGTCGCCGCCGAAACCGGCATCAGCGTGACCCGCATCGATGGCAGCGCGCTGAAGCTTCTCGAGCGCGTCGCCGGGCTCGGTGAAGTGATGGCGCTGTCGCGCAACGAAAGTGCCGTGCACGAGAAGATCGGCGTCTTCGAAAACATCAAGAGCGGCGCGCAGGCCGCGATCGTTCTCGGCGAGAACATCGACCTGCGCATCTTCCCGAGCCGCTGGGAGCATGGTTTCGCCGTATCCAAGAAGGATGGCGATCAGGAGCGCCTCAGCCTGCAATATTTCGACAAGGCCGGCAACGCCGTGCACAAGGTGCACCTGCGCGCGAACTCGAATGTCGAGGCCTATCACGCGATCGTCGCCGAGTTGACGTTGCAAGACCAGTCGCAGGAATTCGTCGAGGCTGAAACCTCGAACGCCGCAGATGAGACCGCCGACATCAGCCGTGACGAACTGCGCGACAACTGGAGCAAGCTCACCGATACGCATCAGTTCTTCGGCATGCTGAAGCGCCTGAAGATCGGCCGCCAGGCGGCCGTGCGCACTGTCGGCGACGACTATGCCTGGAAGCTCGACATCAGCGCCACGGCAGAGATGATGCATGCCTCTGTGAAATCTGGCCTGCCGATCATGTGCTTCGTCGCCAATGACGGCATCGTCCAGATCCATTCCGGCCCGATCTTCAACGTGCAGGCCATGGGTCCGTGGATCAATATCATGGACCCGAGCTTCCACCTGCATCTGCGCCAGGATCATATCGCCGAGACCTGGGCCGTGCGCAAGCCGACCACGGACGGCCACGTCACCTCGCTGGAGGCCTACAACGCCGAAGGCGAGATGATCATCCAGTTCTTCGGCAAGCGGCGGGAAGGTTCCGACGAACGCGCCGCATGGCGCGAGATCATGGAAAACCTGCCGCGGGCAGCAAGCGTGGCAGCATAAGGATCGCAACGATGACGATGCGTAACAATCTGCGCCGGATCCGTGCTTGGGAACTGGCCCTGACGGCGGCCGTCATGGCGCTGCCGCTGATCCCGATGGCGCCGACGGTCGAAGGCTTGGCCTTCATCCGCGCCGCCCATGCTGACGAAAAGAAGCTCGACACGTCGCGCCTGGTTTCGGTCGGCGGCGACATTACCGAGATCGTCTATGCGCTCGGAGAGGAAAGCCGGCTGATCGCCCGTGACACGACGAGCATGTATCCGGAGGCGGCGCTGAAGCTGCCCAACGTCGGCTACATGCGCGCGCTCTCGCCGGAAGGCATCCTCGCCATGAACCCGACGGCGATCATCGCCGTCGAAGGTTCAGGCCCGCAGGAGGCGCTGACCGTGCTGAAGAATGCCAGCGTGCCCTTCGAGACCGTGCCGAGCGCCTTTACCCGCGACGGCATCATCGCCAAGATCGACCGTGTCGGCACGCTGCTTGGCGTGCCCGACAAGGCCAAGGCGCTAGAAGAAAAGGTCGCAGCCGATCTCGACGCGATGATCGCCGACGCCGAAAAGCGCCCGAAGGCCGAGCGCAAGCGCGTTCTCTTCATCCTCAGCGCCCAGAACGGCCGGATCATGGCATCAGGCACCGGCACGGCCGCCGATGGCATCGTCAAGCTCGCCGGCGCCATCAACGCCGTTGGCGCATTCCCGGGTTACAAGCCGCTGACGGACGAGGCGCTTATCGAAGCCAAGCCCGACATCATCCTGATGATGAACCGCGGCGATGGCGCCGGCACCAAGAGCGAAGACCTGGCTCAGCCGGCGATCGCGCTGACGCCGGCAGGCGAGAAGAAAGCGATCATCCGAATGGATGGCGTCTACCTGCTCGGCTTCGGCCCGCGCACTGCAGCCGCCGCGCGTGAGCTCAACACGGCGATCTACGGGGGTTGATCATGGCCCTGCCGCTAGCAATGACGGGACGAAGGCGACCATTCCCTATGCCGGACATCCGCGAAATCAGGCAGGCGGGCGACAGGACGCGGCTGGCCTTGCTGGTGATCGCGCTGCTCGTCGCCGGCTCGGTCTTCTCGATGCTGTTTTCGGTGGCGACAGGCGCCTCGGATGCCTCGATCCTCGACGCCATCAGCAACATGGCCGGCTCCGAGATGGCGCTTAGTACGCGTGACCGGATCATCATCTTCGATATCCGCCTGCCAAGGGCGATCCTCGGCTTCTTGATCGGCGCCTCGCTTGCCGTCTCCGGTACGGTGATGCAGGGCCTGTTCCGCAATCCGCTGGCCGATCCCGGCCTCGTCGGCGTTTCCTCCGGTGCAAGCCTCGGCGCAGTCGCGATGATCGTACTCGGCAGCGGCATCGCTGCTCCGCTCCAGGTGCTTCTCGGCATCTACGCTCTGCCAGCGGCCGCCTTTGGCGGCGGCCTCGTCACGACGCTACTGCTCTACAGGATCACCACCCATCGTGGCCAGACCTCGGTGGCGACGATGCTGCTTGCGGGCATCGCGCTCGGCGCACTCGCCCTCGCCATCACCGGGCTGCTGATCTACATGGCCAACGACCAGCAGCTGCGCGACCTGACCTTCTGGAGCATGGGTTCGCTTGCCGGCGCCACGTGGACGAAGATCGCCGCCGCCAGCCCGATCATCCTGTTGTCCTTCACCACCCTGCCCTTCATGGCCCGCGGCCTCAATGCCATCACGCTCGGCGAGGCGGCCGCCTTTCATATGGGCGTGCCGGTGCAGCGGCTGAAGAATGTCGCGATCGTCGGCGTCGCCGCGGCGACCGGCGCGTCCGTCGCCGTCAGCGGCGGCATCGGCTTCGTCGGGATCGTCGTGCCGCATATCCTGCGCATGGCGATCGGCCCCGACCATCGTTTCCTGCTGCCGGCCGCAGCTCTTCTCGGCGGCTCCCTGCTGATCTTCGCGGACGTCCTGGCGCGCACCCTGGTCGCCCCGGCCGAGCTGCCGATCGGTATCATCACCGCGGCGGTCGGCGGGCCGTTCTTCCTGTGGATCCTGCTGAGGCAGCGTTCGCGCCTTGCCCTGTGAGTGACCCCCGTGAGTGACCCCCGTGAGTGATATTGAGATGATCGAAATTTCCGGCGTCTCCGTGCGCCTTTCCAGCAAGACCATCATCAGCGACGTCACTTTCACGGCAAGAGCCGGCGAGCTGACGGCGATTGCCGGGCCGAACGGCTCCGGCAAGACGACGACGATGAAAGCCATCTCCGGCGAACTTGCCTATGGCGGCTCGGTGCGCATCGGCGGCGACGAGGTGAGGGCTCTGAAGCCCTGGCAGCTTGCTGCCGTTCGCGGTGTCCTGCCGCAGGCAAGCACGATCTCCTTTCCGTTCACCGTGCGCGAGATCGTCCGCATGGGCCTGACTTCGGGCCTCGACCTGCATCCCGACAAGGCCGAGCAGACGGCCGCCGCAGCACTTGCCTCCGTCGACTTGAGCCGCTTCGAAGGCCGTTTCTATCAGGAGCTCTCCGGCGGCGAGCAGCAGCGTGTGCAGCTTGCCCGCGTGCTCTGCCAGATCGCCGAACCCGTCGTCGACGGCAAGCCCTGCTGGCTGCTGCTCGACGAACCGGTCTCGAGCCTTGACATTAGCCACCAGCTGACCATCATGACGCTTGCCCGCAATTTCTGCGAACGTGGCGGCGGTGTCATCGCCGTCATGCACGATCTCAACCTGACGGCGCTCTTTGCCGACCGCATTGTGCTGATGAAATCCGGCCGGCTCGCCGCCGCTGGCAGCATCGGCGAAGTGCTGACGAACGAAACGATGCTCTCGGTGTTCGGCTGCGCGCTGCGGATCAACCAGGTACCGTCAGACGGCACGCCCTTCGTGCTCGCCCACAGCGCCGTTTCGCGCTCCTGAGCACCGCGCGAGCGGAACTTTTGATCGCCCGGCACGTTTCCGGCATGATCTGGGTCAATGCCGAGCGATATCATTCATGCAACGGACGGTGGTGACCCTCGTGCGAAACAGGCGGGCTTGTGCGCGCCCCAGCCAATGGAGACAGCCATGAGCTATTCTATCTTCCAGTCCGGCCGCAGCCGCCGCAACGGCACCTTCCACAATCTGGAATCCGGCATCGAGGAACAGATCGAAGCGTTGCGCGACGAACTCGCAGAACTGACGCGCCTCGTCGGCAAGAGTTCGCGCCACCAGGGTGAGAAAATCCGTAGTCAGGCCGGCGCCGGCTATGAGGAACTGCTCGGCCGCAGCGAGGATCTGCTGCGCGAATTGCAGCACGGCTATGAGCGTGGAGCGACGGAAATGCGGGAGACGGTGCGCAAGCATCCCTTAGCAACCATCGGCGCCGCAGCCGCTTTCGGCCTTGCCATCGCCTTCCTCGCCCGGCGCTGAGGAAGCGCGATGCTCTTCTCGATCCTCGGCCTGCTGACGGGCGCAAGCGTGCACCGAACCGTTGCGCGCGCCAAGCGCAATGGCATCTTCATTGCGTTTGCCGTGCTCTTCCTCCTTACTGCCTACGCGCTGGCCGTCACTGCCGGCGCCATCTGGCTCGCCGGCATATACGGTCCGATCGGCGCTGCTCTTTTCCTGGCCGCCTGCGCGCTGCTGATCGCCATCATCGCGCTGGTGGTAATGTCGATCATCAACGCCCGGGAAGCCCGCCGCACCCGGGAACGCCGCGCGGCGCTGGAATCGCTGGCAACGGTCGGGCTCGGCCTTATCCGTGCTCAGCCGCTCCTGACCGCCGGTGTTTTGGCAGCAATCGTCGCAGCCAATCTGGTGGGATCGAAGCGCGAGGATTGATTGAGGAGACGGCAACAGGCGGCGGCCCCTCACCCTAGCCCTCTCCCGGTAAAAACGGGGAGAGGGGACGTGCCATACGAGACGCGAGAGAGGGACGGAGAGGTTGCGGCATATCCCCTTCGCCCCGTTTATGGGGAGAAGGTGGCGGCAGCCGGATGAGGGGCGGATCCACAATCATATCAATGATATAGTCGACAACCCAAAAAAGCCCGCTCCCCGACGGGCGACCGGCTTTCTTCCCAAATGTAACTCTTTCAGAATGCGAAGGCCTTCGACGTCAGCGGCGCCGAGGTGGCGTCGGGGCCGAAATCGGCCTCGCCTGATATCTGCAGCAACTCTTGCAGCCGCTGCCGGGCTCGGTTGACGCGGCTCTTGATGGTACCCACGGCACAGCCGCAGATTTCGGCCGCCTCCTCGTAAGAAAAACCCGAGGCGCCGACGAGGATGATCGCCTCGCGTTGATCCGGCGGCAGCTGGTCGAGCGCCTTCTTGAAGTCCTGCAGATCGAGCGCGCCATATTGCGAGGGGTGCATCGCCATCGATTCAGTGAACAGCCCGTCGCTGTCCTGCACTTCGCGGCCGCTCTTGCGCATCTGGCTGTAGAGTTCATTGCGCAGGATCGTAAAGAGCCAGGCCTTCATATTGGTGCCCATCTCGAAATGATCCTGTTTGGCCCAGGCTTTCATGATGGTGTCCTGGACGAGATCGTCGGCACGGTCGTGCCGCCCGATGAGCGAGATCGCGAAGGCGCGAAGACTTGGGAGTGCCGCCAGCAGTTCCCGCTTGAAGCTGGGTTGCGATTTGTCTTCCATGCGGCGAGATCCTATTCGGCCATCTTGGCAGAAGCCATCATTTCAGCATGGTCGAGCTTTTCGAGAAGGTCGAGAAAACGATCGGGGATCGCCTCACCCTGTGCGGCCGCATAAAGCGACCGCAGCCTGACGCCGATCTGATTGTTCGGGTCCAGGATGTCGCTCGCCCGCAGCTCCAGCTTTCGCTGATCGGCTGCTTCTTTCTTGCGTGTAGTCATCAATTCGTCTTCTCGCCGGTTGTCTGTCCAGAGTATGATGCCGAAAAGTGTGAGCGGTTTTCGGATGACATCATGCCCTAACTTTCTAATTTAGAACAGGATTCGGATTTTAGGCCGACCCGGCCGAAAATCATCCTGTTCTAGGGGGCGTGGATGGGATCAATCACGATTTCAACCATCGACATCGAACGTTCGATCGATATCGCTGGTATTTGCCGCTGCATGGGTCAAAACGCTACGCCCTTTCTTCGTCGGCTGGAATAATGCGGCGCGACGAAAAAAGTTCCTGCCATTCCGGAACTTTTTTATGAAGGCAGCGTTAACCGCTCATTGAAGCCGATGCCGGTCTGCATTCAGGAGCCATTAATGACACTTTCTACTCGAATTGCGCCGCACCTTCCTTATCTGCGCCGCTATTCCCGCGCCCTTACCGGCACTCAGACTTCGGGCGACGCTTACGTCGCCGCCGTTCTCGAAGCCATCATCGCCGATCTGTCGATTTTCCCGGATACGGCGAATGACCGGGTCGCACTTTACAAACTGTTCACGCAACTGTTTGGTTCCACCGCAGTCCAGATTCCGGAGCCGACCTCGCCCTATGCCTGGGAGCAACGCGCCACGCTGAACCTTTCCAAGGTTTCGCCGCGCGCCCGTCAGGCCTTCCTGCTCGCCTCCGTGGAGAATTTCCGCGTCGCTGAAATTGCCGAAATCCTGGAAACCGAGGAGCAGGATGTCGTGCAGCTGCTCGACGTAGCGTCGCAGGAGATTTCCCGTCAGGTCGCAACCGATATCATGATCATCGAGGACGAACCGCTGATCGCCATGGATATCGAGCAGATGGTCGAGAGCCTCGGCCATCGCGTCACCGGCATTGCCCGTACGCATGCCGAGGCCGTGGCGCTCTACAATAAGACCAAGCCGAGCATGGTGCTGGCCGACATTCAGCTTGCCGACGGCAGCTCCGGTATCGACGCAGTCAACGACATCCTCAAGACGTCGAGCGTGCCGGTGATCTTCATCACCGCTTTCCCGGAACGCCTTCTGACCGGCGAGCGCCCGGAACCGACTTTCCTTGTCACCAAGCCCTTCAATCCGGACATGGTCAAGGCACTGATCAGCCAGGCTCTTTTCTTCAATGAATCGACCAGAGTGGCCGCCTGAGACGTAATTTTCCGGCTTTCGGAACCAAATCGCCAAAACAGGCGTTCCGGTGCTACCGGGACGCTCCGATGGCTTTAACGGTTTTTGCAGCGCTTTGTTCTAGAGTTGGCAGGCGCTGTATGGAAGGGCGCTCCCTTCAGCGACGGTCAAGATGTCACAAGGAAAGGCGGCCGAGTGAATACGACTGAACCATTGTCCGGCATGCCTTTTACCTTCGAAGGCAAAGCCGCAATGATGGAGCGCGCGCTCGGCAGCGCCGGGGTTTCGATCCTCTGCCAGGATGCTCGACTGTCGATCTTCTACGTCGAAAATCTGCCGCCGCATTTCGCGGCGCTCTTTATGCCCGGCGGCAGCGACGCCGCCCTTTTCGGCGAGGCCCATGGGCGATATCTGACAGCGCTGAAACACAAGGTCCTGGAAACCGGCATTCCCAACAATGCCGAAGTCGAAATCGATGTCGACGGCGAAAGGCGCACTTATGAACTGAAGATCCAGCGCACCGGCGAACGCAGCGCACATGGACTTCTGTCCGTCATGACTGAAGTCACCGAAAGCCGGCATCGCGAAAAAGTTCTGAAATCGCTGCTGCGCGAGCTCTCACACCGCTCGAAGAACCTTCTGGCCATCATCCAGGGCATTGCCACGCAGACGGCGCGCAACACGCTCTCTCTCGACAGCTTCCTCCTCAAGTTCCGCGGACGGCTGCAATCGCTTTCCAATTCGCAGGACCTGATCACTGATTCGAGCTGGCGCGGCGCCTACCTCTTCGAACTCGCCGAAAAGCAATTCGCCCCCTATTGGCCGGAGACGGCCGGCACCATGCCGATCTATGGCATCAACGCTCATCTGACACCGAATGCCGCCGTGCACCTCGGGCTCGCCCTCCACGAACTCATCGTCAATTCCGCCTCCTTCGGCGCAATATCAGGCGGCGCCGCCTCCATCACGCTGAATTGCCGCGAAGCCATGATCAACGACAGGAGGGCGATCGAAGTTGCCTGGGCGGAAGTTCTGCATGATCAGTCGGAAGTCCACGAATTCAGCGACAACAGCTTCGGCCGCACCGTGCTGGAGCGTGTCGTGCCTTCATCGGTCAATGGCAAAGCGGAGTTGAACCTCGTTCCCGGCCGCATCGAGTACCGTCTGACCATTCCGGAAACCGAATTCGAGATCTTCAAGCGGGTGTGACAAGCCCTGGAGACAGCCGAGAACGAAAAACAGCTGGTGCGAGGGCGGCGCACCAGCTGTCTTCACTCACCGGGAGGGGACCGTGAGTACGTCCGGATAGTGGGTTGGGGGCGCGCATGTTGGGTCGATGCGATCACCATCCGGATATCGCAATAACGACGACCTCAAACTTTGGTTCCCTGCCATCCGAAAAAAATTCGACTTTTTTGAATCTTTTTTCGGATGCCCTTCCCTCATCACTCGCTCAGCCGTTTCACCGATTTAGGTCGAATAAATTTTCTCAGCAAAAACAGAGGATTACTTGCGAGTCAGCAAGGGAAAATCGTCAAAATTTTACCGTTTGATAAATTTTTAAACCTGAGTTACGCTTTCCCTCACAGGCCGTTTACCAATAATGAGGGAACTTCAATGGAACGACTGGAAACCGGGATTCATCCCGGCCGGCTTTCGCCCGCCGAGTATGAGGCTAATTTTTCCGATCTTCATCCGCGCCTCGATAATCATGAGGCGCTGGTCGCCGCTGACCGCTGTTATTTCTGTTATGACGCGCCATGCATGACGGCCTGTCCCACCTCGATCGACATTCCGCTGTTCATCCGCCAGATTTCGACCGGCAATCCGATCGGCTCGGCAAAGACGATCTTCGACCAGAACATCCTCGGCGGCATGTGCGCCCGCGTCTGTCCCACCGAAGAACTCTGTGAACAGGCCTGTGTGCGCAACACGGCTGAAGAGCGGCCGGTCGAGATCGGCCGCCTGCAGCGTTATGCCACCGATGCCGCCATGCAGGCCGACAAACAATTCTATGCCAGGGCCGAGCCGACCGGAAAGACGATCGCCGTTGTCGGCGCCGGCCCGGCCGGCCTTGCCGCCGCCCATCGCCTGGCCGTGAATGGCCATTCCGTCGTCATCTATGATGCCAGGGAAAAATCCGGCGGTCTCAACGAATACGGTATCGCCACTTACAAGACCGTCGACGACTTCGCCCAGAAGGAAGTCGATTACGTCCTTTCGATCGGCGGTATCGAGGTTCGGCATGGCCAGTGTCTCGGCCGCGATTTTTCACTTTCCGATCTGCAGGCGCAATATGACGGCGTCTTCCTCGGTATCGGCCTTGCCGGCGTTAACGCGCTACGCATCGAGGGCGAAAACCTTGCAGGCGTCGACGACGCCGTCGATTTCATCGCCGCACTCCGCCAAGCCGAAGACAAGGGCGAAATCGCCATCGGCCGCCGCGTCGTCGTCCTTGGCGGCGGCATGACGGCGATCGACGCTGCCGTGCAGGCAAAGCTGCTCGGCGCCGAGGAGGTGACGATCTGTTACCGTCGCGGCAAGGAGCACATGAATGCCTCCGAATACGAGCAGGATCTGGCAAGCTCCAAGGGCGTCATCATCCGCCACTGGCTGGCGCCGAAATCGATCCTGTCGCAGGACGGCAAGGTCGCCGCGATCGAAGTGGAATATACCAAAATCCTCGATGGCCGTCTCGTCGGCACCGGCGAGACCGGTGTGATTGCCGCCGACCAGATCTTCAAGGCGATCGGCCAGAGCTTTGACGCCTCTGGTCTCGGTTCGCTGCGCATGGAATCCGGCCGCATCGCCGTCGATGGCGAAGGCCATACCTCGCTTGACGGCGTCTGGGCCGGCGGCGACTGCGTCTTCGGCGGCGACGATCTCACGGTTTCCGCCGTCGCCCACGGTCGCGATGCGGCTGAATCCATCCATCGTGCCCTCACCGCAGCAGCCGCTCCGGCTGTCGCGGTTGCCTAAAGGGGAGAATGAACAATGGCTGATCTCCGTAATAATTTTGTCGGCATCAAGTCCCCGAACCCATTCTGGCTGGCGTCTGCGCCGCCGACCGACAAGGCCTACAATGTCGAGCGCGCCTTCAAGGCCGGCTGGGGCGGCGTGGTCTGGAAGACGCTGGGCGAGGAAGGCCCGCCCGTCGTCAACGTCAACGGCCCGCGCTACGGCGCGATCTGGGGCGCCGACCGCCGCCTGCTCGGTTTGAACAATATCGAGCTCATCACCGACCGCGACCTCTACACCAACCTGCGCGAAATGAAGCAGGTGAAGATGAACTGGCCGGACCGGGCACTGATCGCCTCGATCATGGTACCTTGCGAGGAAGAGGCCTGGAAGGCGATCCTGCCCTTGGTCGAAGAAACCGGCGCCGACGGCATCGAGCTCAATTTCGGCTGTCCGCACGGCATGTCGGAGCGCGGCATGGGTTCCGCGGTCGGTCAGGTGCCGGAATATATCGAGATGGTCGTGCGCTGGTGCAAGCAGTACACCCGCATGCCCGTCATCACCAAGCTCACGCCCAACATCACCGATGTCCGCCGCCCCGCCCGCGCCGCCAAGGCCGGCGGCACCGATGCCGTCTCGCTGATCAACACGATCAATTCGATCGTCTCCGTCGATCTCGACAACTTCGCCCCTAACCCGACGGTCGGCGGCAAGGGCAGCCATGGTGGTTATTGCGGCCCGGCGGTAAAGCCGATCGCCCTCAACATGGTGGCCGAGATCGCCCGCGATCCCGAAACCTATGGCCTGCCGATCTCGGGCATCGGCGGCATCACCACCTGGCGGGACGCTGCCGAATTCCTCGTGCTCGGCGCCGGCAACGTCCAGGTCTGCACCGCGGCGATGACTTACGGCTTCAAGATCGTCCAGGAGATGATCACCGGCCTCTCCGACTGGATGGACGAAAAAGGCCACCGCAGCCTCGACGACATTACCGGCCGCGCCGTGCCCAACGTCACCGACTGGCAGTATCTGAACCTCAACTACATCGCCAAGGCCAAGATCGATCAGGACGCCTGCATCAAATGCGGCCGCTGCTACATCGCCTGCGAGGACACCTCGCACCAGGCGATCACCAACTTCGTCGATGGCGCTCGCCATTTCGAGGTGATGGATGAGGAATGCGTCGGCTGCAATCTCTGCGTCAGCGTCTGTCCGGTTGAGAACTGCATCACCATGGAGCAGCTTCCCACCGGCGCCCTCGACAAACGTACCGGCCGGGTCGTCGACCCCAACTACGCCAACTGGACCACGCACCCGAACAACCCGATGGCGCGCCAGGTGGCGGAGTAAGAATCTGCTACGCCGCGGAGAAGATCGATCCGCGGCGTTGTATCATGCCGCCAACATTCGAAGCGTCAGGCCAGTCTAACCACCGAATGATTTTCGATAGGCATGGGGGCTTGTCCCGAGCCGCCTGCGAAAATGATGCCGCATGGTTGCCAGTGTTCCAAAGCCGCTGGCAGCGGCGATGTCATCGAGCGAAACGGCAAGTTCCTTCTCCAGCAGATCGCGGGCATGCCGCAGCCGCTCCGTGAGCAGCCATTCGCCGACGCTGAGGCCCGTCGTCGCTTCGAAGCGCCGCTGGAAGGTGCGCATGCTCATGCCCGCTCTTTTCGCAAGCAGGCTGATCGGCTGGTCCTCGGAAAGGTTTTCGCGCATCCATTCGATCAGCGGCCCCAAGCGGATACCCTCGCGTTCCTCGGGAACCGGCGCGTGAATGAATTGCGCCTGTCCGCCTTCGCGGTGCGGCGGCACGACGAGGCGTCTTGCAACGCTGTTTGCGGCTTCCGAACCGAAATCGCCGCGCACCACATGCAGGCAGAGATCGATGCCGGCAGCACTGCCCGCCGCCGTCAACAGGCTGCCATCGTCCATGTAGAGAACGTCGGCATCGAGTGCGATATCGGGATAACGCGCGGCGATCGAGGCGACATAACGCCAATGCGTCGTCGCCCTGCGGTTCTTTAGCAGGCCCGACCCGGCAAGAACGGCAACACCCGAGCAAAGCGACATGATCCGTGCGCCGCGTTGATGCGCTGCCTTGAGCGCTGAAACAAGCGGCTCGGGAACGACGGCATCGATCGACCGCCAGCCCGGCACGACGATCAGGTCCGCTTCGTCAAGCACTTCCAGTCCCTGGTCGACTGCGACCGTCAGCCCTCCCGCTGCGCGAAGCGGACCCGGTTCGATGCCGCAGACCGAAAAGCGATACCAGCCTTCGCCCATTTCCGGCCGTGGCAGGCCGAAGACTTCGTAGGCGATGCCGAATTCGAAGGTGCAGAGCCCGTCATAGGCAAGTGCGGCGACCAGCGGTCCTTTCGTCTGCTGCGGCAATGAGTTTGGCATGATCTTTACGCTGTCAGACATGATGGCCAATTTCGCAAAGCTCTAGCATCGGCGATACCAGGCGGCAACTTCAGAAAAAGGAAGACCGATGCCAAGCCCCGTTTCCCAAACACCTGCTGCAGCTCCGGATGCCGCTGTCGCTCACTTTGCCGCCAAGCTCGCTTTCGAAACCGACTGCTCGGATGTGCATGCCGCCTTTGCGGCCGGCAACGTCGATTTCGTTCTCCTCGACGTGCGCTCGCCGCAGCTCTTCGCGGAATCCCATATTCCCGGCGCCATCAACCTGCCGCACGGCAAGATGACGGCGCACCGAATGTCGGCATGGGCAAGCGATACACTCTTCGTCGTCTATTGCGCCGGCCCGCATTGCAACGGCGCCGACAAGGCCGCCTTCCGCCTCGCCAATCTCGGCCTCCAGGCCAAGCTGATGATCGGCGGCATGACCGGATGGGCCGATGAAGGCTTCGCCTTCGAACAGGGCGTCCCTGCTGCCGCATGATGGCCTCCCGTCTCCCCCTGCAATTATGGCAACGGGGAGAAGGAAAATCGTGACCGTCAGAACTCGACGACCACCTTGCCGAAAGGCCCGCGATAGAGATGATCGAGCGCCTCAGGGAATTCGTCGAAGGCATAACGCTTGTCGATCACAGGCTTCAGCCCGGTCTGGTCGATTGCCCGCACCAGATCTTCAAGCGCACGGCGATGGCCGACGGAAATGCCCTGCACAACAGGCGCCTTGAGCAGCAACGGGCCGGCCGGGCCGGAAACCTCGAATCCCTCGAACACGCCGATGACGGAAATGCGGCCATTGATCGCCACCGCCTTCAGCGCCTGGCCGAGATGTGGGCCGCCGACGATCTCAAGCACGTGATCGGCCCCGTAGCCGCCGGTCAACTGATAGAGTTGTTCCACCCAGTCGCCCTCATGGCGATTGATCGCGTGATCGGCGCCAAGGGCAACGGCGCGGCCGAGCTTCTCGGCGCTGCCTGATGTGATGAAGACCTCCGCACCATGCGCCTTGGCGATCTGCAGACCGAAGAGCGCCACCCCGCCGGTGCCTTCCACCAGCACCTTGTCGCCGGCCTTCAGACCGCCGCGTTCGATCAGTGCGAACCAGGCAGTCAGCCCGGCGCAGGGCAAGGTGCTCGCCTGCGCCGCATCCAGCGTGTTAGGCGCGCGTGAATACCATTCTTCGGAAAGCACGGTGTATTGCGAGAGGACGCCGGGATAAAAGCCGCCGCGCGTCTTGTAAGGCGGCGTGCGCGCATCGCCTAACCCGCGTCCGTCGATCCAGTCGGGCGAAAACGTCGAGATGACCCGATCGCCCGGCTTGAAACGGCTGACCTCCGGTCCGACTGCCTCGACGACCCCCGCCATATCGGAAGCCGGCACGAAGGGAAACTGCAGCGGCAACCCCATGCCGCTCTCCATCACCAGCCGGTCGCGGAAATTGAGCGAAACGGCTTCCGTCCGGACCAGAATCCTGTTTCCCGAAACCGGTTCGAGCCTCCGCTCGCCGATCGTCAGCTGGCGCTCCGGCCCAACCGCGTCGATCTGCCATTGCCGTGTTGTTTGCATTGCCTTGCTCCTTGTTCATTGCAGGGAGGACAAGGATATCGTTGAATATTTCGCACCAGTTGCGATATTAATTCACCAGAATGGTTCCAAAGAGGAAACAAATGGAACAGCTGAAGGGTATCTCGATCTTTGTCGAAGCCGTTGAGGCAGGTGGCTTTTCGGCTGCCGCCGAGCGGCTCCATCTCACGCGTTCGGCCGTCGGCAAGACGATCGCACGTCTGGAACAGCGTCTCGGCGTGCGCCTCTTCAACCGTACGACACGCATGCAGAGCCTTACCGAGGAAGGCCGCTTCTTCTACGAGCGCTGCCTGCGGGCGGTCGAGGAAATCCGGCTCGGGGAAGCCATGCTGGAATCCGGCCGGCGTGACGTGCGCGGCCGATTGCGCATCTCGATGCCCGTGCTTTTCGGCCGCCACTGCATCGCGCCGATCCTCGCACGCCTGCTCGATGAACATCCGAACCTCGAACTCGACCTTTCCTTCAACGACCGTATCGTCGACCTGCTCGAGGACGGGTTCGATCTTGTCATCCGCAACGGGCCGCTGAAGGACAATCCGGATCTGATGGCCCGGGCGATCGCGCGCCAGCGCATGACGGTCTGCGCATCGCCCGCCTATCTGGAAAAACATGGCGCACCGCAGACGGTCTTCGATGTTCCGAGGTATGAGGGCATCGTCTACAGGCGGGGCGATGATGACAAGGGTTGGATCTTTCCGACTGCGACTGATCCCGGGCGGCGGCTGGTGCCAAAGGCGCGACTGCGGCTCGACGACCTCGCTTCGATTTCCGATGCCGCCGTCGCCGGGCGCGGTCTTGCCTGGCTGCCCTGCTGGCTGGTCCGCGAGGAGGTGCTGGCAGGCCGGCTCATTCAGGTATTGAAGCACGAACCGCCCAATATCTCCGATGCCCATGCCGTTTGGCTCCGCTCACCGGTCATGCTGCCGAAGGTGCGGCTCGCGATCGATACGCTCGCTGCGGGACTGCCGGCAATGATGGGCTGAAGCGCTCGACGTCGATCTTGGCGATGAGATGAGTTTCGGGATTGTCGATCGACTGGCTGCTGACGGCGTGCCCTTCGTTTTCGCCAGGGGGTATGGGGAGGGCATCACTCAGGCGAGTAGCCACTCCGACGCGCCCGTGCTGCAGAAGCCTTATACGATGGAGGGCATGACGCATATTCTTGCCCGGGTGCCGCTTCCGAGGAGAGGGTAAAGCCTCATCCTCCAAGGGAATCCGGTCGCAGCCCACCGATGAAGAGCTGTTCCAGAAACCGCGCCGCATCCTCGAAGCGCCCCTCACCCGAATGTTCCTGCCCCAGCACGGCACGCACCTGAACGTCGAAATCCGCGTAATGCTGCGTCGTCGACCAGATGGAGAAGATCAGGTGATAGGGATCGCATTTGACGATCTTGCCTGATTTCGCCCAGGCGCGGATGACCTCCGCCTTCTCGTCGACCAGTTCCTTCAGCGGCCCCTTCAACTCGTCTTCGATATGTGGCGCGCCCTGCAGCACCTCGTTGGCGAAGAGCCGGCTCTCGCGGGGAAAATCGCGGGCCATCTCCAGCTTGCGTCGGATGTAGCTGCGGATTTCTTCTTCCGGATTACCCTCGGCGTCGAAAGCCCGTAACGGCTCCAGCCAGGTATAGAGCACCCGGTCGATCAGCGCCCGGTGCATGGCTTCCTTGGTGCGGAAATAATAGAGCAGGTTGGGTTTCGACATGCCGGCCACTTCGGCAATCTGGTCGATTGTCGAGCCGCGAAAGCCGCTTGCCGAAAACACATCGAGGGCAGCTTCCAGGATCTGCTCTTCCTTCTCTTCCTGGATTCGCGTCCGCCTCAGGGTTTTCGCTGCTCTCGGTATTGTCACAGGCTGTCGTTTCCCCTTGAAATTCAACTTCTTCGCTCAAGTTTGCGTTGGGGACGACCCTCGCCGCTTCCTTGAGCAACTGCCCGCATTTTTATCGGCAATTTTCGTGATTTTCGTCTTGAGCCCGGCGGTGGAAGTTGTAATGTTTACCAATCGGTCAAATTATCCGTCAGATGTAAAACAAAGGCAACTGGCGATTTTCCGGCGCTCGACAAAACCAATAAGGGGGCGCAGGAAAGGACCACGGGAACGAGCGGGCATGCCTCTTTGCATGACCGCTGCAAACAGGTGAGGGCATAAAGAATGGTGGCAGCACCAGGCGAGAACATGCGCGTCAATGGCGACCGTCTCTGGGACAGTCTCATGGACATGGCGAAGATCGGCCCCGGCATAGCAGGCGGCAACAACCGCCAGACGCTGACGGATGCCGATGCGCAGGGCCGCAGCCTCTTCAAAAAATGGTGTGACGATGCCGGTTTGACCATGGGTGTTGACCGGATGGGCACGATGTTCGCCACCCGCCCCGGCACCGATCCCGATGCCTTGCCGGTCTATGTCGGCTCGCATCTCGACACCCAGCCGACCGGCGGCAAATATGACGGCGTGCTCGGCGTGCTTGCGGCCCTCGAAGTCGTGCGCACCATGAACGATCTCGGCATCAAGACCAAACATCCGATCGTCGTCACCAATTGGACGAATGAGGAAGGCGCGCGTTTTGCCCCTGCCATGCTGGCGTCAGGCGTCTTCGCCGGCGTGCACAGCCTGGACTTTGCCTATAATCGCAGGGACCCCGAGGGCAATCTGTTCGGCGACGAATTGAAGCGTATCGGCTGGGTCGGCGACGAAGAGGTCGGCGCCCGCAAGATGCACGCCTATTTCGAATATCACATCGAGCAGGGACCGATCCTCGAAGCCGAGGAAAAGCAGATCGGTGTCGTCACCCATTGCCAGGGCCTCTGGTGGCTGGAATTCACACTGACCGGCAAGGAAGCCCATACCGGCTCGACGCCGATGAACCTGCGCGTCAATGCCGGCCTTGCCATGGCCCGCATCCTGGAAATGGTCCAGGACGTGGCGATGGGCGAACAGCCGGGTGCCGTCGGCGGCGTCGGCCAGGTGTTCTTCTCGCCGAATTCCCGCAACGTGCTACCCGGCAAGGTGGTCTTCACCGTCGACATCCGCTCGCCCGACAAGGAGAAGCTCGACCGCATGCGGGCAAAGATCGAGGCAAAGGCGCCTGAGATCACCAATGCACTCGGCGTCGGCTGTTCCATCGAGGCGATCGGCCACTTCGAACCGATCACCTTCGATCCGAAACTGGTCACGTCGGTGCGCGAAGCCGCCGAGCGGCTCGGCTACAGCCACATGAACATCATCTCCGGCGCCGGCCACGACGCCTGCTGGGCCGCCAAAGTGGCACCTGCGACGATGGTCATGTGCCCCTGCGTCGGCGGGCTCTCGCATAACGAGGCTGAAGAAATCTCCAAGGAATGGGCGATGGCGGGCGCCGATGTGCTGTTTCATGCGGTGGTCGAGACGGCGGAGATTGTGGTGTGATGGCTTATGTCGAGCCCGGAGCCCCCTCATCCGCCCTTCGGGCACCTTCTCCCCGAGGGGAGAAGGGGGAGGCCGCGACGTCTACCGATCCCTTCTCCCCAGCGGGGAGAAGGTGGCCCGAAGGGTCGGATGAGGGGGCTCCGGGCGCGACGAAAATTATCAAGCAGGATATCCGGAAACATCGCATCAACAAGACCGACCAGGCCAGAACGCTTCGCCGCAACGAAACTGAAGAGGAATACCACCTCTGGAGCGACCTCCGCGCCCGCCGCTTGAACGGCTATAAGTTTGCAAGGCAAGTTCCCCTCGGCCCATTCATCGTCGATTTCCTCTGTCGTGAACAGCGATTGATCGTCGAATTCGACGGCTTCCAGCATGCTGATAGCACGTCGGATCAGCGCCGAACTGAATGGCTCAATGTGAATGGCTATTCCGTCCTACGCTTCTGGAATCGGGAAATCTCGCGCGAACGTCGCTCAGTACTCGAAACGATTCTAGCTGCCTTGCAGGGCCGGATCGAGGTCAGCTCAGAACTGCTCGGCTTCTATTCGCCGGCCCAAACTGCAGATAAGAACGGGGAATGATCATGACCACAGTCATCAAGAACGGCACCATCGTCACGGCCGACCTCACCTACAAGGCTGACGTGAAAATCGACGGCGGCAAGATCATCGAGATCGGGCAGAATCTCTCGGGCGACGAGACGCTGGATGCCACCGGCTGTTACGTCATGCCCGGCGGCATCGATCCGCACACTCATCTCGAAATGCCCTTCATGGGCACCTATTCCTCCGACGATTTCGAAAGCGGCACGCGCGCCGCCCTTTCCGGCGGCACCACCATGGTGGTCGATTTTGCCCTGCCCGCTCCCGGCCAGTCGCTGCTCGAAGCGCTGACCATGTGGGACAACAAATCGACCCGCGCCAATTGCGATTATTCCTTCCACATGGCAGTCACCTGGTGGAGTGAGCAGGTCTTCAAGGAGATGGAGACCATCGTCCGCGACAAGGGCATCAACACCTTCAAGCATTTCATGGCCTATAAGGGCGCGCTGATGGTCGACGATGACGAGATGTTCGCCTCTTTCCAGCGTTGCGCCGAACTCGGCGCGCTGCCGCTGGTGCACGCCGAAAACGGCGATGTTGTCGCCTCGATGTCGGCAAAGCTGCTCGCCGAAGGCAATAACGGCCCCGAGGCGCACGCCTATTCCCGCCCGGCCGAAGTCGAGGGCGAGGCGACCAACCGCGCCATCATGATCGCGGACATGGCCGGCTGCCCGGTCTATATCGTCCACACCTCTTGCGAACAAGCGCACGAGGCGATCCGCCGTGCGCGCAGCAAGGGCATGCGCGTCTATGGCGAACCGCTGATCCAGCACCTGACGCTCGACGAGAGCGAATATTCCAATCCCGACTGGGATCATGCGGCCCGCCGGGTGATGTCGCCGCCCTTCCGCAACAAGCAGCATCAGGATTCGCTCTGGGCAGGTCTCGCCTCCGGCTCGCTGCAGGTCGTCGCCACTGACCATTGCGCCTTCACCACGGCGCAGAAGCGCTTCGGCGTTGGCGATTTCACCAAGATCCCGAACGGCACCGGCGGCCTCGAAGACCGCATGCCGATGCTCTGGACGCATGGTGTCAACACCGGGCGGCTGACGATGAACGAATTCGTCGCCGTCACATCGACCAACATCGCCAAGATCCTCAACATCTATCCCAAGAAGGGCGCGATCCTTGTCGGCGCCGATGCCGATATCGTCGTCTGGGACCCGCAACGTTCCAAGACCATTTCGTCCAAAGCCCAGCAGTCGGCGATCGACTACAACGTCTTCGAAGGCAAGGAAGTGACCGGCCTGCCGCGCTATACGCTGACGCGCGGCGTCCTCGCGATCGAGGAAGGCGCGATCAAGACCCGCCAGGGCCACGGCGAATTCGTCAGGCGCGAGCCGGTCACGGCCGTCAGCAAGGCGCTTTCCCAGTGGAAGGATATCACCGCACCGCGCAAGGTGACGCGTAGCGGCATTCCGGCAAGCGGCGTATGACGATGGCGCATGACGATACGGCCATCAATCGGGGACCGCTGCCTCTATGCCAATGACCTCACGCCGGCACCAAAGCGTCCAACTCCGGCAGAAGCACGACGCTTTCCTGCTCGTTCGGATCGGTGCGCGCGATGATCGCTGTGCACGGCGTGCTGCTGAGGTTGGCCGGCAGGTGCGGCACGCCGGCCGGGATATAGAAAAGTTCGCCGGCATGAACGATGACGTGATGCTCGAGCCGGTCTCCGTACCAGGTATGAGCCTCGCCGGAGAGCATGTAGATCGCCGTCTCGTGCGCCTCGTGCAGATGCGCCTTGGCGCGCACGCCGGGCGGGATCGTCAAAAGATGCATGCAGATGCCCTTGGCGCCGACCGTTTCGGCGGCGATGCCTGCGAAATAGCTCAGCCCCTGCTTGCCGTCATAGGCATGATTGGGGCGAACGATGTGGCAGGTGGGCTTTGATGTCACGTCCATCCTCATCCTCCATGGAGTGTGTCGTCGATAAAACCGGCGGTAATGATAGCACGCAAACCGCGTTCAAGCGGGGAAAACAAGACTGGTCGCATTGATGCAAGCACCCTCCGTCGTATCCGCCAAGGATCTCTGTCTCACCTACCAGGCCAATGATGGCCCGGTGAGTGCACTGAGCAATGTCAATCTCGATGTTCGCAAGGGCGATTTCGTCTCTTTCATCGGCCCGTCGGGCTGCGGCAAGACCACCTTCCTGCGTGTCATCGCCGATCTCGAAAAGAGCACCTCGGGCGAGATCTCGATCAACGGCATGACGCCGGAGGAGGCTCGCAAGGCCCGCGCCTATGGCTATGTCTTCCAGGCGCCGGCGCTCTATCCCTGGCGCACCATCGAAAACAACATCGCTCTGCCCTTGGAGATTATGGGCTATTCCGGCGCCGAGCGGACGCGGCGCATCGCCGAAGCGCTCGATCTCGTCAGTCTTTCGGGCTTCGAGAAGAAATTCCCCTGGCAGCTTTCCGGCGGCATGCAGCAGCGGGCCTCGATCGCCCGCGCACTCGCCTTCGACGCGGACCTGCTGCTGATGGATGAGCCCTTCGGCGCCTTGGACGAGATCGTCCGCGACCATCTGAATGAAGAGCTGCTGAAACTCTGGACCCGTACGAACAAGACGATCTGCTTCGTCACCCATTCCATCCCCGAGGCGGTCTATCTCTCGACCAAGATCGTGGTGATGTCTCCGCGACCGGGCCGGGTGACCGATGTGATCGACTCGACCCTGCCGGCCGAGCGCCCACTCGACATCCGCGAAACCCCCGAGTTCCTGGAGATTGCCCACCGCGTTCGCGAGGGACTGAGGACGGGGCACGCATGAGGAGCGGGCGCGTGTTGTTTGGCAAGACCCCTCCCCAACCCCTCCCCACAAGGGGGAGGGGCTTGAGCGCCGAATTCTTTGGCAACCTCGCTACTCATCCGCAACGGTGGAAAGAGAATTCGCCGAGCGCCGCGAGCTTGCCCCTCCCCCTTGTGGGGAGGGGTTGGGGAGGGGTCTAGATGCCACACTCAAACATCACCCTCAAAACCCGCCAAACGGCAAAACGGCTCCGCCGTGAGCTGACAAAGGCGGAGGCTGCCATGTGGGATATGCTTCGCGATCTCAGGCCGTATGGCGCCCGATTCAGGCGCGAGACGCCGATAGGCCCCTATATCGCCGATTTCGCCTGGCTTTCAGCACGACTGATCGGCGAGGTCGACGGTGACAGCCACGAGACTGCCGACGGCCGCCGCCACGATCTTGCCAGGGATGCATTCCTGCGCAACGAGGGTTTCAAAGTGCTGCGCTTCGACAATGCCCAAGTACTTGATGGACCCGATTACGTGTTTCTCACCGTCGAGAAATATGCCGCGCCATTCTTGAAGGAGCCTTTGGCATGAAACCCGACACCTTCAAGGACAAGATCGTCCCGGTCACCACCATCCTGCTGGCCCTCGTCGTCATCTGGTATGTCGCCGCCATCCTCATGAACGCGCCGTTCCAGCGCGACATGGACGGCCGCGCCGGCGTCACACCTTCGACCCTCGAATTCATCGGCAAGACGCTGGCGCAGCCGAAGCCGGTCCTGCCGGCGCCGCATCAGGTGGCGCAAAACGTCTACGAGAACACATTTCTGCGCAGCCTTTCGAGCAACCGCAGCCTCGTCTATCACAGCTGGGTAACGCTCTCCTCCACCCTGCTCGGCTTTGGCTTCGGCATGCTGCTCGGCATCCTTCTCGCCGTGCTGATCGTCCACAACCGCGCCATGGACCGCTCGCTGATGCCCTGGCTGGTGGCCAGCCAGACCATACCGATCCTCGCCATCGCACCGATGATCGTCATCATCTCCTATAACGTGCTGACCGGCGACAATGCTATTGCACATCTCCTCAATCTCGATTCCGACGCTTCCCGGCTCGTGTCGAAGGCGCTGATCTCCACCTACCTCTCCTTCTTTCCGGTCGCCGTCGGCATGGTGAAAGGGTTGCGTTCGCCTGAGATCATGCATCTCGACCTGATGCGCACCTATTATGCCAGCCCTATGCAGACTTTCTGGAAGCTGCGCGTTCCAGCCTCGATCCCTTTCCTCTTCACCTCGATGAAGGTAGCGATTGCCGCCAGCCTCGTCGGCGCCATCGTCGGCGAGTTGCCGACGGGTGCTGTCGCCGGCATCGGCTCGAAGCTGCTCGCCGGCTCCTATTACAGCCAGACCATCGATATCTGGGCGGCCCTCGTCGCCGGATCGCTGCTTGCCGGCATCCTGGTCGCGATTGTCGGCGTTGCGGCGAAAATCGTTGACCGCGCCATGGGCGGGAGGCCGGCATGAGACATTTGACCTTCACCTGGCAAGGCGTGGTTGCTCTCCTCCTCTGCATCGGAGCACTGATGGCCCTGCCGCTCCTGGCCGACGGCGCGACGCGACCCCTCACCGATGGCACGGCAAGCCTCATTTTCATCATCGTCATCGCGGCTGCCCTGCTGTCTCTAGCGCCGCAGCCGCCGGCCTATCGGGCCACCGTGCTGTTTATCGGCGCGCATGGCGCCGCCTGGATGCTGCTTTCGGCTCTTTCCGGCAACGATGGTGCGGCGACGCGGGCCTTCTTCCTGCTGCTGTTCGCCTGCTGGCTGCTTGCCTGGCGATGCGTCACCGAGCTGTCGAAAATGCAGCCCGTCAAAACGTCCGGCAAGTCGGCACTCCAGCTCCTGATCCCAGCGATCTTCGGCGCCTGGATCCTCATTCTCTGGGAGGCGGTCACGCGTGGCGCCGGCGTTCCCTTCATCCTGCTGCCGCCGCCGAGCGCCATCGGCGCGCGGTTCATGGCATCGCTGCCGATCCTCGGCGCAGACGTCAGACAGACGATCTTCAAGGCGGTGCTGATCGGTTATATCGTCGGCTGCCTCAGCGGCTTCGTCGTCGCGGTGCTGGCCGACCGCATCGCCTTCCTGCGCCGCGGCCTTCTGCCGATCGGCAACATGGTTTCGGCCCTGCCGATCATCGGCGTCGCCCCTGTCATGGTCATGTGGTTCGGCTTCGATTGGCCGTCGAAGGCCGCCGTCGTCATCATCATGACCTTCTTCCCCATGCTGGTGAATACCGTCGCCGGCCTTGCCGCCTCAGGGAACATGGAGCGCGACCTGATGCGCACCTATGCGTCCGGCTATTGGCAGACGCTGCTGAAGCTCAGGCTTCCCTCAGCAATGCCCTTCATTTTCAACGCACTGAAGATCAACTCGACGCTGGCGCTGATTGGTGCCATCGTTGCGGAATTCTTCGGAACGCCGATCGTCGGCATGGGCTTCCGCATCTCCACCGAGATCGGCCGCATGAATGTCGACATGGTCTGGGCGGAAATCGCCGTCGCGGCGCTGGCCGGCTCGATCTTCTATGGCATCATCGCCCTGACCGAACGGGCGGTGACGTTCTGGCATCCGTCTATCCGTGGTGGCTAGGCGCGCGCGGGCTCCAGAAACGGGTCCGGGCATAACTTCAGAGGGTAAGGATAAGAAAATGAGAAAGTTGATGGTTGCAATGATGGCGAGCGCGATGTCGCTTGCATCGGCCCATGCCATGGCCGCCGACAAGGTGGTGCTGCAGCTGAAATGGGTCACGCAGAGCCAGTTCGGCGGTTACTACGTCGCCAAGGAAAAGGGCTTCTATAAGGAAGAAGGCCTTGACGTCGACATCAAGCCAGGTGGCCCTGATATCGCCCCCGAGCAGGTGATCGCCGGCGGTGGCGCCGATGTCATCGTCGACTGGATGGGCGGCGCCCTTGTTGCCCGCGAAAAGGGCGTTCCGCTCGTTAACATCGCCCAACCCTACCAGAAGGCGGGCCTGGAAATGGTCTGCCGCAAGGATGGCCCGGTCAAGACCGAAGCCGACTTCAAGGGCCACACGCTCGGCGTCTGGTTCTTCGGCAACGAGTATCCCTTCTTCGCCTGGATGAACAAGCTCGGCCTGTCCACAGAAGGCGGTCCGAACGGCGTCACCGTGCTGAAGCAGAGCTTCGACGTGCAGCCGCTTGTCCAGAAGCAGGCGGACTGCATCTCCGTCATGACTTATAACGAATACTGGCAGGCGATCGATGCCGGCTTCAAGCCGGAAGAACTGACGGTCTTCAACTACACTGAAATGGGCAACGACCTTCTTGAAGACGGTCTCTATGCGATGGAAGACAAGCTGAAGGACCCCGCCTTCAAGAAGAAGATGGTCAAGTTCGTCCGCGCTTCGATGAAGGGCTGGAAATATGCCACCAAGAATCCCGACGAAGCCGCCGAGATCGTCATGGACAACGGCGGCCAGGACGAGAACCATCAGAAGCGTATGATGGGTGAAGTCGCCAAGCTGGTCGGCGACAGCTCCGGCAAGCTGGACGAGGCACTCTATGCCCGCACCGCAAAGGCGCTGCTCGACCAGAAGATCATCAGCAAGGAGCCGTCGGGCGCCTGGACGCACGACATCACCGACGCCGCTTCCAAGTAGGTTCGTCAACGCGGCGAAGCGAAACGCGCGGGAGATTTTCCGCGCGTTTCGTGTTTTTCCGTGCGAGGTGGAAAAAACGCCTTGCAGCTGTCGCATTTATCGGACGTCAAACGTCATGGGGTAAGAGCGCGATCAATCTTCGTAATGTTGACATAACCTTGCGGTGATTGATTGACGTCGGAATGGTAATTATTATCGCCTGATGGGGAATTGTTTTCTGCCGGACTTGTAGATTGAGCAAATCGATACCACCTACAAGCCGAATTTGCCGGCGAGGGATGAAGACGGCAAAGGATCGGCGGAAACCTCTGAGAATGCAGGAAGGGCAATGGCCTGATCGCGCGCTGAGTGGCAGACGCTCGAGTTCGGCCAACCTTATCATAAGATTGGACGAAGACGCATGGCACGCAAGCCGACTGGAATTCTAGGCGCCTCTACTCTTTTTGCAGCGGCACTTGCTGCATCCACCGCATTTTCGCAGGAAGCGCCGGTCGCAAAACCGCAACAGAACCTGCCGGCGATCGTCGTCACCACGGCTGTCAATCGCACCCTCGTCGACCGTGTCATCGGCACCGGAACAGTCAAACCCGTCGAAGAAGTCTATATCCAACCGCAGGTCGAAGGCCTCTCGATTCGCACCCTGAAAGCCGATGTCGGCGACAAGGTTCAGGCCGAAAGCACGCTGGCGACGCTCAACGATGACGCGCTGGTCCTGGAAAAGAGCCAGATGATGGCGACGAGGGCCAAGGGCGAGGCAAGCCTCGCCCAGCTGCGCGCCCAGCTCATCGAGGCGCAGGCCAATGCCGAACAGGCAAGGCAGCAGCAGGCCCGCGCCCAGGAAATGGTCAAGAAGGGCACGGTTTCCACCGCCCAGGTCGAACAGGCCGATGCGACTGCTGCCGCCGCCAATGCTCGCGTCGTCTCCGCCGAACAGGCGATCGAGGTCGCCGAAGCGGATCTCAAGGTCTTCGACAGCCAGATCGCCGATGCGGATTTGAAGCTGGCGCGCACCGATGTGAAGACGCCGGTCGCCGGCACGGTCTCGGCGAAGAACGCCAAGGTCGGCGCCATTGCCGCCGGCAACGGCGATCCGCTGTTTACTATCATCCGCGACGGCGATATCGAGCTTGTCGCTGAGGTCGCCGAAAGCGATGTTGTCAGGATCGAGGCCGGCCAAAAGGCAACGATTTCGCTTTCCGGCAGCCGTGAGAAACTTTCCGGCGCCGTACGCCTGGTTTCGCCGACCGTCGATCCGGTCACCCGCCTCGGCCTCGTGCATATCTCCATCGATGATGACAGCAAGGCGCGTTCCGGCATGTATGGCAGCGCCGAAATCATCGTGCGCGAGACTGAAGGCGTAGCGCTTCCTCTGACCGCAGTACTCACCGGCAACGAAGGCTCCTCCGCCCGCAAAGTCGAGGACGGCGTGGTGAAATTCGCCAAGATCGAGACCGGCATCCAGGACGGCGCCTATGTCGAGGTCGTCAATGGATTGAAGACCGGCGACGAGGTCGTAGCCAAGGCGGGCGCTTATGTCCGCGACGGCGACCACATCACGCCGGTGCGTGAACAGCCCCCGGCTTCCAACTAAAGAGACCATCCGATGAATTTCTCAGCCTGGTCCATTCGAAATCCCGTTGCGCCGCTGCTGGCCTTCTGCCTGCTGGTGTTCATCGGCATGCAGTCATTTAATTCGCTGCCGATCACGCGTTTTCCCAATATCGACGTGCCGCTCGTCTCGATCAGCGTGACGCAGAGCGGCGCTTCGCCGGCTGAACTCGAAATGCAGGTAACGAAGGAGATCGAAGACGCGGTCGCCTCCATCACCGGCATCGACGAAATCCAATCGACGGTCACCGACGGCAGCTCGCAAACGAACGTCATGTTCCGGATGGAAGTGCCGACCGAACAGGCTGTGCAGGACACCAAGGATGCGATCGACCGCATCCGCAGCGATCTGCCGGCGACGGCCGAAGCACCGATCGTCTCCAAGGTCGATGTCGAGGGACAGGCGATCCAGACCTTCGCCGTTTCCTCGCCTGCGATGTCGCTGGAAGAACTTTCCTGGTTCGTCGACGATACGATCAAGCGTTCGTTGCAGGGCCAGGCCGGCATCGGCCGTGTCGACCGTTACGGCGGCGCAGAACGCGAAGTACGCATCGAACTCACCCCTGACAAGCTCAATGCCTATGGTATCACCGCCGCCAGCGTGAACCAGCAGCTGCGCGGCACCAACATCGACCTCGGCTCGGGCCGCGGCCAGGTGGCGGGCAGCGAACAGGCGATCCGTGTTCTCGGTGACGCCCGCAACGTCGCCGACCTCGCCAATACGACCATTGGCCTGCCGAACGGCCGCTTCGTCAAACTATCCGATCTCGGCGTTATCAAGGACACTTATGAGGAGCCGAAATCCTTCTCGCGCTTCAACGCCACGCCGGTCGTTACCTTCGGCGTTTTCCGCTCGAAGGGCGCCAGCGAGGTCAGCGTCGCCGAAACCGTGGCGCAGAACCTCGACAAAGTGCGAGCCGAAAATCCCAATGTGAAGATCGAACTGATCGATGATTCGGTCTATTTCACCTACGGCAACTACGAAGCCGCCATTCATACGCTCCTCGAGGGTGCGCTGCTCGCTGTCATTGTCGTCCTCCTGTTCCTCAGGAACTGGCGTGCGACCCTGATCTCTGCAATCGCCCTTCCGCTGTCTGCGATCCCAACCTTCTGGGTCATGGACATGATGGGCTTCTCGCTGAACCTCGTCAGCTTCCTTGCTCTGACGCTCGCCACCGGCATTCTCGTCGACGATGCGATCGTCGAAATCGAAAACATCGCCCGCCACATCAAGATGGGCAAGACGCCCTATCGGGCGGCGATCGAGGCAGCCGACGAAATCGGCCTTGCCGTCATCGCCACCACCTTCACGATCATCGCTGTCTTCGTGCCCGTTTCCTTCATGCCGGGTATTCCGGGCCAGTATTTCATCCAGTTCGGCCTGACCGTCGCCTTCTCCGTCTTCTTCTCGCTGATGGTGGCGCGCCTCATCACCCCGATGATGGCCGCCTATCTCATGCGCGCCGAGGACGGAATAGAAGATCATCACGACAATGACGGCCTGCTGATGCGGGGATACACGCGTCTCATACGTGGCACGACCGGCCGCTGGTACACGCGTTATGCGACTCTGCTTGTCGCGTTCGGCTTCCTCGCCGGCTCCATTATGCTGCTGATGCAGGTTCCGGGCAGCTTCCTGCCGCCCGAAGACGCCTCGCGCATCGTGCTCTCTGTCGAGCTGCCGCCCAATGCACGGCTTGACGACACCGAGAAGACGACCGATGCGATCTATGACAGGGTCAAGGACATCAACGGCGTCGAAAGCGTCTTCGTCCTCGGCGGCGCGTCGCCGAAGGGCGATCTCGAACTGCGCCGTGCGACCATCACGCTGGCACTCGACAAGCTCGACCAATCGCTGGTCAAGAAGATGGTCAACGACGTGCTCGGCCGTATCCCCGTCATTGGCCCGAAACTGCCGAAGGTGGAGGTCCACGGCCGTGAACGCCCGCAGTGGGATATCGAAAAGGAAGTCTTCGCCAAGCTGCGTGACATTCCCGACGTCCGGATCCTGAAGCTCAATGACCGCGGCGAACGCGACCTCTCCTTCAACTTCCTTTCCAAGAACGACAAGGACCTGAACGACGCCGTCGGCATTCTGGAATCCAAACTGCGCGCCGATCCGCTGCTTGCCAATGTCAGCGCTGACGGCTCGCTGCCCCGTCCGGAACTGCAGGTTCACCCGCGCATGGATGAGGCCGCCCGCTTGGGCATTACGCCACAGCAGATCTCTGAGACGATCCGCGTTGCCACCATTGGCGATGTCGATGCCGCCCTTGCCAAGATCTCGCTCGATGATCGCCAGATCCCGATCCGCGTTCAGGCCGCACTCGACATGCGTCGCGATCTCGCGGCCATCCGGACGTTGAAGATCCAGACCGCCAGCGGCGGCACCGTTCCGCTCGCAAGCGTCGCCAATATCGACTATTCGGAAGGCGTAAGCTCGATCAAGCGCAACAACCGCAACCGCGTCGTTTCGATCGGTTCCGACCTGCCGCAGGGCGTCGCACTCGACACGGCTTCGGCCCGCTTCCGCCAGATCGTCAATGACGCAAATATCCCGGCCACGGTGCACCTTGCCGAAAGCGGCGACACCAAGGTGCAGAGCGAGATGCAGCAGAGTTTCGTCAACGCCATGTTGATGGGCCTGCTGCTGGTGCTGACGGTGCTGATCCTGCTCTTCAAGGACGTGATCCAGCCTTTCACCATCCTGTTCTCGCTGCCGCTCGCCATCGGCGGCGTCGCAGCCGGCCTGATCATCACCAGCAATCCGCTGTCGATGCCGGTCATGATCGGCATTCTGATGCTGATGGGTATCGTCACCAAGAACGCCATCCTGCTCGTCGATTTTGCAATCGAGATGCGCCACCAGGGCATGTCCCGCGTCGAGGCCATGGTCGAAGCCGGCCGCAAACGCGCCCGGCCGATCATCATGACCTCGATCGCCATGTCGGCAGGCATGCTGCCTTCCGCGCTCGGCGTCGGCGAAGGCGGCTCGTTCCGCGCGCCGATGGCGATCGCCGTGATCGGCGGCATCATCGTCTCGACCGTGCTCTCGCTCGTCGTCGTGCCCTCCTTCTTCCTGATCATGGACGATCTGTCCCGCCTGCTCGGCTGGGCTTTCGGCCGCCTGGTCGGCAAGAAGGACAACGAGGAACTGCCGCTGTCGCGCGAGGATCTCACCCGCGTCACCCGGGAGAACCGCGGCGACATCGACGCGCTGGAGGAGCGCCTGACGGCGATCGAAAAGCCGGAAGACAAACGCAAGAGCGCCAAGGGCAACGACACCAACGTGCTGCGCCTGCCGCCCTTCGCGGCGGAATAAGCAAAACCCAGGAAACGAACGGGCCGGGAGCGATCTCCCGGCCCGTTTCGTTTTCGTTCATTTCCAACGCATGTCGCGCAAAAGTGTGCAGCGGCTTTGTGCGACATGCGTAAAAACAAAGACCTGAAGCGGGCGGTGTTCGGACGACATGCTCTAATTCTTTGATTTTGATCCGGATGTTTTAGGCCGATCCGGCCTAAAATCCGGATCTAGAGTCCGCCCTGCTCCCTGAGGAAGCTGACGATCGAGCTGACGCCGTCGCCGCGCTTCATGTCGGAGAAGACGAAGGGGCGCGAAGCGCGCATGCGCGTCGCATCCCGGTCCATCACGTCGAGATCGGCGCCGACATAGGGCGCCAGATCCTTCTTGTTGATGACGAGCAGGTCCGACCGGGTGATACCCGGCCCGCCCTTGCGCGGGATTTCCTCGCCCTGGCAAACGGAGATGACATAGATGGTGATATCGGCAAGATCGGGCGAAAAGGTCGCCGCTAGATTGTCGCCGCCGGATTCGATGAAGACGACGTCGAGATCGGGGATCCGCTGGTTGAGGCCGGCGATCGCCTGCAAATTGATCGTCGCATCCTCACGAATGGCGGTATGCGGGCAGCCGCCTGTCTCGACGCCGACGATGCGGTCCGAAGTCAATGCCTGCATCCGCACCAGCGCCTCGGCATCCTCGGTCGTATAGATATCGTTGGTGACGACGGCGACGGAATAGTCGTCGCGCATCGCCTTGCAGAGCTTTTCGGTCAGCGCTGTCTTGCCCGAGCCGACTGGCCCGCCGATGCCGACACGCAAAGGTCCGTTTCTTGATTTCATGTGCCTTACTCCAATCGAACCCCGATGATAACGAAGCCGCCCGCCCGCGCCACCGTCAAATGACTTAGAGCGCTTGTTTTTCTTCGAATCACCGAAGCGCTCTATCTCTTTGTTTTCACGCAATTCCGGACGCAAAACCGCTGCGCACTTTTGCTGGAATTGCTCTCGCCGCCGCGATAATTTCGGACAATCACGAGCGGAACAGCCGCGTCGCCTGCGTCTCATGGCGCAGGCTTGCAATATCGGCCTGCACCGTCGCCGAACCCAGATCATCGAGCGTCGAGATAGCCGCCCGCCGGGCGATCTTCGCGAGGTGCTCTTCAAGGCCGGCAAGCACGACAACGCCATCCCTCTGCCCAGCGATGCCGAGGCGGATGCCTGACGAAACCGCTTGCGAGGCATAGGCGTGCAGGAAGACTGCGAGCACCTTCTCGGATCCTATGCCATGTGCACCCGCAACCGCTCCCACCGCGACAGGATAAGCGGCCTTGCCGGGCAGCCTCTCGAACACATCGTCCGGCCAAGCGCCTGCCGCCGCCAGGAAAGCCTCGCCGAGCAGCATCGTTTCCTGATGGCGCTCGCGTGATCCGGCAAGCGCCTCGGCGAGCGCGGCGATCTCGGCAAGGCGCGCGGCTTCAGCCTGGTGCCTGTGGCTTTCGGCCAGCAGCACCGCATCGTTCCAGACCGAACCATTGCCGATTAAAGTGCCGGTCCAGGCCGCAAGCGAGGCCGCATCCGTGACCAACCCGTCGGCAACCGCCCGCTCCAGCCCGCCCGAATAGGCAAAGCTGCCGATCGGAAAGGCCGGTGAGAGCCATGCCGTCAGGCGCAGCAGTGCCTGCAACTCGCGATCCCCAGTCATCAAGGCTCAGTCGTGCTTGTGGTCGTGATGTCCGTGGTCATGACTATGATCCCGTCCGTGCTCATGACCATGATCCCGCCCGTGGTCATGATCATGACCGCGATCGTGGCGGTGCTCATGCTCATGCTCGTAGCCATGTTCGTGATCATGGTCATGGCCGTGATCATGGCCGTGGTCATGATTGTGATCGTGATCATGCCCATGCGAATGCCCGCCTTGGGAATGGTAGGCGCCGCGTGCCGGCTGGAACGGCTCGTCGATCTCGAGGACGACGGCGCCGAGGCCCTGCAGCATGGTGCGGATGACATGATCGCGCAGGATGACGATGCGATCTTCCTCGATCTGGGCCGCAAGATGCCGGTTGCCGAGATGCCAGGCGAGCTCGACCAGATGGGTGCGGTCGCGTCCGCGAACCTCGAAGAGCTTCTCGTCGGCGGCGAGGATCTCGATCAGTTCGCCGTCGTCGCGCACCAAGAGGTCGCCATTGGCGAAAAGCACCGGATCCTTGAGATCGAGCATGACCATTTCGCCATTTTCCAAATGCAGCAGCTTGCGGCGCAGATGGCGCAGATCATGCGGCAGCTTGACTTGGGCGATCGGATGGGAGGAAGGGGTTCCGGCGGGAAGATAGGACGTGACGCGCTGCATGATATGTCCGTTTTGCTGAGAGGACGACCATGCAAAATAGCTCTTCCCGATGCAAGCACCAATGCCCTTTCGTCCGGGTGTGACTTTTATATTCCGTAAGCCTGCATCACGTTGTCGCTCTCCGGCCCTCTGTTCTCGCCATCGGCGCCGTTGTCGACAAGCCCGTGCCAGGCGTGATGCAGACCTTCTCGTTCGTGGACGACGCGATTGCGCCCAAGTGCCTTGGCGAGATAGAGCGCCCGGTCGGCGGAAGCATAGACCGCCTGCTTGGTGCGCCCGGTGACGAGATCGGCAACGCCGCCGGAAACAGTGATGCGGATATCGTGCCCCTCGGCTTTCATGGCGCCGCCGGCGATCCGGGCCCGGACGCTTTCGACGCGCTCCATACGCGCATCGAGCGGCTCGCCGGAGACGATGACGCCGAACTCCTCCCCACCCAGCCGTGCGACGACGGACATCTCATCGAAGGCGGATCTCAGCATGGCCGAAACGGCGATGATGACGGCATCGCCGCAGCCATGGCCGAAGCGGTCGTTGATCGCCTTGAAACGGTCGACGTCAAAAATCACCAGCGACGCATCGCCATCGGTATTCTCAAGCGCCTCGGTAAAAGCGCGCCGGTTGAGCAGCCCGGAAAGCGTATCCGTGCGGCTGAGCTTTTCGAATTCCGCCCGCGAGAGCGCGAGATCGCGCATGGCAAAGCCGGCAAACAGTGACAGCATGCCGGAAACGGTACCGCCGATCAGCCAGGAAAAGATCGCGCTGAAGCCGATTGCATGGGCGAGCGTCACCGGTAGAAGCCCGAGAAGATCGAGCGACGGCATCGTCAATGCGATAATGACTCCTGAGAGAATAACGGCAAGAAAAGCCATCTTCAGGGCGAAGACATAGACGTTTCTGCGGTATTGAAGATCGCCGAAATCGGCCTGCAGCAAAATCCAGTTTCTCATGAGAATCAACCTTCCTGCTCGGCGTTTCCAGGCATTGATAAGAGCCCAATTGCTGCGGGTGTCTTAATCGACCCGTTAAAATTCGAACGGTTCGGACGTTTCGGTGGACAGAATTTTTCTAGCAGGGGATGCAGCTTTCCAATCCCTGAATCGAACAGCGCGAAGAGACAGTTAAACGACTGATATAAAAGGGGTTCATCAGGTTTCGTGATGCAGTTGTTCCAGAATGGATTAGCTTGACAAAATACCGGGTTTTCCACCGATTTTTACAACCATATGGAGAGCGCTATTCACAATTCACTTTAAGAGCGGACCGACCCGACGGCTGCTTCAATTGTAGACCGCAACAGACAACCGCAATGTTTGTGGAAGCGGGTTCCATATGCCGGTTCGAAACCCAGCCGAGCGCAGGGCAGCGGCGGTCCAGGTGTTGCAGCCGAAGAGTGCGTTGAAGTATCCCCTGGCTTCGAAGAACCGGTCGATCTCGCCGTAACCCGCATCCGGAATCGGCACCACCGCGCCCGCGTCGCGGACGAAACTCTCGGAGATAAAATCGCGCAGCTGCGCCAATTGATCCTCACTGACATTGAATGCCGTAACGGTGGACTGCGGCTCGGTGATATGACCGGCAAGGTCCACATGCAGCACTGAACGGTCGATCGTCAGCGCGCGCAACACCGGCAGCGGCTTCAGCTCCGCCCATGTGGGAGTTTCCAGATAGAAGGCACGTCCGCCCCAGCCGATAATTAGCCACTCCGCATTCGGATGGCCGAGCGGAAAACCAGTATTGTCGAGGAAGGAAAAGGCAGCCCGCGTTTCCGCGTCGAGCGGAATGGCAATATCGGTATGGATCGGGCCCCACAGCAGCAGAATTCGATGCGTCACTGCGGCAGACGACGCCTCGACCGGCGCAATCAGCGGCCGGGGAATAAAGGTGCCGCAGGCCGCCGAGAGCACAAGCAGAAATACGATCCGCAACAACCAGCGGATACCGGTCCTCATCGAGGCCGTCCGTCGCACATGGGCGTGGGCTTAGAACAGGAAATAGCGCTGCGCCATCGGCAGCACCGTCGCCGGCTCGCATGTCAGCAATTCGCCGTTCGCCCTGACCTCGTAGGTCTCCGGATCGACCTCGATCTCGGGTGTCAGGTCGTTGTGGATCATCGATGCCTTGGAGATGCCGCCGCGCGTATTCCTCACCGCGACCAGTTCCTTGGCAACGCCGAGCCGGCCCTTCAGGCCGGCGTCAAGCGAGGCCTGGCTGACGAAAGTGACGGAGGAATTGGTGAGGCTCTTGCCATAGGAGGCAAACATCGGCCGGTAGTGTACCGGCTGCGGCGTCGGGATCGAGGCGTTCGGATCGCCCATCGGCGCGGCCGCGATCGACCCACCGAGCAGTACCATATCGGGCTTCACGCCGAAAAAGGCAGGATTCCACAGCACGAGATCGGCGCGCTTGCCGACTTCGACCGAGCCGATCTCACGGCTGAGACCGTGGGCGATCGCCGGGTTGATCGTATATTTGGCGATATAGCGGCGAACGCGGAAATTGTCGTTGTCGCCCTTTTCCTCCTTCAGCCGGCCGCGCTGACGCTTCATCTTGTCGGCCGTCTGCCAAGTGCGGATCGCCACCTCGCCGACGCGGCCCATGGCTTGGCTGTCGGACGAGATGATCGAGAAGGCGCCGATATCGTGCAGGATGTCTTCGGCGGCGATCGTCTCCTTGCGGATCCGGCTTTCGGCAAAGGCGATATCTTCGGGGATCGACGGCGACAGATGGTGGCAGACCATCAGCATGTCGAGATGCTCGGCGATGGTATTGACCGTATAGGGACGCGTCGGATTGGTCGACGACGGGATGACGTTCGGCTGGCCGCAGATCTTGATGATGTCAGGCGCATGCCCGCCGCCGGCTCCTTCCGTGTGGAAGGCATGGATGGTGCGGCCCTTGATGGCACCGATCGTATCCTCGACGAAGCCGCTTTCATTCAGCGTATCGGTGTGGATCATCACCTGCACGTCGTATTCGTCGGCAACCGACAGGCAGCAGTCGATGGCGCCTGGTGTCGTGCCCCAATCCTCGTGCAGCTTCAGCGACGTGGCGCCGGCCAGCACCATTTCGGTCAGCGCCCCTGGCAGCGAGGCATTGCCCTTGCCGGCAAAGGCAAGGTTCATCGGGAAGGCGTCGGCCGCTTCGATCATGCGCGCGAGATGCCAGGGACCGGGCGTGCAGGTGGTGGCAAGCGTGCCGTGCGCCGGTCCCGTACCGCCGCCGAGCATGCAGGTCATGCCGCTCATCAGCGCTTCCTCGATCTGCTGCGGTGCGATGAAATGGATATGGCTGTCCATACCGCCTGCGGTGACGATCTTGCCTTCGGCAGCGATCGCCTCCGTGCCGGGGCCGACGATGATGTTGACACCCGGCTGCATGTCGGGATTACCGGCCTTGCCGATCGCAAAGATGCGACCGTCTTTGAGGCCGATATCGGCCTTGTAGATGCCCGAATGATCGACGATCACCGCATTGGTGATGACCGTATCGACCGCGCCATCCGCCCGCGTCACCTGGCTCTGTCCCATGCCGTCGCGGATCACCTTGCCGCCGCCGAACTTCACCTCCTCACCATAGGTGGTGAAATCCTTCTCGATCTCGATGAAGAGCTCCGTATCGGCAAGGCGCACCTTGTCGCCGGTGGTCGGTCCAAACATGCCAGCATAGGCGGCGCGCGAGATCTTGTAGGGCATCTATCAGGCTCCTTGGGAGGAAGAGACGAGTGTTTCTCCGCCGAGCCGCTTGAGGCGGCCAGCGGCAATATAGCTATCGACAAGCTGTCGTTCGGCCGAAAACGGGTGCCATTCCCAGCCGGCGTGGCCAAAGCCGGCAAGTGTCGCCTCGGCCTCGGCATATGTGTTTAGCACCTCGGCAATGACGATCATCCCGCTGCTCGGCACGACATAGGGCGCTGGAGAAAACGCCGAAAGCGACGCATCCACGGCCTCGTGAACCGATTTGCCGATAATGACGTGCCTTTTGCCGGTGTCTGCGCAAAAGGCGCTGAACTCAGCGGTATAGTCGTCGCAAAAATCATCAAGTTCGGGATGAGAGACGGCAAGCGGCGCCCGCATCGCGGCGAATTTTTCCGGGTCGCGCACGCTCCAGATTTCGCCAGCCGAAACGACGCCCGGATGGGCGCGCCACTCACGCGAACCGAGCATCGCCTTTGCCGGCCTACCGGTGTTGCAGACCGCGACGGCATCCGTGCGGCTGCCGCCGGCGCCATAGGAGCGGCAATCATTGAAGCGGATGACAATATCGGCGGCATCGATGATGCCAGCCCCACCCTCCTCGATATCGCCATTGCCGACGATCATGATTTTTCTGATCACCCTAGTTGCTCATCGTATCTTCGAGCTCTTTCAGCTCTTTCGTGCGTTTGTCCGTAATGTTGGCGAGACACCCGGCGACCAGCATCGGCTCCATCGTGCCGCCACGGGCCTGAAAGCCAAAGGCGTCGCATTCGGCGTCGCGATAGTCGATCCAGGCGCGTTGCGCCTTGACCAGCGCCTGCTCTGCGCCCTTCATGTCGCCATCCAGGTCCTTGTCGATCGCCGCCAGGGCGGCGCGCGTCTTCTTATACTGCGCATTCAGCGCCTTGTCGGCAGTCTCGTGGCGCGCCGCCTCGCAGCCAGTCATGTCCGATTGCGTCTTGGGATTGTTGCAATCGATATCCTGAGCAGAGGCAGCACCTGCCGTCATCAGCATCGCCGCCCCGACGAGGCAGATATTCAAGCGCATGCACTTCTCCCGTATTTTGTTCTTAAAGCTTGCCCATCACCAGTTGACGGAAACCGTAGACCTCGCGCTTGCCGGAAAGCGGGATCAGCGTCACCGAGCGCGTCTGCCCCGGCTCGAAGCGCACCGCCGTCCCCGCCGGGATATCGAGCCGCTTGCCGTGTGCTACCGCGCGATCGAAGGAAAGCCCGGCATTGGTCTCGGCGAAATGATAATGGCTGCCGACCTGCACCGGCCGATCGCCCGTATTGGAAACCTCCAGCGTCACCGTCGGCGCGCCGGCATTCAGTTCGATGTCGCCGCTTGCGGCAATGATCTCGCCTGGAATCATCTCGTCCTCCTTAAGCCGCCTTGGGCGCGCAGCCCTCGGCCTTCAGTACGCGCTTCGTCGATGCCGGATTTTTGGCGAGCATCGCCGCCGGCCGAATAGGCCTCGCGACGAGATTGCCGCCGCAGTTCGGGCAGACACCCTTCAGCACGCCGTCTACGCAATCGGCGCAGAAGGTGCATTCATAGGTGCAGATCCGTGCTTCAATGCTATCAGGCGGCAGATCCTTGTCGCAGCATTCGCAATTGGGCCTGAGCTCGAGCATTCCTATCTCCTCAACGGATCGGCTCGTGCACGGTGACGAGCTTGGTTCCATCAGGGAACGTCGCCTCCACCTGCACGTCGTGGATCATCTCGGCAATCCCCTCCATCACCTGGTCGCGGCCGATCACATGGGCGCCTGCTTCCATCAACTCGGCAACCGGGCGGCCGTCGCGGGCGCCTTCGACGACGAAGTCGCTGATCAGCGCGATCGCTTCGGGATAATTCAGCTTGACGCCGCGCTCCAGCCGCCGCCGCGCCACCATCGCCGCCATCGAAATCAACAGCTTGTCTTTTTCTCTCGGAGTGAGGTTCATCGCTTGTCCATCTGCTTGATCGAATGCTGAAGTTCATAGATTCCAGACTTTCGGCACAGGCGCACCATTGCGCAAGGCGGAAATGACCGGGATCAGGATTTTTCTGAGTGAGAAGCCGTCGGCCGCTGCCAGGCGGACGACGAGCTTGCCATTCCAAGCGCTCGCACCGCCCATCGATCCTTCGACGAGCGGCCGGACCTTGCCGAGATAGGCTTCTGAAAGCGGCCCTGCATAAAACAGCGTCACAAAGGCCACCTGTCCGCCGAGCACGGCCTGCCGCGCCGCCAGCGCCGCCACGCCTTCGGAAAGTCTGAGTTCTTCGGCGTGGATCAGTTGACCCGAGCGGCGGACGCGCCAGCGGTCACGGAACAGCCCTGATATCACCGCCTCACCCATCGCCTTGCGGCCGAGCAGCACGGCTTCGACGGCCAGAAATTCGCCGCTCTCGTCAAGATCGACGTCCAGCCGGCGAAAAAGTGCGGCCCGGTCGAAGAGGATCGTTTCCTGCGGCAGCCAGTCGACGCGGGCTTGGGCTCCGACCGTGATGCTGGTCGCCACCTCGGCGATGCCGGCCGATGCCTTGTAGATCTTCTCGCAAGCTTGGGTGGTGACGTCGATGCGCGTGCCGGCACCGGCAACGACGCTCCAGGACATGCGGTCACCGCCTGTCAAACCGCCAGCAGTGTTGATGATGACGGCTTCCATGGAGGCATCGAAGGTATCGGGCAGGCGGATTTTCGCTGCCCCCTCCTGATAGAGTTCACGGATGCGCGTGCGGCCATCGAACAGCTTTGCCGCCAGATGCCCGCGCCCTTCCGCTCTTTGCGGTCTCGTGCCTGCCGCCGCAATCGTCATATCGTCCCTTTCGGTCGCGCCCCTGGTTTTCATTCAAGCGCGCGGACAGCGGAAAGCAAGCAATTCCTATGCCGCACCGGGCAGACCTTTGGCGGCGGCGGAAGGTTTTCCAGGCGCCGCGCCCTCTGCTGCAAATTGCGGCATCTGCCGATCAGACAGTCAGGTGGCGGCGGGCCTCCGGCGTATCCAGCGTCTCGGCAAGCCCTTCATGCACGATTTCGCCGCGGTCCATGATGTAAACATAGTCGGCAAGCTCGCGGCAGAAATCGAGATACTGCTCGACGAGCAGGATCGCCATGCCGGTGGAGTCGCGCAGGTAACGGATCGCCCGGCCGATATCCTTGATGATCGACGGCTGAATGCCCTCGGTCGGCTCGTCGAGCACGAGAATCCGAGGCCGCGTCACCATGGCCCGCCCGATCGCCAACTGCTGCTGCTGCCCGCCGGAAAGATCGCCGCCGCGACGTGACAACATCGACTTCAGCACCGGGAAGAGACTGAAGATGTCATCGGGGATGTTGCGGTCGCGGCGGCCAAGCGGAGCAAAGCCGGTTTCGAGATTTTCCTTGACGGTGAGCAGCGGGAAGATTTCGCGCCCCTGCGGCACATAGCCGATACCCTGCTTGGCGCGGGCAAAGGGCGGCAGGCCGTTGAGCTTGGTATCATTGAAGGTGACGGTACCGGCCGACAGCGGATGCTGGCCGGTAACGGCGCGAAGAAGAGAACTCTTCCCCACGCCGTTACGCCCCAGCACGCAGGTGATCTTGCCCATCTCCGCTTTGATCGAGATGCCGCGCAGCGCCTGAGCGGCACCGTAGTGGAGGTTTGCGTTTTCGATTGTCAGCATGATGCCGTCTCCTGAATCTTTGCGGGTCCAAAAAAGACCCCTCCCCAACCCCTCCCCACAAGGGGGAGGGGCAAACTCGGAGCTGCCCTCCCACTCCCCAGGAGATCATAGACAAGCTGGCGCTCGTAGCGATGAGCGAGCCTCTTGGTTAAGCCCCTCCCCCTTGTGGGGAGGGGTTGGGGAGGGGCAACACACCCACAAACATCCGATGCATCCATCGTCCCTCACCGCCCCAAATAGTTCTCGATGACCTTCGGATCCGAACTCACAAAGTCGATCGAGCCTTCCGCCAACACCGAGCCTTCAGCAAGGCAGGTCACCTTGACGCCGAGGTCTCGGATGAAGCCCATGTCATGTTCGACGACGACGACCGACCGGGTTTTGGCGATATCCTTGAGCAGGATTGCAGTTTCCGCCGTCTCCGCATCGGTCATGCCGGCCACCGGCTCGTCGACCAGCAGGAGCTTCGGCTCCTGCGCCAGCAGCATGCCGATCTCCAGCCATTGTTTCTGCCCGTGCGAGAGATTGGCGGCGAATTCGTCGCGGCGATGCGTCAGCCGCACCGTTTCGAGGATCTCCTCGATGCGCGTCTTGTCCTCGCCCGAAAGCCGGTAGAACAGCGTTGAGAACACGCCGCGACGGCGGTTCAACGCCAGCTCCAGATTGTCCCAGACCGTATGGCTCTCGAAGACCGTCGGCTTCTGGAACTTGCGGCCGATGCCGAGCTGGGCGATATCGGCCTCGTCCTTCTTGGTGAGATCGATCGTGCCGTTGAAGAAAACTTCGCCCTCGTCGGGCCTGGTCTTGCCGGTGATGATATCCATCATCGTCGTCTTGCCGGCGCCGTTCGGGCCGATGATGGCTCTGAGTTCACCGGGTTCGATGACGATCGACAGCGAATTCAGCGCCTTGAAGCCGTCGAAGGAAACCGAGACGCCGTTGAGATAAAGCACGCTGGTGGGTTTGACGTCGGGGATCATGGCGCTCACTCCGCTGCCTGGATTTTCGGCTCGATACCGTCTTCCTCAACAGCCGGCGGGGCAGCCTTGGAGACGACCTTCCGCTTGCCGAGATATTGCGAAATCGTGCCGACGACGCCCTTCGGCAGGAACAGCGTGACGGCGACGAAGAGACCGCCCAGCGCAAACAGCCAGAACTCCGGGAAGAGGCCGGTGAAGATCGTCTTGCCGCCGTTGACGAGGATCGCGCCGATGATCGGACCGATCAGCGTCGCCCGCCCGCCCACCGCCGTCCAGATGACGACTTCGATCGAATTGGCAGGCGCGAATTCGCCGGGATTGATAATGCCGACCTGCGGCACGTAGAGCGCACCGGCAATACCAGCCATCATCGCCGAGACGACGAAGGTGAAGAGCTTGAAGTGCTCGACGCGGTAGCCGAGGAAGCGCGTGCGGCTTTCCGCATCGCGCAGGCCGACCAGCACCTTGCCGAACTTCGAGCGCACGATCGCCGAGGCAAGCAGCAGCGACAGAGCCAGGAAGATCGCAGTTGCCGCAAAGAGGACTGCACGCGTGCCGTCAGCCTGGACGTTGAAACCGATAATGTCCTTGAAATCGGTAAGGCCGTTATTGCCGCCGAAGCCCATGTCGTTGCGGAAGAAGGCCAGCAGCAGCGCGTAAGTCATCGCCTGGGTAATGATCGAGAGATAGACGCCATTGACGCGTGAGCGGAAGGCAAACCAGCCGAAGACGAAGGCGAGCAGGCCGGGCACAACGAGCACCATCAGCGCCGCAAACCAGAAATGGTTGAAGCCGTACCAGAACCAGGGCAGATCCTTCCAGTTCAGGAACACCATGAAGTCGGGCAGAACAGGGTCTCCGTAGCTGCCGCGCGTGCCGATCTGGCGCATCAGATACATGCCCATCGCATAGCCACCGAGCGCAAAGAAGGCACCGTGGCCGAGGGAGAGGATGCCGCAGAAGCCCCAGACGAGATCAAGCGCCAGCGCCAGCAGCGCATAGGTCAGATACTTGCCGAACAGCGACATGATATAAGTCGGCACGTGCAGCGGATTGGCCGGCCCCGTCATCAGGTTCAGGACCGGCACGAGGACCGCGACCAGAAGCAGGAGGGCGATGGCAACGACGATCTTGCGATCGAGTGATCGGAGAAGGAAGGCCGTTATCATGCTTCCACCGCCCTTCCTTTGAGTGCGAAGAGCCCGCGGGGACGCTTCTGGATGAAGAGAATGATGAGGACGAGCACCAGAATTTTGCCGAGCACGGCGCCGGCGAAGGGCTCGAGGAACTTGTTGACGACACCGAGGGAGAGTGCACCGACCAGCGTACCCCAGAGATTACCGACACCGCCGAAGACGACGACCATGAAGCTGTCGATGATGTAGGATTGACCGAGGTTCGGCGAGACATTGTCGATCTGACTGAGCGCCACGCCGGCGATGCCGGCAATGCCCGAGCCGAGCGCGAAGGTGAAGGCATCAACCCAGCCGGTGCGGATGCCCATCGACGACGCCATGCGCCGGTTCTGCGTAACCGCACGCATCTGCAGGCCGAAGGCGGACCGCTTGAGCAGCAGGAGCAGCGCCACAAAGACCACCATCGAAAAGACGATGATCCACAGTCGGTTCCAGGTGATGGAGAGCCCGCCGAGATCGAAGACGCCGGACATCCAGGTCGGATTGCGGACCTCGCGGTTGGTCGGGCCGAAGATGCTGCGCACCGCCTGCTGCAGGATGAGCGACACGCCCCAGGTGGCGAGCAGCGTTTCGAGCGGCCGGCCGTAGAGATAGCGGATGACGGCGCGCTCGATCACCAGACCGACGAAGCCGGTAAAGACGAAGGCCGCAGGCACGGCAAAGGCCAGCGAATAATCGGCAAGTTCAGGAAAGGCGGAGGTGATGTACTCCTGCACCACATAGGTGGTGTAGGCGCCGATCATCACCATCTCGCCATGCGCCATGTTGATGACGCCCATGACGCCGAAAGTGATGGCAAGGCCGATCGCGGCAAGCAGCAGTACCGAGCCGAGAGACAATCCGTACCAGATGTTCTGGACGACATCCCACAGCGCCAGGCTGCGATTGATGGTGCTGATATCCGCCTGGATCGCCGGCTTCAGGTCGTCAGGCGCGGTTTCGAGAGTGGTCGTGAGGATGGTCAGTGCATCGCGGTTACCGCGCGCCGCGATCGTATCGATCGCAGCCTTCTTGTCTTCGACGCTCGCATCCGTCTTGAGCAGCAGCACTGCGCGCGCCGCTTCCATCGTATTCTTGATCTCAGCGTCCTTTTCGGCCGCAAGCGCCGAGTTCAGCAGGTCGAGATTGGCGGGATCGGCATCTTTCAGAAGGCCCTGCGCCGCGGCAAGCCGCGCGGAACGGTCCGGGCTCATCAGCGTCAGCTGGCTGGTAGCGGCGCCGATGACGCCGCGAAGCGCGTTGTTGATCTTGACCTTCGTCATCAGATCCGGATCGACATCGGCAGCGGCTTCGCCGGTGATCGGATCGGAATAGGTCGGTTCGTCATCGGTACCGCCCTGGAGGAGAACCGGGCCGCCATCGGAATTGACGTAGAGAAGGCCGTCGCTCAACTGCTGCAGGATCTGGCTGACATGCTGGTCCTTGGATGCGACCAGCGCTTTGATGGCCGCTTCCCGTTCCGGGAAATCGCCGACGCCGAGCGCGTCGACAAGCACGTGGATATCGTCCTGGGCCTGGACTTCGCTCGAGATTATCACGCCCGAAAAAGCAAAGCCTGAAAATACGAGGCCCGAAAATGTCAGGCAAATCGTGATGAGGAAAATCTTTATGGCGCGATACATCGGCTTTCTCGCCCTTGATAGTGTTGGCCTCGCGGCGCAATCGCTGGGACGGAGCTTCCGCCCGGGATCAAACCGGACGGAAGCCTTCATGCAATCATCGGATCGCGGTCGTACTCAGGAGCCCTTGCCACCGCACTTGCCGGTAGCGACGTTGAAGTTGCCGCAGGACATCGGCTTGCGCCAATCGGAGATCAGGTCCTTGGAGTCAGGGAGGAAGTCCGACCATTCGTCGCCGACGACGGCAGGTGTCTGCTGGACGATTTCGAACTGGCCGTCGGCCTGGATTTCACCGATCAGCACCGGCTTGGTGATGTGGTGGTTCGGCATGACCGTCGCATAACCGCCGGAGAGGTTCGGAACGCTGACGCCGATGATGGTGTCGAGAACCTTGTCGGTATCGGTCGTGCCGGCAGCCTGGACGGCCTTAACCCATGCATTGAAGCCGATATACGCAGCTTCCATCGGGTCGTTCGTCACGCGCTTGTCGTTCTTGGTGAAGGCGTGCCAGTCCTTGATGAACTTCTTGTTGGCAGGGCTTTCGACCGACTCGAAGTAGTTCCAGGCAGCGAGATGGCCGACGAGCGGCTTGGTGTCGAGGCCGGCAAGCTCTTCTTCGCCAACCGAGAAGGCGACGACGGGGATGTCTGTTGCCTTGATGCCCTTGTTGCCCAGTTCCTTGTAGAACGGAACGTTGGCATCGCCGTTGATCGTGGAGACGACGGCGGTCTTCTTGCCGGCCGAACCGAATTCCTTGATCTTGGAAACTTCGGTTTGCCAGTCGGAGAAGCCGAACGGCGTGTAGTTGGTCATGATGTCTTCTTTCGGAATACCCTTCGAAATCAGGTATGCCTCGAGAATCTTGTTGGTCGTGCGCGGATAAACGTAGTCCGTACCTTCGAGAACGAAGCGCTTGACGCCTTCTTTTTCCATCAGGTAGTCGACGGCAGGGATGGCCTGCTGGTTCGGAGCAGCACCGGTGTAGAAGATGTTGCGCGAGGACTCTTCGCCTTCATACTGGACCGGGTAGAAGAGGATCGAGTTGGTCTCTTCGAAAACCGGCAGAACGGACTTGCGCGACGAGGACGTCCAGCAACCGAAGACGGCGGCAACCTTGTCCTTCTGGATCAGCTCACGTGCCTTTTCGGCAAACAGCGGCCAGTCGGAAGCCGGGTCGACGACGACAGCCTCGAGCTTCTTGCCGAGAAGGCCGCCCTTCTTGTTCTGCTCGTCGATGAGCATCAGCATGGCATCCTTGAGCGTGGTCTCGGAGATCGCCATGGTGCCGGAGAGCGAGTGCAGAATGCCGACCTTGATCGTGTCGTCGGCGGCAACTGCACTGCCGAAGGCAGCCGACGCCGCCATGATGGCGCCGAGCGCTGCGCCCGTAATAGTGGATTTGAGATTCATCTGGTTGAACTCCCCTCTTCTTGTTCCGCAACAGACCGGAAACGGAGATTAACTGTTGCTTAAAGAACTATCGGGTGCTGCAGCGCGAAAACACATACGTCGATTGACGTAGGCGCCGGGGGCAAACAGGCAGGCCGGAAGAGGTGGCATCCCCACGAAGCGGGAGATGCCCGGTCGATCCTCTCGCAGGAATTATCCGTCGATCGTCAAGACGATCGACGTCGGACCGTAAGAGAGGCTCGCCCTATGGCCTGCGACGGTCAGCTTTTCGAAGGCGCCAGTCACGGCGCTCGCCTTCAGGATCTCGATCTTGGTTCCAGGCGTCGGGACAAACCCGTCGGCAAGCGTCACATCGAGCTCGCCGGCCAGCACCGCCTTGCCATGGACGATCAGCGTACCCTCGCCGTTCGCGCCGAGCCTCGGCTTCAACACGGCCGTGGCAAGCTGCTGATAGTCGCCGCCGACGGTCACGGGCTTTTCCGCCGCCAGAACGAGCGAACCGCGGTCGGCCGTCAGGCCGCCTGTACCGAAGGCCGAGGGCGATAGGGCCACCAGTGCGCCCTCTTCCAGCACGGTACCGCCGGCATAGCTGTTGGCGCCCGACAGCCCGAGAATGCCGCTGCCGCGCTTCACCAGCCTGCCATTGCCGGTGATGTCGTTCCGCCAGGTGTCGATCGAATTGAAACCGCCCTTTGCCGCGTCCATCGTCACGGTCACGTCCTGTTCGAACGCACCGTAACCGTCGGCCGCCGCAAAGAGGTTGAGACGGCCGTAACCTTCCGCATCGTCGAGCAGCGGGTAGCCGGAGGCGATCTCCGTCGACTTCAGCACGGCGCGGCGCTGCTCGCCGCCCAGATAGGGCAGACGCGTTTCGAGAAGCGCTTCGGCGCCCTGCGGCACGCGCGCCGGCTGATCGGTCGCATGGATCGTCGGCAGGCCGTAGCTCAAGCGCTGCAGCACGTAGGCGCGATTGGCGTCATGATCGGCGAAACGGTCTGCGGCCAACGGTGCTGCATGGGCCGCAACCTCGAGTGCACCCGCATCCGCAACGCCTGATTTGGCGACGAGCCATGACTGCGCTTGGGCGTAGGCATCGCTCTTCAGCGCGGCATTGTCGGCCTTGTTCAGATTGTAGACGACCGTGGCCGTGCCAAGCATCCGGCCGCCCATCACGTCGAGAGGAGAATGCATGCCGGCGAGGATGCGGTCTTCGCCCAGCTCGCTGGCACCCGTGATCATTTCCTGAAAGCGCTGCGGCACGAGATAGGCCATGGCCAGTGCATCCCGCCAGGCTTCCGCCGTATGCCCGCTCGGGAAACCGCCGTCCTCGGCCGGCTTGCCACCCTTGGCCGGCTCCAGCGTTGGGACGACCGATACGTCCTGGCTCCAGCGGTAGGGGCGGGCATATTTGAAATAGCGTTTGGCCGGCTCCGTCGAGCCGTCACCGCTGGCGGCGTTGATGAAGTCGATCGCAAGTCCCATATCGGGGTTAGCGTCGGTCTTGTTTTCCGCATCCGGCTTGCTGCCGGCGCCGCGATTGTTGCCCTTGTCATCATATTTGACCGTCGTCGCATCGGCTGCCACCTCGGTGATCGTGGTGGTCTGCTTCGAGCCGGCCTTCCAGGCATCCGTCAGCGGACCGAGGCCATCGACGATGCTGGCATTCTTGCCGCGCCGATCGTCGAGATAGGCGGCGACGGCCTGATCGGCCGTCCGCGCCCGCGTCGCTTTGACGACATAGGCGATGTTGGCGTCATGGACGGCCTGGTTGACGATATGGCCGTCGGTCTTGCTGGAAGGAATGCCGTCCCAATCCGTCTTGGCGACCGCCGGGCAATTATGCTTGGCCGGGGCCTCGACACCCGCATCGACGAAAGGCGTGCGCGGGGTCCAGATTTCGAGGAAGCCGGAGAGAAGATGAACGGCGGCGTTGGTGTCCACCGTCGAGAAGCAGGCGTCACCACGTTTGTTGGTGTTTCCGGCCTGCGCATAAGGCGCTTTCGCCGCCGTCGCCTGCTCGGCGCTGGCAAGCGATGGCACGATGGAAAGAAGGCAGACGAGGGCGGTGCTCAGGCGGCAAAGGCTTAAAACAGACATGGTGATACCCGAAATGATTGAACGAACGCCGGGAGAGTTAGAGCTCTCATGTGACAGATCAATTGCAAAAATATTGCCATTCTGTGAACCTGTCGGTGCCCGCCTCTTGCCTTTCCCAACCATCCCGCCAAAACTGCCGGAGAGACGATGAGCCCAACCGGAATGCCGGAAAGGAAGACATGGCAGCGCGCCAACGCATCATTCCGGTGAGACGCGAATACAATCGCTGGGTCGCCAACCAGACGCTGGAAGATTACGCGTTGCGCTTCACCGCAAAGAGCGCTCGCCATTTCTCCTCGCAGCGGATCTCGCAGACGGCGATCGGCGCGATCTCCTTTCTGGCGCTGGAGGCGATCGGCGGCGCGATCACTCTTTCCTACGGCACGACCAACGCCTTTTACGCCATTATCGTCGCCTCGGTCGCCATGCTGGCGATCGGCCTGCCGATCAGCCGCTACGCCATCCGCCACGGCGTCGACATCGATCTTCTGACGCGTGGCGCGGGCTTCGGCTATATCGGCTCGACCATCACCTCGCTGATCTATGCGAGCTTCACCTTCATGCTGTTTGCGATCGAGGCATCGATCATGTCCGGCGCGCTGGAGCTCACCCTCGGCATCCCGCTCTGGATCGGCTACATCATCAGCGCCGTCATGGTAATCCCGCTGGTGACGCACGGCGTGCGGCTGATCAGCAAGTTCCAGCTGATGACCCAGCCCTTTTGGATCGTGCTGAATATCCTTCCCTTGATCTTCATCGCCTTGTTGGACTGGGAAAAATTCGATCTCTGGCGCGCCTTCGCCGGCATCCGCCATGCCTCCGGCCCGCCCGGCACCATCGCCGAATTCGATCTGGTGGAATTCGGCGCTGCCTCCGCCGTCATCCTGGCGCTGATGTCGCAGATCGGCGAACAGGCCGACTTCCTGCGCTTCCTGCCGCCGGACCCGCAGCGCAAGTGGCGCCACCGCCTGGCGATCTTTCTCGCCGGGCCCGGCTGGGTCATCATCGGCGCGCCGAAGCTGCTTGCCGGTTCATTTCTGGTCGTGCTGACCTTCACCTCGGGCGTCCCCCTCGATCGCGCCGCCGACCCGGCGCAAATGTATCTGACCGCCTTCGGCTACATGGTCCCCTGGCACAATGCCGCGCTGCTGTTGATGGCCGCCTTCGTCGTCGTCTCGCAGCTGAAGATCAACGTGATGAACGCCTATGCCGGCTCGCTCGCCTGGTCCAACTTCTTCTCGCGGCTAACCCACAGCCATCCCGGCCGCGTCATCTGGCTGGTGTTCAACGTCGCAATCGCCCTGCTTCTGATGGAACTCGGCATCTACCGGCTGCTGGAGGAAACACTCGGCATCTTCTCGATCATTGCGATGGCCTGGCTCTGCACGATCTCCGCCGATCTCTTCATCAACAAGCCGCTGGGCCTTGCTCCCCCCGGCATCGAGTTCAAGCGCGCCCATCTCTACGACATCAACCCCGTCGGCCTCGGCGCCATGACTTTGTCGGCGGCCGTATCGCTGATCGCTCATTTCGGCGCCTTCGGCGATATTGCCGCCTCGCTCGCGCCCTATATCACCCTCGTCGTCGCATTGATCGCCTCGCCTGTCATCGCCTGGGCGACCAAAGGCAAGTTCTATCTCGCCCGCAAGCCACGCCACAGCTGGAAGAACCTGACGAGCATCACCTGCTCGGTCTGCGAACATCCCTTCGAACCGGAGGACATGGCCTGGTGTCCGGCCTATGCCGCGCCGATCTGCTCGCTCTGCTGTTCGCTCGACAGCCGCTGCCACGACATGTGCAAGCCGGCCGCCCGTTTCAACGCCCAAGTCGGCACCGTCGCCAAGGTGCTGCTGCCTCAGACCATCATCGAGAAGCTGACGACTCGCCTCGGCCGCTACGGCACCGCCGTCGTGCTGGCATTGACCGCCATCGGCGCCATCCTGGCAATGATCGCCCATCAGGTCGCCGCCGCCTCGCCTGAAACGGCCGAGGTCGTCAACCGCACCATCCTCATCGTCTTCTTCGTCTTCTCGGTGATATCAGGCGTCGTCTGCTGGTTCTATGTGCTTGCCCATGACAGCCGCGTCGTCGCCGAGGAGGAATCCTCGCGCCAGAACACGCTGCTGCTCAAGGAAATCGCCGCCCACAAGAAAACCGACGCCGCCTTGCAGAACGCCAAGGAAACCGCCGAGGCCGCCAACCGGGCCAAGAGCCGCTATGTCGTCGGCTTGAGCCACGAGTTGCGCACACCGTTGAACGCCGTGCTCGGCTACGCCCAGATCCTCGAGCGCGACGAAACGATCCCGACGCCGCGCCAATCTTCGATCAAGGTCATCCGCCGCAGCGCCGAACATCTCTCCGGCCTGATCGACGGCCTGCTCGATATCTCGAAGATCGAGGCCGGCCGCCTGCAGGTCTATTCGAACGAGATCAACATCCAGGATTTCCTCGACCAGATCGTCGATATGTTCCGCCCGCAGGCCCAGGCGAAGGGGCTCGTCTTCATCCATGAACGCCCGCCGGCCTTGCCGCAATTCGTTCGCACCGATGAGAAACGGCTGCGCCAGATCCTCGTCAACCTGCTCTCCAACGCCATCAAGTTCACCGACGAGGGTAGCGTCACCTTCGATGTCGGCTATCGCAGCCAGGTCGCGACTTTCACCGTCGCCGATACCGGGCGCGGCATCAGTGAGAAAGACCTGACCCGCATCTACGAGCCTTTCCAGCGTGGCGAGGCCGAAAGCGTGCGGCCAATGCCGGGGCTCGGCCTCGGCCTCACGATCACCCGGCTTCTGACCAACACGCTGGGTGGCGAGATCTCGGTTTCGAGCGTGAAGGACGAAGGCTCGAGCTTCCGCGTCCGCCTGATGTTGTCCGCCGTCATGCGCGCCGTGGCCGCCGCACCGCAGGAAAAGCGCATTGTCAGCTATGACGGCCCGCGTCGGACGGTCGTCGTCGTCGACGATAACGAGGACCATCGCGAGATGATGCGCGAAATCCTGGCGCCGCTCGATTTCATCGTGCTGACGGCAGCGGGCGGCGGCGAATGCCTGACGCTGATCGAGGGCATTATGCCGGACCTCTTCCTTGTCGATATCCTGATGCCCGGCATGAACGGCTGGCAGCTCGTCTCGCGTCTGCGTGAGGCCGGCCAGACGGCGCCAGTGCTGATGCTCTCGGCCAATATCGGTGACGCGGCTGTTCTCAGCGACAGCGACGACAGCCACAATGATGCCATCGGCAAGCCGGTCGATATCCGCCAACTCCGTGATAAGCTCGCCCTGCATCTTGGCCTGAAGTGGATCTATGCCGATGCCGCGCCAGCCGTTCCCGTTAAGATCGAAGCGCCGATACTGAGCCCCGGTGCTGCCCATGTGCAGGAACTGCTGCGGCTCGGCGAGATCGGCTATATCAGAGGCATCGAAGCCAAGCTTTCGGACCTTGCCAGGGTGGAGGCAAATCAGCCATTCACCGATGAACTTCGCACCTATGTCGCCGCCTTCGATCTCGCCGGCTTCATGACCTTCCTGCACGACTTCGACGAAAAGGTGGAATCCATTGGCTGAGCCGGCCTCCCTCCCCCGTGACATCGTTCTGCTCGTCGACGACTCGGCCGAAGCACTCGGCTTCTTGACCGACGCACTCGAACAATCCGGCTTCTCCGTGCTGATCGCCACGTCGGGCACGGCGGCGCTTGGTATCGTCGAGCGCATCACGCCCGATCTCATCCTGCTGGACGCGGTGATGCCGAGCATGGACGGCTTCGAGACCTGCCGTCGGCTGAAGGCGAACGCTGCGGCGGCGCAGGTACCTGTCATCTTCATGACGGGCCTGACCGAGACTGAGCATGTTGTGCACGCGCTGGAATCCGGCGGCGTCGATTATCTCAGCAAGCCGATCAACATCGACGAACTGCGCGCCCGCATCCGTGTCCATTTGCGCAACGCTCGCTCGGCCCAAAGCGCCCGCATTGCGCTGGACGCAGCCGGCCGCCATCTGCTGGCAGTCAAGGGCGACGGCGCCATCCACTGGTCAACGCCGCAGGCGACACGGCTGGTCAATGCCGCGATGGGCAGCGACGACGGCATGGAAATCGTCGTACGCCATATCGCTGGCTGGATGCGCGACCGGGTCGCGGCCGTGCGCGACGGCATCATCTCGATCGCCCATGCTGGCCAGGCAGCGCTGCAGCTCGCCTTCCTGGGCGCAATCGGCCCTGACGAATATCTCTTCCGCCTCACCGCCGCCAATCAGCGCAGCGACGACGAGGTGCTGCGTCAGCGCTTCTCGCTCACCCAGCGCGAATCCGAAGTGCTGCTCTGGATCGCCAAGGGCAAAGCCAACCGCGACATCGGCGAAATATTGGGACTGTCGGCGCGGACGGTAAACAAGCACCTCGAACAGATTTACGTGAAGCTCGGCGTCGAGAACCGGGCCTCGGCCGCCGTGAAAGCCACGCATGTGCTGTACGAGATGTGAGATGGTGTTGGAGGCTGGAACAGGATGATCTTAGGCCAGTTCGGCCTAAAATCTGAATCCTGTTCTAAATTAAATAGTGAGGGCATGATGTCGTCCGAAAACCGCTCATGCTTTTCGGCATCATGCTCTAGGCGCTAAACCACCCGATTCGGCGCATCCCTGCCCTCGAAAAACGCCGTCACGTTGTCGACCACCTTCATGCCCATGGCGGTCCGCGTCTCTTCCGTGGCACTGCCGAGATGCGGCAGTACCACGACGTTCTCCATCCGCCGCAGTGCCTCCGGCACATCAGGTTCCGCCTCGTAGACGTCAAGCCCGGCGCCGCGGATCTTGCCCGCCTTGAGGGCTGCAATCAGCGCCGCCTCATCCACCACGTCGCCACGCGCCGTATTGATGAGAAAGGCGCCCGGCTTCATCGCCGCAAGCCGTGCCGCATTCATCAGGTGTCGGTTCTCTGCTCCACCAGGGCAATGCAGCGAGACGAAATCGGCCACCGCCAGCACGGCCTCGATCGTCGGCAGCTGCCGCGCGCCGCAACGCGCCGCCTCCGCCGGATCGATCGGCGAACGGTTGAAGAACACCACATCCATGCCGAATCCGAAATGGCAGCGTTGCGCGAAGGCCTTGCCGATCCGACCGAAACCGATGATGCCGACCGTCTTCCCGGTCACCTTGGTGCCGACCATATGCGTCGGGCACCAGCCCTTCCATTCACCAGTGCGTACCTGCCTCTCGCCCTCGCCGCCGCGCCGGGCAATGGAGAGCAGCAGCAGCATGGCGATATCGGCCGTGCAGTCGGTCAGCACGCCCGGCGTGTTCGTGACCGCAATGCCTCTCTCCCTGGCAGCTGATATATCGATGTGATTGTAGCCGACGCCGAAATTGCCGAGGATCTTGGTGACGACAGGGGCGCCGTCGAAGACGGCGGCCGGCAACCGGTCGGAAACCGTCGGCAATACGGCATCATAGGTCGAGAGCGCCAGCCGCAGCTCGTTTTCGCCGAGCGGAATATCGTCACGATTGAACGTCGCATCGAAACGTTCGGCAAGGACAGTTTCCACCGTGGCTGGCCAGCGCCGGGTGACGAGAATGCGGGGTTTGGACATGGACAGTTCCGCTCAATGCTTCAAAACGATGCCAAGAGTTAGACCAGCCAGTCGAAAATTGAAACGTCCGCAAAAAGAAAGAAGCCCGGCCGGAACCGGGCTTCGATAATTTTATCCCATAAAGGGGAGCGAGGCTTACATGCCCTGCGGGAAGTAGCTGTACTTGCCGTCCGGACCCTTCTTCCATTCGTACATGATGTAGCCAGGGATCTTCGGGTCGCCCTTTTCGTCGAACGAAATGTCGCCGAGAACGGTCGGGAACGGGCCCTTTTCCTTCATGGCCTTGGCAACGGCCTCAGGATCCAGCGAACCGGCAGCCTTGGCGGCCCCGGCGATCGTCTGCATCGCAGCGTAGGAGTAGAGCGTGTAGGCTTCCGGATTGAAACCAGCGGCCTTGAACTTTTCGACGAGTTCCTTGTTCGCAGGGTTCGCCGTCGGATCGGGGCCGAAGGTGTTCAGCGTACCGGCGACGGCGTCACCAGCAATCGAGGCCAGTTCGTTCGAAACGATACCGTCGCCCGAAACCAGCGTCGCCTTCAGACCCTGGTCAGCCGCCTGGCGGATGATGAGACCAGCTTCGGTGTGCAGACCACCCCAATAGATGATCGAGACGCCGGCTTCCTTCATCTTGGCGATGAGGGCCGAGAAGTCCTTGTCGCCGACGTTGATGCCTTCATAAATGACTTCCGTGACGCCGGCGGCGTTCATAGCCTTCTTGGTTTCGTCGGCAAGGCCCTGACCGTAGGGGGTCTTGTCGTGAACGACAGCGATCTTGGCGTCCTTGAAGTGATCGGCAAGATACTTGCCGGCGATGGCACCCTGCTGGTCGTCACGGCCGCAGGTGCGGAACGTGTTCCAGAGGCCCCGTTCGGTGAAGGTCGGGTTCGTCGCGGCCGGGGTGATTTCGAGGATGCCGTTTTCGGCATAGACTTCCGAAGCCGGGATCGAAACGCCCGAGTTGAAGTGGCCGATGACGAACTTGACGCCGTCAGCAGCGAACTTGTTGGCGACCGAGATGCCCTGCTTCGGGTCGGAGACGTCGTCGCCGAGTTCGATCTTGATCTGTTCGCCGTTGATGCCGCCAGCCGCGTTGATGTCGGCGACCGCCTGCTCCGCACCCTTCTGGAGCTGAGCGCCGAACGCAGCGTTCGGGCCAGTCAGCGGACCAGCGACAGCGATGAGAACGTCGGCCCACGCGTTGCCGCTGAAGGCGAGCATCGCCGTCAGAGCCACTGCCGACAGAAGAGACTTTTTCATATTATTACTCCCAATTTTTGGGCGGGTTCCGGTCCAAGGCCCAGCGCACTACCCACCATTGACTGCGCCAGGAAAGCTGTTCCACTCGGAAGGCGATTCATGCCTAGTTTCAACGGACTGTCAATGTTTGTCCTTCCACGAAAACGCGGAAGTTTTTTCGTACAGCCAGTAATAGTTGTTAACCATCTGATTGGTGCGGCGGTAGCGGAAGCCGGCCGTAGAGAACACCAGCAGCGTCACGAAGTCGAGGATATAGTAGAAGGCGCTGAGCATCGGGCCATTGAACAGGGCATGATGCAGGAACTGCATCGCCCAGGCGAGCAGGAATGTATAGACGATGACCAACGGATAGTCGGCCCAGCCTTCGGCAACCGCTTTGCCGGCGCGCCATGCCGTCCAGAAGCCTAAGAGCAAGACGATGACACGGATCGCCACAAGGGAGCCGGCATCCGCTTCGAAGAAAAGTCCCTGCATGTCAAACTCTCCTTTCGACCTAGTGTCTTCCGCCTTCGAGATAGGCGGCGCGAACCTCGGGATTGGCAAGAAGCTCCTTGCCGGAGCCGCTCATCGTCACCTTGCCGTTCACCATCACGTAGGCGCGGTGAGAAAGCCTGAGGGCGGCGAACGCGTTCTGCTCGACGAGGAAAACGGTCAGCCCCTCCGCCTCGTTGAGCTTCTTGATCGCCTCGAAGATGCCCTTGACGATCAGCGGCGCAAGACCGAGCGAGGGTTCATCGAGAAGCAGCAGCTTCGGGCGCGCCATCAGCGCGCGGCCGATCGACAGCATCTGTTGCTCACCACCCGAAAGTGTTCCGCCCCGCTGGGCGTGACGTTCCTTAAGCCGCGGGAAGAGCGTAAAGATCTTCTCGACGTCTTCGGCGAAGTGTTTCAGATTGTCGAGGCCGGCGCCCATCTGAAGATTTTCCAGAACCGTCATGCGCGGGAAGATGCGGCGGCCTTCCGGCGACTGTGCAATGCGTAGACGGGCGATTTCATGCGTCGGCATGCGGGTGATGTCGCGGCCCTCGAAGACCACCGAACCGATGCGGGCCTGCGGGCTGCCGCAGATCGTCATCATCAGTGTCGACTTGCCGGCGCCATTGGCGCCGATCAGGCTAACGATCTCGCCCTTGTTGACGTGGACATCGACGCCGGCCAGCGCCCGGATATTGCCGTAATAGGTTTCGACGCTATTCACCTGAAGGAGCGGTTGACCCGTCATTACTTCATCGCCCATCAGTTTGCGCCTCCTTCGAGCTGCTCGACGGCTGCGATCACCTCTTCCACTTCTTCATCCTCGACGCCAAGATAGGCCGCGATGACCCTCGGATCGTTCTTCACGTGATCCGGCGTGCCATCGGAAATCTTCTGACCATATTCGAGGACGACGACGTGGTCGGAGATTTCCATGACCACCGACATGTCGTGCTCGATCAGCAGGATCGACGTTCCTGTTTCGGCGCGAATGCTCTTCAGCAGCGCGTTGAGCGTTGCCGATTCCCGTGGGTTGAGGCCGGCAGCCGGCTCGTCCAGGCAAAGCAGCTCCGGACCGGTACACATGGCGCGGGCAATTTCGAGACGCCGCTGGGCGCCATAGGGCAGGTCGCCGGCCGGGTCGTCGGCGCGGTCGATCAGGTCGGCCTTCTCGAGCCAAAAACGGGCGAGCTCGATTGCAGCGGCCGCTTCCCGCCTATAGGGGCCGACACCGATAAGGCCGAGGATCGTATAACCCGATGCCTTCATCAGCTTGTTGTGCTGGGCAACCAGCAGGTTTTCGAGAACGGTCAGGCCGGAGAACAGCCGGATGTTCTGGAAGGTGCGTGCGACCTTGGCTTCCCTGGTGATGCGAAAGTCCGGCAGACGCTCGAGCAGATATTGCTTGCCGCTCTTCTGGTTGAACGTGATCATGCCCATCGTCGGCTTGTAGAAGCCGGTGATGCAGTTGAAGACAGTGGTCTTGCCGGCGCCGTTCGGCCCGATCAGCGCGGTGATATCGCCGCGCTTGGCTTCGAAGGAGAAGTCGTTGATGGCCATCAGGCCGCCGAACTTCATCGACAGGTGCTCGACCTTGAGAAGAGTGTCGTCAGACATCGTATTCTTTACAGGGCTCATCAACCATGGCCCTCCTTGATGAAGCTTCCGGATATCGCCTTGCGCGCTCTGAGGAAGGCTGTCGGCTCACGCGAGCCGACGAAGCCGCGCGGCTTGAACAGCATGACGACGACCATGGCGAGGCCGAAGATCAACATGCGGTAGAGTTCGGGCGTAAAATCGGGTCCGAAGATCAGTTTTAGGAAGCCCATGCTGCGCAACAACTCGGTGCCGCCGACCATGACGATGGCGGCGATCGCGATGCCGGTCAGCGAGCCCATGCCGCCGAGAACGACGATGGCCAGAATGACGGCCGATTCCAGGAAGACGAAGGATTCCGGCGAAACGAAGCCCTGGCGGGCGGCGAAGAACGAGCCGGCGAAACCGGCAAACATCGCGCCCGTCGCAAAGGCAGTGAGCTTGGTCGTCACCGTATTGATGCCGAGGGAACGGCAGGCGATCTCGTCTTCGCGCAAGGCTTCCCAGGCGCGTCCGATCGGCATGCGGCGCAGGCGGATGGTGACATAGGCCGTCAGCATGCAGAGCGCCAGGATCAGGTAAAAGAGGAAGATCTTGTAATAGGCCGAAGAGATCGGCAGGTGAAAGAGCTTGGCAAAGCCGCCGGCCGTCGCATCGAAGGGAATGCCGAAGAGTGTTGCCTTCGGGATGCTCGAGATACCGAAGGTGCCCTTCGTCACTTGAGTCCAGTTGATGAGGACGAGACGAATGATTTCACCGAAGGCAAGCGTCACGATGGCGAGGTAATCGCCGCGTAGGCGCAGCACCGGGAAGCCGAGAATGACGCCCCAGAGTGCCGCGAACATGCCCGAAAGCGGCAATAGCATCCAGAAGGACAGGCCGAAATAGGTCGAAAGCAGCGCGTAGGAATAAGCGCCGACGGCATAGAAGGCGACATAGCCGAGGTCGAGCAGGCCGGCGAGGCCGACGACGATGTTCAGCCCCCAGGCCAGCATCACATAGATCAAGATCTGGATGCCGAAATTGTCGACATATGTCAGCGAGCCCTGAGGGCCTTTGATCGCCACCACCACCATAGGATAAAGCAGCAGCGCGATCAGCGCGATCTTCAGGAAATGCCGGTGGAAGAAGCTCTTCTCGGTTGAGATGTCGAGTTCGCCGTGTCTCGCCTTTGCCAGCTTGCGGCTGTCGAGATGCGGCCGCAGGAAAACCACCGTGGCGAAGCGGCCGATGGCGGCGATCGCGACGAAGATCGCAAGCAGGCCCCAGCGCTGGACAATGATCAGTTCGTTGCTGATGTTCTGGTCGGTCTTGAGGCCGACATAGAGAACGAACATGCCGAACGACAGGACTGCGGCGAAAAGAGCTTCGGTAAGGCCTTTGCGGACAAGTCCGGCATCGGGCTTGCCTGCAGAATTTTCGATTTTTGCCATGACGTTATACCTTCTCGACTTCCGGCCGCCCGAGGATGCCGGTCGGCTTGAAGATCAACACGAAAGCCAGGATCGCAAAGGTCGCGACGTCCTTGTAGGCGATGGTGAAGTATGCCGACCACAGCGACTCGATAAGGCCGATAAGTAGGCCGCCGAAGACGGCGCCGGGTAACGAACCGATACCGCCGAGAACGGCTGCCGTGAAGGCCTTCACACCAGGCGTGAAGCCGTCGTTAAACGAGGCGACGCCATAATACATCAGGTACATCGTGCCGGCGACGGCTGCGAGTGCCGCACCCATAACGAAAGTGATCGAGATCGTCTGGTCGACGTTGACGCCGAGCAGCGCCGCCATCTTGCGATCCTGCTCAGTGGCGCGCTGGGCACGGCCGAGTGCGGTACGATTGACGATGTACCAGAAGATCGTCAGCAGCACCGCCGTGATCACGATGATGATGATCTGTTTCAGCGACACCGAGATGTTGCCGAACTGGTAGACCGAGCTCACCATCGGCGGAATCGGCTTGTTGCGCGGACCCTGTGTCACCTGGATGAAGTTGGACAGCGTGATCGACATGCCGATCGCGGTAATCAGCGGCGCCAGGCGGAAGGAACCGCGCAGGGGACGGTATGCGACGCGCTCGATCGTCCAATTCCATAAACTCGTCATCAACATCGCGACGACAAGCATCGCCAACAGCAGAACTGCCACCGGGAGACCTGCGAAGATGGATGTGAGGACGAGGAAGACGATAAGAGCGGCGAAACCACCAAGCATGAAGATGTCGCCATGGGCGAAATTGATCATGCCGATAATGCCGTAAACCATCGTATAGCCAATAGCCACAAGGCCATAGATGGATCCGAGCGTCAGCCCGTTTAAGAGCTGCTGGACGAAATACTCCATATGTCGTTTTCCCCTGGATGCGAGCGAAACACGCTGCATCTCTTTTTGGTTCTTCAGTTCTCCGTTTCAGAGAACCTCATAGGCCGAATGCATAGCGGTTTCGTTGGAAATGTGAAGACAAAAAGGATTTACTCCGACAGATTCTTGTCAGAACAGGCCTAAATGGCGCGTTTTGAACCAAAATCCACAGAAAAACGGCAGAGCAGGGCCTATTTTTAGCCAGAAACTGCCACTGGATTAACCATCCGGAGATATCGCCGTCGATTTCTTGCTCCACTTGCCGCGTAAGCTATTCCACAGAATTGGAAGATGGAGCAAATTCAGACCCCAAGGCAGCCTCTTTGACGAATGTCATTTCACGAGCGATGCCTGATCTTCGTCTGACAAGGCTGAAAACTTATGGTAGCATCATCTGGCTGTGCATTGAGGGATGCGGAGCACGACGGGGAACACCATATAAACTCGAGTATCTGGTTGTGACAGGGGGTTTGCGGACGAGCGACAATGGGTGCTCGCCGCGTGGCGAACGGCAAAAGGACAATGCTGAGGACATTTGAAAAGGCGGCGCTCGAAGCCGGCAGGGCCATCATCACGATCCTGCGCGAAGGCTTCCCCGTCGCTATGAAGGCGGATGCAAGTCCGGTCACGGTCGCCGATGAGGAAGCCGAACGCATCATCCTCGCTCATCTCGCCAGAGATTATCCCGAAATACCCGTCGTGGCGGAAGAATCGGTTGCCGCCGGCAAGGTGCCCGACATTGCCGGCCGTGGCTTCTTCCTGGTCGACCCTCTCGACGGCACGCGCGAGTTCGTCGACGGGCGGCAGGAATTCACCGTCAACATCGCCTATATCGAGAACGGCGCCCCGGTGGCGGGCATTGTCTACGCGCCAGCGCTCGGGCTTGCCTTTTCGGGAGAACGCGGCCACGCCGAAAAGCTCGTCGTCACGGACGATTTCGCAGTTGGCGCTCGCAGCACAATCACTGTGCGCGAACAGCCCGCCGACAGGCTGGCGCTTGCAAGCCTTCGCCACAACAGCCCCGAGACCGGAAGCTTTCTCGCCGACCACGCGATCTTCAAATGCACCAATATCGGCTCCTCGCTGAAATTCTGCCTGCTGGCCGAGGGAAAGGCCGACGTCTATCCGCGCTTTACCCGCACGATGGAATGGGACACCGCGGCCGGCGATGCGGTGCTGCGCGCCGCCGGCGGTTCGACGGTGACGCTGGACGGAATGCCGCTGACCTACGGCAAGACGGGAAAGGCGGCCGATTTCGACTTCGCCAACCCGAACTTCATCTCCTGGGGCGGCAGGAAACGCATCCTCGAACCGGCGTGACCATCCTCAGGATCGCTGAAGACCGGCAAGCGGCGCGATTCTCTGCATCGTAACCATGAGCTCAGACCTGTCGCGACAATCCGCGACCGGCCTCCGGCGTGCGCGCCTCAACTGAGCAAGCGTCCCTCCTTAAAGCGCGTCCACGATTCCCTTTCCAGCTGTGAAGTGATTCGCGTTATCGGCCCTCATTGAGCGATTCGGCGGCGAATCCGTTGCCCTGCATCTTTTCAAGACGCCGCGCGCCAACAATCCTGCCTTGGTTTTGTCACATTTCAGCACGCCTTCGACAGTGCTCGATATCTTCATCCGAAAAATTTCGCCGCGTGTTCCGTTAAGAAATATGCTTAAGAGACCCGGCGCACGTGTCGAAACAGCACGTCGCCAACCCCCGGTGAACCCCTGCCAAAGGCCTAAAAACTTTGACAAAATTCCAATTATTAACGAAATATCATGAGCTTGCCTCAACTTAACGCAAGTGCGAAAGATTTGTTGCGATGCGATATTTCTCTGGACACCATTACACAATTGTCGCATTTTTCCGTTTTAGTAGGGTTACTAAGACCTGAGTGCAGCCCTGGTGACAGGGTTAACCATTGATCGCCTATTGCCGCCGCGCCCCCTCGAAGACAACAGAGTACGATCCTTGAGCATCACGGAACTAAACAACAGCATTTCGACAGAGTCCTTCCGGCCGAGCCGCCGCCAGCAGCCCAGCCTGAAGATCCAGACCCCTGTTATCCATAGCGATGCGCCGCAGGCGCCGTTGGTGGATCTCGTCCTGAAGAGGGCGTTCGACATTTTTTCGTCGTTGAGCGCCCTCCTCGTCCTCGCCCCTTTCCTTCTGTTCGTCGCCCTGCTGATCAAGCTTGACAGCCCGGGACCAGTGCTTTTCAAGCAGACCCGCTGGGGCAAGAACTGCAAGGCCATCAAGGTCTACAAGTTCCGTTCCATGCGCACCGACCTTTGCGACGTCTCCGGCATTGCCCAGACGGTCAAGGACGACCCGCGCGTCACCCGCATCGGTGCCATTCTACGCCGGACGAATGTCGATGAATTGCCGCAGCTGCTGAACGTGCTGCTGGGCCATATGTCGATCGTCGGCCCGCGTTGCCACGCAATCGGCATGCGCGCCGGCGGCGTGCTCTACGAAGAGCTCGTACCGGAATACCATCAGCGCCATGCGATGCGTCCAGGCATGACCGGTCTTGCCCAGATGCGTGGCCTGCGCGGCCCGACCGATCGTCCGGCCAAGGCGCGCGCCCGCATTGCCAGCGATCTCTACTACGTCGGGAATTTCTCGATCTGGATGGACATCCGCATCATTGTCGGAACCGTCGTTTCGGAGCTGACCGGCGGTAAAGGCTTCTAAGCTTTAAGCTTTGTGAGAAGGGGCCGGCTGCCTTATGCATGTCGCCCACAAATGTGCAGCGGTTTTGGGAAACCGACATGCACGAGACAAAGACCTAAAGCGCGATGTAACGCGCTTTAGAGCGGTTCATCGCTTCTCGGAATCGCTAGATTCTCGAATCAGCAAATATGTGATTCCTGATGGGTACTGGAAAGGAGGCCAGTATCCATGACACGACCATATTCCAATGATCTTCGTGAAAGAG
>NZ_JBIXJN010000017.1:0-161577 GCF_052871115.1 Rhizobium sp. LARHSG275 | reverse complement strand
CCCGAAGATCATCCGAAAAAGGTTTCGCCATCCAGACCGGCCTCCTGCACCCGCCAGAATGGTGAATCTGATTTGCACCAGAAAGGGAATCCCTGTTCCGATTCCGACTAAAACAATCCCGCTCTAGCTGCAAAGCTTGAATATCGCTCCTCTCCATACCCTTCACATTGATGATGATGTTCACGTCGACGGGTTTGTCGATGTCGAGAATCGGCGCTGTCGATTTCGCCATGGCAAAAGCCACGATCTCTTCCACAGACAACGAAGAGCGAATTGACTGCAGCTTTGTGGTATCGATCGCAAGCGCAGGTGTTCCAACCAGCGCTGCGGCCAGTCCTGCAACCAGGCGCCGTGGCGCCCTTTTGAATAACATAAGCGCCCCCAACAAATGCCGTCCGCCGCTGATCAACCAATCAGCGGCTTCAATGTTTGAACCGGTCGATCACACGCCGGTGGAGCCGAAGCCGCCTGCGCCGCGCGTCGTTTCGCTGGCCGCGGTAATCTCCGCCACCCGCGTTTGGGTCACCGGCGCGATCACCATCTGGGCGATGCGCATGCCGCGCGAGATGACGAAGGGCTCCTCGCCGAGATTGATCAGCAGCACCTTCACCTCGCCGCGATAGTCGCTATCGACGGTGCCTGGCGAATTCAGGCAGGTGATGCCGTTTTTGAAGGCCAGGCCGGAGCGTGGCCGCACCTGTCCCTCGAAACCTTCGGGGATCTCGAAGATGAAGCCCGTCGGCACCAGCGCCCGCTTGCCGGGTAGAAGTGTCAGTGGTGCTGCCTCGTCGACGGCAGCGCGCAGGTCCAAACCGGCCGCTCCCTTGCTTTCGTAGGCGGGCAGATCGAGGCCTTCGCCATTGGCCAGGCGAATGAGGTTCAGCATCGGGCTGAGATCGTGATGAATGGTCATGGCCCATTACTTTGCGCGTGGAAGGGCAAGGTCAATTGCATTGCCGGGCTTTAATCGCTAGATACGCGGCAATTCCACAGGATTCACAAGCATGGCCGAAAGTCTCGCCGAGGCGGTCTCCCGCCGCCGCACATTCGCTATTATCGCCCACCCGGATGCGGGCAAGACGACGCTCACCGAAAAGCTGCTGCTGTTCGGCGGCGCCATTCAGCTTGCCGGCGAAGTCAAGGCCAAGAAGGATCGCATGCAGACGCGCTCCGACTGGATGAAGATCGAGCGCGAACGCGGCATCTCCGTCGTCACCTCGGTGATGACCTTCGAATATAACGACAATGTCTTCAACATCCTCGACACGCCCGGCCACGAGGATTTCGCCGACGACACCTATCGCACGCTGACCGCCGTCGACGCCGCCGTCATGGTCATCGATGCCGCCAAGGGCATCGAGCCGCGTACGCTGAAGCTCTTCGAAGTCTGCCGCATGCGCGATATCCCGATCATCACCTTCATCAACAAGATGGACCGCGAAAGCCGCGATCCCTTCGAGATCCTCGACGAGGTGGAAGAGAAGCTGGCGCTGGATACCGCGCCGATCACCTGGCCGATCGGTCGCTCGAAGACCTTTTGCGGTTCCTACAATATCGCCGCCAACACGGTGCGCGGTTCGGATACCGAAATCGAGGGAACGCCGGTCAATGGCCCGCAAAGCGTGGCCGGCAGGCTGCCGGAAAACGAACGCCAGGTCTTCATCGAGGAGACCGAGCTGGCGATCGAGGCCTGCCGTCCCTTCGACCGCGAATCCTTCCTGGAAGGCCATATGACGCCGGTCTTCTTCGGCTCGGCGCTGCGCAATTACGGCGTTCGCGACCTCATCAACGCGCTCGGCGATTTTGCGCCGCCGCCGCGTGACCAGGTCGCCGATACCAGGACCGTGCATGCGACCGACGACAAGATGACGGCCTTCGTCTTCAAGATCCAGGCCAACATGGACCCCAACCACCGCGACCGCATCGCCTTTGCCCGCATCTGCTCCGGCAAGCTCGAGCGTGGCATGAAGGCAAGGCTCGCCCGCACCGGCAAGCAGCTCGGCCTGACGGCGCCGCAATTCTTCTTCGCCTCGCAGCGCCAGCTCGCCGACACCGCCTATGCCGGCGACGTCGTCGGCATTCCGAACCACGGCACATTGAGGATCGGCGATACGCTGACCGAAGGTGAATCGCTGGTCTTCCAGGGCGTGCCGAACTTCTCGCCGGAGATCCTGCGGCGCGTGCGCCTGGAAGATGCGATGAAGGCGAAGAAGCTGAAGGAAGCCCTGCAGCAGATGGCCGAAGAAGGCGTCGTCCAGTTGTTTTCGCCGGAAGACGGCTCGCCGGCGATCGTCGGCGTTGTCGGTGCCCTCCAGCTCGACGTCTTGAAGGAGCGGTTGATGGCCGAATACGGCCTGCCGGTCTCCTTCGAAATGTCGCGTTTCTCCGTCTGCCGCTGGATTTCGGCCGAGCAGCCGGCCGACCTCGAAAAATTCCTCACCGTCAAGCGCGGCGATATCGCCCGCGATCTCGACGGCGACCCCGTCTTCCTCGCCCAGGACGGTTTCTCGCTGCGTTACGAGTCCGAGCGCCATCCGGCGATCAAGATGGTCGCCATCAAGGAATATCACGCCGCCAAGGCGGCGTGATCATCATCCGCCAAGCCGCTCCGCCAGGAAATCGACGACGGCGCGCACCGCCGGCAGCTGGCCGCGCCGATGCGGCATCAGGATGGTCGTCTCGATGCTGCCGGCCGTCCATTCCGGCAGCACCCGCACCAGCCGCCCCTCTGCCAGCGCCTTGCGGCAGACGGATGTCGGCAGGCAGGTGATGCCGAGCCCAGACATGGCCATTTCCATCAAGACATAAGGCTCATCCGCCGCCATGACGGATTGCAGCATGACGAGAGCCTCATCGCCGCCCGAATAAAGCCGCCACTGGTCCTCCGTCAGGCTGGTCATGATCGTCGCATGCTGTGCCAGTTCCTCCGGCCGGCGCGGCTCGCCATGGGCACTCACATAATCCGGCGAGGCGAGGATGAAGAAAGGATGGCTGGCGAGCTTCCGCTGGACCAGCGCCGAATCCGGCAGCGGCGTCCGGTGGCTGCGCAGCGCGATGTCGAACCCTTCCTGGACGATATCGACGAAACGGTCCGTCACATGCACGGAAAGCCGGAGCTTCGGATAGCGCACCGCCAGCGCCGGCAGATGCTCCGTCAAGGTAAACTGTGCCGTCGGCACCGAGGCGGTCAGGCGAACGCTGCCGGCAGGTTCGGCCAGATGCCGCCGCACGATGCCCTCGGCCATCTCCGCCTCGATGATCGAGGCCTGGGCATGCTGAAAGAACTCCCGGCCGAGTTCGGTCAGTGCGAAGCTTCGCGACGTGCGCTGGATCAGCCGTACGCCAAGCCGCCCCTCCAGCTCTGCAACCCGCTTGCTCACCGTCGATTTAGGCATGCCGAGATGTCTCGCCGCAGCCGTAAAGCTGCCGCTGTCGACGGCCTGGACGAAAAGATGGAGGTCGTTGAGGTTGAAAAGCGCCATCGTCAGCTTCCAGATATGTGGACATTGCGATGCATTTATAGCATCTACCGCAAGATCGTCCACATCCTCACATTCATCGCGTCCAAACGGGTTCAATTCTGAAAGGAACGATTGATGTCACCCATATTGTTTTACGGCGTCCCTGAAGGCTGCTCCTTCGGCTCGATCGTCGCGCTGGAATGGTCCGGCCTGCCTTATCGGCTCTGCCGCGTTGAGATGCCGGAAATAGTCTCCAGCGAAGAATATAAGCGGATCAACGCAGTCGGCGAAACGCCGTCGCTGCTGCTCGAAGATGGCAGGACGATCAGCGAAAGCATGGCGATCCTCCACCATATTGGTGCCCGCGCAGTCGGCAACGGTCTGGGTTTTGTGCAGGGGGCGGCGGATTTCGATCGGCTGAACCAGATGCTCGCCTTTCTCAACACCACCTTCTTCAAGGCCTTCGGCCCGCTCTGGTATGCGATCGAGCATCCAATGGAGCCGGAGGAGAAGCAGGTCCTCACCGCCTATGGAATCGCCGCGGTCGAAAAGGCGCACCAGACGCTGGAGCGTCTGCTCGACGGCCGCGAATGGCTTCTCGGCAACGGGCCGGGCCTGGCGGATGCCTATTTCGTCGGCATCGCCCGCTGGAACGACTTTCACCAGGTCGTCGACCGCCGGCAGTTTCCCGGCCTGCATCGCCTCTATGAGCGCATGCAGCAGGAGCCGGCCGTGCGTTTCGCCCATGCGATCGAGCATCGGCAGGAGGCGAAAAGCAGTGGCGGTTTCCGCGGTGAGGTCGATCTGGCCGAGGCGCTCGGCCTGTTGAAACAGGCGGCCTGATTGCCGCAGCCGTCGCATCCCTGGGGATGCGACGGCCAATCTGCCGTCAGCCGGCGGCGATGATTTCGATCTCGACGAGCCAGTCGTCGCGGAGCGTTTCGACGATGATCGCCGTGGTCGGCACGGCGCGGCCGTTAAGGGCTCCAAGACGGGCATTCTGGTTCGCCTCCACAAAGGCGCCGTCGCTGAGATAGCTCGTCAGCCGCACGATATTATCCACCGTCATATCAGCGGACGTGAGGATGGCGCGCAGATTGGACCAGATGAGATCCAACTGGCCTTCCAGATCGGCCGCGGCCATTCCCTGTTGATCGAGACCCATGGTGCCGCTGACGAAGAGCAGCCGGGACGGTTGCCTGACCTCCAGCGCATGGATGTAATCAGGGCTGGCCGCATAGATCCCGTTTGCTGGATTGTGCGCGATCATCTCCATGAGATTTCTCCTCCTCCGAATATTCTATTGAAGAATGCCAGTATCGGCGATTATTCTTCGGCAGAAAGGGGAGTTTGCGGAATGGTGAAAAATACAGACGATCTTCGGCGGAGACGGCCCCAGCCGCCGGTCATCGATGCCTTCGACCGAAGGATATTAGCCGCGCTCGCCGCCGACAGCAGCCAGAGCTATGCCAGGCTTGGCGAAACGGTCGGCCTCTCGGCGCCGGCCGTGCATGAGCGTGTGCGCCGACTGAGACAATCCGGCGCCATCAAGGGCGTGCATGCTGCGCTGGACGGCGCAGCCCTTGGCAAACCGCTGCTTGCTTTCGTGCATGTGGAGGCGGCCGGCTGGGGCAAGAGCGAGCGGCTGATGCAGGTCCTGCAGTTTCCCGAGGTCGAGGAGATGCATTCGGTCGCCGGCGACGCCAGCGTTCTCTTCAAGGTCCGCACCGCCAGCCCGCAGGCCTTGGAAGCTTTTCTCGCCCAGATCCATGCCGTTCCCGGTGTCACCGGCACCCGCAGCTATATCGCCCTATCCACCTATCTGGAGCGTCCGGTCCAGGCCGGCGTGACCGATCGCTGGCCTGGTATGCCGCTGCCGGAATAAAGGCGCGATGGTAAGCCGGCCTGAGCCTAATCCTCTCTCTCGAAGCGTGGCAGCTTTTCGATATTCGCCAGCCCAGGCAAAGCCGAGCGGCACCATATCTGCTTTTTCGGCACCAATTCCCGCCGCTGGTCGATACCGCCGACGCGGATGCCGATGGCGCCGCCTTCGCCGTCTGTGCGGTAGAGCGGCGATCCGCAATTCGGGCAGAAGAATTGACGGCTGAGACCGCCGCTGTCGCCATATTTTGCATAGGCTTTTGGCTCACCTGACGTGAGCGTGAAACTTCCCGGCCGCGCTGGTGCTGTGATGCGATAGGCGGAGCCCGTCAACCGCTGGCAATCGGTGCAATGGCAGATCGAGACCCGCTCCGGGTCGATCTCCGCCTGATAGCGGATCGCCCCGCAGTGGCATCCTCCGGTGATATGCATCGGCGATTCCTCAGTCTGCCGGCGGAGCGGCCGGGTGTGTGGCGTAGAAGGCCTTCGCATCCGCCGTGAAGGCCGCCCGCTGATCGGCTTTCGTATAGAACATATGCCCGCCGCGATAAAGCTTCAGCCCGACGCGGCCACCGGCGAGCGAGGGCGGCAGGTGGTCGACCACGTAGCGGCTGACGCCATAGGGCGTTACCAGATCGCTGTAGCCATGCGCAATCAGCAGACGGAATGCCGAGTTCGAGGCGAGCAGCTGCCGGATGTTGTCGGTGGCGCTGGCCTGGAAGCGCGATCCGCCGCCACGTCCTCCACCCCATTCCCAGCGTCGGCTGATATCGCCGTCGAGCAGCGAATAGGTCATCTCGGTCTTGAAGCCGAGCTCGTTGCGGGCGTAATCGGCAAAGGCGCCGCCATAGGCGCGGGCGAAGCCGTCGAGGATGGCGTCGTCGCCGCGATCGTAATCCGATTCCGGATAGGGATCGGGTGCTGCAAAGGAAGCGTCGTAGGCGCTCATCACCTCGCCGCTGCCGGCGTCCGAATGTTTGACGTAGGAATTGCCGAGGAAGCCGCGGTTGCGGGTAACGATATCCTCGGGAATGCCCGTCAGCCCGGCGATCCTGCCATAGAAGACGGCGGCGTCGGCACCCGTCGGCGGCGGCCCGGCCAGCGTCGTCAGATAGTCGCCAAGCGCGAAGATCTCGGCCGCCTTCTGCTTCTCTTCGTCGAAGGCCTTGTGCCGGTCGAGTTCGGCTGCCGCAAGTGACGGCAGCTCCAGCGCTGCGCCGAGCGCGAACTGATCGGCATTGAACATCAACTGGCCCTCGAGCAGGGGGGAAAGCATCACCGCGCCGGCGACAATGATTCCCTGGCTTTCCTGCAGCACCGAGGCGACCTTGGCCGCACGGAAGCCGCCATAACTCTCGCCGAGAAGATATTTTGGCGAGTTGGAACGGTTGTTGTGCGCGACATAGAGCGCGATCGCCTTGGCGATGCTCTCAGCATCTGAGTTGACGTTATAATAATTGGAGGCGTCGTCGGCCTTCGCCGTCCGGCTCCAGCCGGTGCCGATCGGGTCGATCAGCACGAGATCGGTGAAATCGAGCCAGCTTTGCTCGTTATCGACGAGTTTCGCATTGGCGCCGTCGCGTCCGTCCGGCCCGAAATCGAGCACCTTCGGCCCGACCAGCCCGAGATGCAGGAAGGCGGAAGCAGCACCCGGCCCGCCGTTGAAGGCAAAGGTCAGAGGCCGGTTCGGCCCGGCATCCCGCGCGACATAGGCGGTGTAGAAGATCGCGCCGGTCTGCGCGCCGTCCTGGCCGAAGAGATCCAGCGTGCCGGCGGTTGCAGTATAGGCGAGCTTCCGGTCGCCGATCGTCAGCGCGTGCTCTGTGACGGAATCGGCCGGCAGCAGCTTCAATACGCCGTCGCGCGCGCCGCTGTGGACATTTGCCCTCGGCTGACTGCTTTCCTGCGCATAGGAAAGGGCGGGGGTCAGCATTGCCGCAAGTGCGGCGAGCAGAAACAGGGTTCGTATGCGCAAGATGTCTCCTCCGGCGGTGGGGAATGAGAGGCTGAGATAGCGCAACATCCGCGGCTGACGACCGGCATCAAGAGATGGTGATGGACAGGTGAGCGAAGGGCTCAGCCGTCCTTTTCGACCGCATGGACATTGATCTCGACCGCCCGCCCGGCCTTCCAGCCATTGATCGCCGCTCCAAGCCCGAGCGCAACGAAGAGAACCGCGCACCAGGAAAAACTTCCGGTCCAGCCGCGGATGAGGCCGACGATGAGCGGGCCGATGGCGGCGAGCAGGTAACCGACGCATTGCGCCATGCCGGAAAGATGGGCTGCGATATCGGGATCGCGCGAGCGCAGCACGATCGTCGTCATGGCCGCCGCGATCAGCCCACCCTGGCCGATGCCCTGCAGCACCGCCCACAGCCAGACCGTCGAAAGCGGCGCAAAGAGCAGGCCGAGCAGGGCGATGACGGCAACGCCACAGAGGCTCGCATTGATCAGCCGCTGGTCGCGGCCGCGCACGGCGATATGCGGCACGATCAGGCAGGATGCCGCCTGCACCATCACCGACAGCGAAACGATTGCCCCGGCAGTGACGCCGTCCAGCCCGCGTTCGCGCAAGATCGGAACCAGCCAGCCGAAGACGCAATAGGCAAGCGCCGATTGCAGCCCCATGAACAGCGTCACCTGCCAGGCGAGCCGGTCACGCCAGAGGCCTTTGACGTGGAAGCCATTTCGTCTAACCTGGGTGCCGCTGCGAAGAACCTCAGGCAGCCAGAGCAGGCTGACGGCGAGGGCGGGTAGCGCCCAGATGGCGAGCGCGCCCGCGAGAGAGCCGCCGAGTGCGTGCTCGATCGGCAGCGTCAGCCCGGCGGCACTGGCCGCCCCGGCGCAAAGCGCCATCGTGTAGAAGCCGGTCATCAGCGCGGCGCGCCCGGCGAAATCCCGCTTCACCAGCCCCGGCAGCAGCACATTGCCGACGGCGATGCAGGCGCCCGCAAGGGCGGTGCCGATGAAGAGCAGCGGTATGGAGGAAAGCCCGCGCAATGCGGTGCCGAGTGCCAGAAGCAGGAGAACGCCGAGCAGCGTGCGTTCCGTCCCGAAGCGCTGGGCAAGACGAGGGGCAAGCGGCGAGAAGGCGCCGAGGCAGACGACCGGAAGCGTCGTCAGCAGGCTGGCGCCCAGCGCGCTCAGGCCGAATTCCCCACGGATTTCCGGCAGCAGCGCCGAGGCGCTGGAGAAGACCGGGCGCAGGTTGAAAGCGATCAGCACCAGGCTTGCGCCGAGCAGAATCCGATCCGCAACTCCCCGCACCGGTATTACCTGCGGCGGCGGAAGGCTGCCGGCCTCGGCGTCTGCAAGCAGTTCGTCGGCGGCATCGAGCGCGCTGACGGCATGGTTGGCAGGCGTGTTCATGACAGGATCATCCGGTCGAGTGCGGCAAGAACCGGCGCCATGAAGCGCCGCACCGCCGCATCCGCCTTGCCGGGGTCGCCGGTTTCGATGGCGTCGACGATATCGGCATGCGCCTGCATATCCGGCTCGGGAATGTCCTTGCCGAGCGTCGCCGCGATGGTATCGGCGATCGAGTCCGAGAAGAAATCGTAGATCTCGATCATCGCCCGGTTGCCCGAAGCGGCGATGATAGCCTTGTGAAAGGCGAGGTCGCGTTCGATGAAGGCGGCCTGGTTGCCGCCGTCGTAATTGCCGCGTTTGGCAAGCAGCCTGCGAAGTCCGGCGACCGTCTCCGGCGTCTTGCGCATCGCCGTCAGCCGGGCAGCCTCGACGTCGAGTGCCAAGCGCGCCTCGAACTGGTCGCGCAGGCTGGCGCGCCGCGCCATTGTCAGCGGCCGGCCGGCGTCGCTGGTCGCGCGGACATAGGTTCCCGAACCCTGCCTTGTTTCGAGATAACCCTGAGAGGCGAGAACGCGCACCGCCTCGCGCACCGTGCCGCGGCTGACGGAAAGCATGGCCGAGAGCGAGGCTTCATTCGGCAATTTTTCGCCGACCGCTCAGCGTTTGCCGAGAATGTCGCCGCGGATCGCCTCGATCGCCTCATCGGCGAGATTGGTTTTGCTGAGCGCTCGCATCTCACTACTCATAAAGTCATCAGATGACCTTACGAGTAGTGAGATTTCGATCTTTCGTCAACGCCTGGCATCAAGACAATAAAGACATCAAGACAGTAAAAAAGGGCCGCCTCAGCGACCCTTTCCATGAGTTTGGCCTCTAACTGGCCTGGACTGTCTATGCAGCCCTAGGAAGGCGGGGATTAGAGCGAGGGCTGCCTCGCCTTCGTCACCTCTTCCATGCCCGTTACGAGGTCCGAAATCTCATTAGACATTGGATCACCTTCCTTTCGTTCTGTTGCTGATGACTTAAAGTTAGGCTGATTCTTCGCAGATGCAAGAGAGAAATGCGTTCAATGCGCAGCTTTGATGAAGGTGCCGTTCTGCAGTTCGCGCATCGCCTGCATGATTTCCTCGCGCGAATTCATCACGATCGGGCCGTGCCAGGCAACCGGCTCCTCGATCGGCTTGCCGGAGACAAGCAGGAAACGGATGCCCTGGTCGCCTGCCTGCACCGTCACTTCGTCGCCGCTGTCGAAGACCACGAGCGTGCGGTTGCCGGACATGTCGCGGATATTCAATTCCTCGCCGTCGACTTCCTTCTCGACGCGCACGCCGAAGGGTTTCGATGCATCGCGGAAGGTGCCGGAGCCGGCGAAGATATATGCGAAGGCATTGCGGTAGGTATCGACCGGCAGGCGCTTCTTCCGGCCGGGCGGCACCGACACGTCGAGATAGATCGGCTCGGCGGCGACACCATCGACCGGACCGGCCTTGCCCCAGAAATCGCCGCAGATCACCCGCACCGCCGTGCCGTCATCATCGACGACGACAGGAATATCGGTGGATTTGACGTCCTGGTAGCGCGGCGCCGTCATCTTCAGCGAGGAGGGCAAGTTCGCCCAGAGCTGGAAGCCGTGCATTCGGCCGGCAAAATCGCCCTTCGGCATTTCCTGGTGCATGATGCCGCTGCCGGCTGTCATCCACTGGATGTCGCCGGCGCCGAGCAGGCCGCTATTGCCCAAGCTGTCGCCGTGCTCGACGGTGCCGGCGAGCACATAGGTGATCGTCTCGATGCCGCGATGCGGATGCCAGGGAAAACCGCGGATATATTCCGCCGGATTGTCGTTGCGGAAATCATCCATCATCAGGAAGGGATCGGTCATCGCGGGATCGCCGAAGCCGAAGACGCGGTGCAGCTTTACGCCGGCGCCTTCCATGGTCGGTGTGGCAGTACTTTCATGCTTGACGGGGCGGATCGACATGGCGTCCTCCTAGGGGTTCAACTTGGCGGCGACTATAGCCGCCCGGCTGCCGGGCGCGAAGTCTGCGGGGCAGACAACGCAGTGTTCACAAAAGAACACAGCGTTTCGCCGAATTTGAAGAGGTCAGGCGTCAAGAAATCGTCATGTTTCACTTGCAAACCGGCCGGGCGTTAAGCTGTTATTAGCGACGACATTCGACAATTCAGTTGAGTTTCAGCATTTCCCGCCGATGCGGCGGGTTCCGGAGCAAAGAGCCATGTGTCGCTGGGCAGCCTATCGCGGAGACCCTCTCTATCTCGAAGATCTGGTATCCTCGCCCGCCCATTCCCTGATCGAGCAGTCGCATTGCGCCACCCGCGCCAAGACGGCGACGAATGGCGATGGTTTCGGCATTGCCTGGTATGGTGACAGGCCCGAGCCCGGCCGCTACCGCGATATCCTGCCGGCCTGGTCGGATTGCAATCTGAAGAGCCTGGCACGGCAGATCCGTTCGCCGCTCTTCCTCGCCCATGTCCGCGCTGCCACAGGCGGCGGCACGCGCCGCGACAACTGCCATCCCTTCACCAATGGCACCTGGTCCTTCATGCACAACGGCCAGATCTCCGGCTTCGAGCGCCTGCGCCGGCCGATGGAGGCGATGCTCGACGATGAATTGTTCAATGCCCGCGGCGGCACGACCGATTCCGAGCTGATGTTCCTGTTGGCGCTGCAGTTCGGCCTGCGCGAAGCGCCGGTCGCCGCGATGGCGGAAATGATCGGCTTCATCGAGGACCTGGCGGAAAACACCATAGGCTCGATCTTGCTGCGTTTTACCGCTGCCTTCTCCGATGGCAACACGCTCTATGCGATCCGTTATGCCACAGATCGCAGGGCCCCGACGCTCTATGCTTCTCCCGTCGGCGCGGGCTATTGCCTTGTGTCCGAGCCGCTGAACGACGATGGCGATGCCTGGGCGGAAATTCCGGATGGCAGCGCCGTCACCGTCGGTAAAGGCGGCATCGATGTCGCCGACTTCCGGCCGGAGAAGCGGAGCGCCTCCAAGCCGCAGCGGGTCGCCATTCCTGCCTGAGCCGCTTGCGATCAGCTGAGCCGCTCGGCGTTAGCCGATCTGCTTGGCGATCAGCGCCGCGAGCCTTTCGGCAACCTCTTCCTTCGTCAGGTCAGGCCATTGCTCGACCCCGTCGCGGCGAATGAGTTTGACGCTGTTGCGGCTGCCGCCCATGATGCCTGTCGTGGGGGAAACGTCATTGGCGACGATCAGGTCGGCGCCTTTCCTTTCGAGTTTCGCCTTCGCATTGCTTTCGACGTCCTGCGTCTCGGCGGCAAAGCCGATCACGAGCCTCGGCCGCATCGTATGATGGCCGACGGTTTTCAGGATGTCCGGATTCTCGGTCAGCGCCAGCGTCGGAATGGATTCGCCGGGATGTTTCTTCAGCTTCTGGTCGGCGGCCGAGGCGACGCGCCAGTCCGCCACCGCTGCCACCATCACCGCGATGTCGGCCGGCAGTGCCGCAAGCACGGCATCGCGCATTTCCTCCGCCCGTTCGACATGCACGGTGTCAACGCCGACGGGGTCGGCGATCGCCACCGGCCCCGATACGAGCGTCACATCAGCCCCGAGCTTTGCAAGGGCTGCGGCGATCGCATGCCCCTGCCGGCCGGAGGAGCGGTTGGCGATATAACGCACCGGATCGATCGGTTCGTGCGTCGGTCCTGACGTGACGATCGCTTTACGTCCCTTGAGCGGCTTTTCTCCATCGTCGAGCAGGGTTTCGGCCGCAGCGACAATGTCAAGCGGTTCCGCCATCCGGCCAAGCCCCGCCTCCCGGCTTTCCGCCATCTCGCCGGCCATCGGCCCGACGAAGCGGATGCCGTCGGCTCGGAGCATTGCCGCATTCCGCCGCGTCGCTGGATGCGCCCACATGCCGGGGTTCATCGCCGGTGCCGCCAGCACCGGCCTGTTCGTCGCCAGAAGCACGGTCGAAGCGAGATCATCGGCAAGCCCGTTCGCCATCTTCGCCATCAGATCGGCGGTGGCAGGAGCGATCAGCACGAGGTCGCAGTCGCGCGCCAGCCTTACATGACCGATATCCTGTTCGTCCTGGCGCGAAAACAGATCGAGGAAGACATGGTCCGCCGCCAGTGCACCAACGGCAAGCGGCGTGACGAATTCCTGCGCGCCTTTGGTCATGACGGGGCGCACGCTCGCGCCGCGCTCGCGCAGCCGGCGAATCAGATCCAGGCTCTTATAGGCCGCGATGCCGCCGGAGATGATGAGGAGGATGCGTTTGCCGCTGAGAGCCATGGCCTTCTTCCCGTTGCCTTTTCTGACCACCCTCGACCCTAAGCCTTTGGCGTTGAACATGCAATCGCGGGGACGGCACCCATCGGCCGCAGCCGGCGGGTCCGCCCCGTTCATGACGTCAGCTGTCATCTTCGTCGGGTCAGAGGTTGCTCATCCCGCCGTCGATGATGAGTTCGCTGCCGACGATATAGGCCGCCTCATCGGAGGCGAGGAAGACGATCGTCTTGGCGACTTCGCCGGGATTTCCGAAACGGCCGACGGGGATCTGGGCCTGGATCTGCTCGGCCATCGCCTTCGATTGGGCTTCCGAGGCGCCGAGCTTGCTGTAAAGCGGTGTGGCGATCGGACCGGGGCTGACGGCGTTGACGCGGATGCCGCGGCCGATGAGTTCGCCCGACAATGTCTTGGCAAGCGTCAGCAGCGCACCCTTCGTCAGCGAATAGACGCTGGAGTTCGGCATTCCGATATGGGCGTTGATCGAGGTGTTGAGCACGATCGCGGCCTGCTTCGAAAAAATCGGCAGCAGCGCCTGAATCAGGAAGAACGGTCCTTTGACGTTGATATCAACCGACTTGTCGAAGGCGGCTTCGCTCCACTGTTCCAGCGGCCCGAATTCGGCGACCCCGGCGTTGACGAAGAGGATGTCGAGCGTGCCGAAAACCTCTCTCACGCTATCGGCGACGGCCTTCTGGCCGACCGCATTGCCGGCATCGGCCTGGATGACGGTGGCTTTGCCGCCAAGTTCGGCGCGGGCCGCCTCGACGCTTGCCGCGCTGCTGCCGGTAACGACGACGCGGGCGCCCTCGGCGATGAATTGGCGGGCGGTCTCGAGACCGATGCCGCTGGTGCCGCCGGTGATGAGGGCTGTCTTGTTTTGCAGGCGTGACATGATGACGTTCCTTTGATCGAATTTTGGGCCGCGGCCCGTTGTTGGGAGAATGCCCTGAAAAAGGCGGCGCGATAAGCCGGCGCGTTGAAGGATCGTCAACCCGCAGCGGATAATCGCGCCGCGCCGTCTCAGGTGCGGGTGATCGAACCGCCGCCGTCGACCAGCGACGCCGTGCCGGTGACGAAGCTCGCATCGTCGGAGGCGAGATAGAGAACCGAGCGGGCAAGTTCTTCGGGTGTCGCGACACGCTTTAACGCATGCAGGTTGGTGACGAAGGCCTGCTTCTCAGGCGTGTCGTTCATGTCCCGATACATGTCGGTATCAACAGCACCCGGCAGGATGGCATTGACGCGCACGCCCTGCTGGCCGAATTCGGCGGCAAGCGCCTGCGTCAGGCCGATCAGGCCGGATTTGCTGGCGGCATAGGCGGCAACGCCCGGAAAAGCGAAGCTGTAGCCGACGAAGGTCGAGGTGAAGATCACCGAGCCGCCGCCATTCTCCACCATTGTGCCGATCTGGTGCTTGGCGGCGAGGAAGGAGGCCGTCAGATTGATCGCCAGTGCCTCGCTGAAGCCTGCTTCCGAAACGGCGGTGCTCGGACCGGCTTCGCCGAGCGTGCCGGCATTGTTGAAGGCGATGTCGAGCTTGCCGTAATTCGTCACGGCGGCGACGACCAGCGCCTTGTGATAGTCTTCCGAGCGCACGTCCCCGGCAATGGCGATGGCGTCGCCGCCCTCTGCCTTGATCTCGGCGACGAGACTGTCGAGTTCGCCCTGGCGGCGGGCGCCGACGACGACCTTGGCGCCTTCGGCGGCAAAGAGCTTTGCCGTGGCGCGGCCGATGCCGGAGCTTGCGCCGGTGACGATTGCGACCTTGTTGTTCAAACGGTTCATGGATCCATCTCCTGCGTTTAAGGTGAGGGGGCCCCTGCCGTCCCTTTCGATGAAGGGAAGATGGCATTTTCCTTTCGTTCGGATTAGTCTCCAGATTGGGGAATTCGAATTCGGAAAAGCCGAACGATGATCAGGATCGAGGGTATTGCGGCTTTCGTCGCCGTGGTTGAGGCGGGCTCGGTCAGCGAGGCGGCCCGGCGCCTGCGGCTGTCCAAATCCGTCGTCAGCGAAAGGCTGGCGGAACTCGAGAAGTCGCTGGGCGGCATGCTGCTGCACCGAACGACCCGCAAGCTCACCTTGACGGAGGATGGCGCGGTCTTCCTGGAGCGCGCCGCGCGCATCGTACGCGAGATCGAGGAAGCCGCGGCCGATATGGCCGAACGGCGCGGAACGCTGTCCGGCCCGATCCGCATCGCCGCCCCCGTCACCTTCGGCCGCATGCATCTCGGCCCGGCGCTTTATCCCTTTCTTGCCGAACATCCCGAGATCGAACTGACCCTCGATATCGATGACCGGCGCGTCGATGCCGCCTCGGACGGTTATGATGCCATTATCCGCAACGGCCCGATCGCCGATAGCCGGCTGGTCGCCTGGAAACTCACGCGCAGTCGCCGCCTTCTCTGCGCCTCGCCCGATTATCTCGCCCGCCGGGGAATTCCGTCGTCGCTTGATGATCTCAACAGCCATCGCGGCATCTTCTACACCAATCGCGGCGCTGCCGACTGGCGCTTCCAGACGCCCGACGGTGCGATCGTCGTCCGCGCGAAACTGGCGCTCGGCATCAACAATGGCGACATGCTCCGCGACGCCGCGATTGCAGGGCTCGGCATCGCGCTGCTGCCTGCCTTCATCGCCGGCCCGGCCATCCGTGAGGGCCGGCTTGCCGAAATCGATGTCGGCCACAAGCCTGAGGCCGAATTCATCTACATGGCCCATCCCGAAGGCCGAAATCCCTCCGCCAAGCTCCGCGCCATCGCCGATCATCTGAAGAAGAGTTTTGGTGATCCGCCCTATTGGGATCCGGTGGGTTAGAGCATGTCGCGCAAAAGTGTGCAGCGGTTTTGCGGGAACGACATGCGCAAAACAAAGACCTAAAGCGCGAAGAGCGAATCGGAAAGATCGCGACGCGCTTTAGCTAGCTCAGCAAGCTGATCAGGTTCTCGGTGACCGGCGAGCGATGTGTTTTCAGCATTGCCAGCGCCAGGCCGCCACGGCCGGCGGCCCCTCGATCGGCCGGTAGGCCGCACCTTCGAGCTTCATCTGCGAAATGGAGGCCGGCACGATCGAGACGTCGAGATCGGCGGCACCAGAAGGAAATCTGCGGCGCCTCCTGCGCCACGGCCAGCTCGAACCCCGCCCGCGGCAAGCGAGCACGACATCGTCTTCCTCTCCAGATCGCGGATCTACTGGCTGAGCGGCGGCTGCCCGATGCCGAGTTTGCCGGCGGCACGGGTGAAGTTGCCTTCTTCCGCCACCAGGAAATATCGCAAGTGCCGCAGCTCGATCGTCATCTCCAAAACCTATCGAAATCGCTAGTTTCATATATTGGAAAAATGGAGTGGCGTTGACTAGATCGAAGGTCGGAAGGATGAAGAGATGCCGACGTCAGCGCATGCAATAAAGACCGCCGAGACAGCTGCGATCCCAGGGCAAAAACACTATCTGACCCGCGGAACCGGCGCCTATCGCCGCGCCAGCCTGGCGCTCTTCCTCTCCGGCTTCTCCACCTTTTCGTTGCTCTATTGCGTGCAGCCGTTGCTGCCGATTTTCTCGCAGCAATTCGCCGTCAGCCCGGCCGAAGGCTCGCTGTCCCTGTCGCTCTCCACCGGTTTCCTGGCGGTTGCCATCGTCTGCGCCGCCGCCGTCTCGGAAGGCCTTGGCCGCCGCAGCCTGATGTCGATATCGCTGGTCGGCGCGGCATTGCTGACCATCGCCACCGCCTTTGCCCAGAACTGGCACTTGCTGCTTGTCATCCGCGCGCTGCAGGGCCTCGTTCTCGGCGGCGTGCCGGCCGTCGCCATGGCCTATCTCGCCGAGGAAATCGATCCGCGCGGTCTTGGCGCCACCATGGGCCTTTATGTCGGCGGCACGGCCTTCGGCGGCATGTCCGGCCGCGTGCTGACCGGTATCTTCGCCGAATATCTCACCTGGCGTCCGGCGCTTTTTCTCATCGGCGCCATTGGCCTTGCCGCCGCGATCGGCTTCATCGCCCTCTTGCCGCCGTCACGCAATTTCGTCCGCCGGTCGGGCTTCGATCCAAGCTTTCATGCAAAAGCCTGGCTTGGCCACCTCAGGAATCCAGCGCTGCCTTTCATCTTCGCCATTGCCTTCCTGGCGATGGGCTCCTTCGTGACGATCTACAACTATGCCGGTTTTCGTCTGGTGGCGCCGCCTTACGACCTCAACCAGACCGAACTCGGGCTGATCTTCACCGTCTATCTCTTCGGCATCGGCGCCTCTTCGATCGGCGGTCTGATCGGAGACCGGATCGGGCACTTTTCCGTGCTTCTCTTCGGTCTGGCGCTCACCGCCGCCGGCAGCGCGTTGACGCTCTTTGCCTCGCTCCCGGTCATCATCCTCGGTATAATAGTGCTCACGACCGGCTTCTTCATGAGCCATTCCATCGCCAGTGGCCTTGTCGGCAAGTTGGCGCATGGCACCAAAGGCCACGCCTCATCGCTCTATATGCTCGCCTATTACGTCGGCTCCAGCCTCATGGGTTCGGCGGGCGGGTGGTTCTTCGCGGTTGAAGGCTGGGCCGCCGTCGTCGTCTTCACCCTTGCCATGCTGGCGCTGGCCTTTATCTCCGCCTGTGTCGCCCAGCGCCTTGCGAGGAGAAAAGCATGATCCGCATAGACCATCTCGATCATCTCGTGCTGACCGTCGCCGATATCGCGAGCACCTGCGATTTCTATTCCCGCATCCTCGGCATGTCGGTCGAAACCTTCGCGGAAGGCCGCAAGGCACTGAAATTCGGCGGGCAGAAGATCAACCTGCATCAGGCCGGCCACGAATTCGATCCCAAGGCGAGACACCCCACACCCGGCTCCGGTGACCTCTGCTTCATCGCCGAGACACCGCTTGCCGATGTCATCGCTGATCTACAGGCCGCGGACGTTGCGATTGAAGAGGGTCCGGTTGAGCGCACCGGTGCGACTGGGCGTTTGCGCTCGGTCTATTTCAGGGACCCCGACGGCAACCTCCTCGAAGTCTCCAATCTGATCGCTTGACGTCGGCCTCCCGCACATCAACCAAGCCGGATATAGGGCACGTCCTTCTTCGCCACCTCATCAAGCGCCTCCTCGTAACCCGCATCGGCGTAACGCATGACGCCGAGCGCCGTATCGTTGGTCAGCGCATGGTCGAGCCGTTCGTCGGCGGCATCCGTGCCGTCGGCGATAACGGTGACGCCGCAGCTCGTCATGTAGCCGGCATAGCCGCCGCCGCCGGAATGGACGACGACCAGATCGGCCATCGACGAGCAGAGCATCATCGCATCGATCAGCGGCCAGTCCGCAATCGCATCGGAGCCGTCCTTCATCCCCTCGGTCATGATATTCGGATGCGCCATGGCGCCGGCGTCGAGATGGTCACGGGAGAAGGCAACCGGCCCTTTAAGGGTGCCGTCTGCCACAATCGCGTTGACGCGCCTTGCGAGTGCGGTGCGTTCGCCGTGGCCGAGCCAGGCGATGCGGGCCGGAAGACCCTCGAAGGGCACATGCTCGCGCGCCAGCCGGATCCAGTTGGTGATGATCTTGTTGTCGGGGAACATCTCGAGCAGCAGATCATCGATCCGGGCGATGTCGCTCTCCTCGCCCGATAGCGCCATCCAGCGGAATGGACCGATCGCCCGGGCAAACAGCGGCCTGAGATAGGCTTCGGTAAAGATCGGAATGTCGAAGGCATTGGCGACGCCGCCCTCTTTGGCCTGCGTGCGGATCAGATTGCCGTTGTCGAACACTTCCGAGCCGCGCTTCTGGAACTCCAGCATTGCCGTCACATGCTCGACGATCGAGGCGCGGCTTGCCGCCATCAACTGGCCCTGGCCATCGTCGCGCAGGCCCTTGACCTGACCGAGGCTCATGCCCTTCGGCACGTAACCGTAGACGAGGTCATGCGCCGAGGTCTGGTCGGTGACGATATCGGGCACGATGCCGCGCCGGGCGATTTCCGGATAGACCTCCGCCGCATTGCCGACGAGGCCGACGGACAGCGCCCGCCTGTCCTTCACCGCCGCATCGATCATCTGAAGGGCGGTATCGAGATCCGGCGCGATTTCCTGGAGATAGCCGATCTGCTGGCGCTTGCGGGCGCGCTCCGGATCGATGTCGATGCAGAGGATTGCAGCCCCCGCCATGCGGCCGGCGAGCGGCTGCGCCCCGCCCATACCGCCGAGGCCGGCCGTCAGCACGAAACGACCGAAAAGATCGCCGCCGAAGCGCCGCTCGGCGATGCGCATGAAGATCTCGTAGGTGCCCTGGATGACGCCCTGGCTGCCGATATATTGCCAGGCGCCGGCTGTCAGCCCGCCCCAGCAGATCAGTCCCTTGCGCTGCAACTCGTAGAACACTTCGGCCTTTGCCCATTGCCCGACGATATTGCAGTTCGCCATGATAACAAGCGGCGCCTTGGCATGCGTTCGAACGAGCCCGATCGGCTTGCCGGACTGGATGAGCAGCGTCTGGTCTTCCTCCATCTCGGTCAGCGCCTTGACGATGCCCCTGTGCGCCGGCCAGTTGCGGGCCGCCTTGCCGAGCGCGGCATAGACGATCAGATTGTCGGGATCCTCACCGACGGAGAGCACGTTTTCGAGCAGCCGCAGCAGCGCTTCCTGCCGCCAGCCCTTGGCGCGCAGCTCCGGCCCGCCGGGGATCGGAAATTTCGGATGACGTGGATTGGCCTTCGGCATCGTGGGTTCCTCGTTTGGTTGCTTTTCCCTTCTCCCCTCGGGGGAGAAGGTGGCCCGAAGGGTCGGATGAGGGGGCTGCACGGCATGCACTTGCCTGCCTTCGCTTGCGCTCAGGCACTCGCGGCTTTGCCGCTCGCCCCCATCTGTCCTTCGGACATCTTCTCCCCGCTGGGGAGAAGGGGAAAAGCTCAGTCTTTATTTCTCCGGCATCGATTCCACATAGGCGAGTGCCGCATCGAGCAGACGCCGTCTCAGGGCATCGTCGCCGTAAACCTCGGCATTGCCTCGCACCCAGCCATGCATCACCCTTTCGCCCGACAGCATCCGGATCACGCCTGGCAGTGCCAGCGCCCAGCCGTCATTGCCCTTGCCGAGACGGATCAGCATGCCGTCATGGCGCGCGCAGCAGAGAAGATTGCCGTTCAGCATGAAGGCCAAGCCGCCGAACATGGATTTCTCGGCAAGGCCCGGCCGGCCGCCGAGTTCCTCACGCATCAGTTCTTCGAGACCGGGATCGCGCGCCATGGCTCAGGCCCTCGTTGCCAGTGCATAACGTGCGATCTCGATCCCCATCGCCTTTTCGACGACGGGGTAGACGGTCGGATCGAGCACGCTTGCCGACAGCGGAATGATATCCATCGGCACATGCAGGATGAAGACATGCATGCCCTCCTTGAGCTGGCCGACGCTGAGCGGTTCGCCCTCCGGTGAAAGCGTGGTGATGACCGCGGGGAAAGTCGCAAGCCTTTTGCCATCCGCATCGTCCACCGCCATATATTCGTTCATCACATGCAGCGTCACCGACATTTCGCCTGCGCCGACGGTGATCGTGCCGATGTCGAAGGCTTCCTTGGTGTAGACGACCTCCCTGCGGGTAATGATCCCTTCGGCAAGGATATGCCCGCCCGTCGTCTTGCAGATCGCGTCGATGATGGCTGATCCGCCGCGCTTCTCCGCCGCGATAATTGCTTCGCCGAGCGCAAGCGCCATTGAGATGCCGCCGAGCGCCGCATGGGTGCGGACATAGGAGGCCTTCAGCGGATTGCGGCAGCTGGCGATGAAGCCGCCGGATTGGTCGGCAGCAGTGCGCAGCACCGGCGAAATCTTTGCCGTCGCCCCTTTCACCACCAGCTCGATGTAACGGTTCTCGGCGCGATTGCCGCCGACAGCGGTCTGGATCATCGGCTCGGGCGAACCGGCCATGCCGATCGAGCCCATGTCGCCTGTCGGATGCGCGCGGATATCGCCGACCGCGTCGACCACCTTGGTGCCGAGGATTGCCGACGGCAGCCAGCCGTTCAGCGTCGAGGATTTGCCGTTCTGGCCGATGATCAGCCCGGAAAGCTTTTCGCCGAGCGCCTCCTGCAGCAATTGCACTGATTTCACATAGTCGATGCCCTGCATTTCCCAGGGGGTGGTGGAGGCCGGCGCGCCGATCGCGGCCGCAGTCGCAATCCAGTCCTCGTCCTTCAACTCGTCGATCGAGACCAGCTCCGGCTTGCCGACATTGACGGCGGCATAACCGAGCATCCGCCCGTGATCGGCCCAGCCGCCGCCGCCGGCGGCATAGACGGAGCCGCCCTTGACGGCAGCTTCCACGTCCTTCTCAACGAGTATGCGACCCATTCGCCTTCTCCTGATTCAAGCCCTTGTTAATCAAGCCCTTGTCCATCTCGCGCACCGCCTCGAAAAGCACGGCGGCGCCGAGCGCGATATCGTCATTGTCAGCCCATTCGTCGGCCGAATGGCTGCGGCCTTCCCGGCAGGGCACGAAGATCATCGCCGCCGGTGCCACCTTGGCGATCCAGGCCGTATCGTGCCCCGCGCCGGAGGCCATGCGCCGATGTTTTGCGCCGACCCGTTCGCAGGCAGCCTCCAAGATCGACAGCAGCCCGGCATCGCCAGGCGTCGGCTGATTGTCGGAAACCCGGTTCGGCGTTTTGATCGTCACGCCATAGGCCCCCGCCAGCTTTTCGACATGGCCGTCGAGCCAGCGGCAGAATGCCTGCATGTCGGCGCGGATTTCGGCACGGCCATCGATCAGCAGCACCACCTTCGAAGGCACGACATTGGCGGCGTTCGGCTCGATCGTGAATTCGCCAACCGTCGCTGCGAAATGCCCCGGCGTTTTGGCAAGTTCGGCGGCGGCATTGCGGATATCGAGCACCAGCTGTGACGCCGCCACCAGCGCGTCCGCCCGGCGGTCCATCGGCGTCGTGCCGGCATGGTCGGCCCGCCCTTCGACGGTGATCTCGATGCGGGTGATGCCCGATATCGCGGTGACGATGCCGATATCCTCCTTTTCAGCTTCGAGCACCGGGCCTTGTTCGATATGAAGCTCGAGAAAGCCCGCTATATCGGGTCTGTTCTGCTGCATCAGCACGTCGGGTCGGCCACCGACCTCGGCGATGCCCTCGGCCAAGTCGCGTCCGTCGCTGACACGCGAAAGCCAAGCCTCCGGCAGTTGGCAGGTCATGCCGCGGCTGCCGATGCAGGACACGCCGAAGATGCTCACCTCCTCGGCGAGGAAATCGACGATTTCCAGATCATGATCGAGCTCGATATTCTGATCGCGTAGCGCGCGCGCCACCTCCAGCGCCGCAATTACCCCGGCAATGCCGTCAAAGCGGCCGCCGTCCGGCACCGTGTCGGAATGCGAGCCGGCCATGATCGTGCCGAGCCACGGCTTCCGGCCTGTCCGCCGGCCGACCAGATTGCCGGCGGCATCGATCCGTGTTTCCAGTCCCGCCGCCTTCATCCGCGCTTCGATATAGGCCCTGCCGTCGAGGAAGAGCGGCGAGAAGGCCCGCCGCGTCCAGGGATGCCCCGGCTCGGTAATCCCGGCCAGCGTCTCGATATCTGCAGCGATCCGGTCGGCATTGACGGGAAGATTGCGGCTCATGCGAAGGCTCCCGCAATGACCTGGCGCGGCAGCGGCCGAACGAAGCGCCCGGTGCCGGGTTCAGCCAGCACCTTGGCGCCCTCGGCGATCTTTTCGCCCCTGAGGTAGGTGGCGGAAACCGTCCAGGGCAGGCGGAGGCCGTTATAGGGGCTCCAGCCGACGACGTTGTTACCGCTCGCGGCGGCGTGATAGACACTGTCGCGCGGCTCGAGCACGACGATATCGGCATCCTTGCCCGGGGTCAGCGCACCTTTGATATGGTCGAGCCGGAAATGCTTCGCCGGGTTTTCCGCCATTAGCCTGGCTGCCCATGTCAGCGGAATGCCGCGTTCGACGGCGCCTTTGATGAAAAGCGGCATCATCACCTCGAGGCCGGGAATGCCGGAGGCGTTGGCGAGCATGTCGGGATTGGTCTTGCGGTTTTCCGACCAGCTGACGTGATCGGTCGAGACCAGCCAGACATCGCCGTTAGCCACTTTCCGCCAGAGCCTCTCCACCTCGGCGCGCGGCCGCACCGGCGGATTGATCTTCGCCTTGCCGCCGAGCCGCTTCACGTCGTTTTCCTCGTCGAGCGTCAGGTAATGGATGCAGCATTCCACAGTCGCCGCAAAGCCGTCGCGGCGATAGGCGCGCGCAATATCGTAACCGCGCGCGAGCGAGCAGTGCACCACATGTGCCGGGCAGCCGGTATGAGCACCCGTTTCGAAGATCGTGTGCATCGCCAGCAGCTCGGTGATCGGCGGCCGCGACAGGCCGTGCGCCCGCCAGTCGGTGATGCCGCTCGCCTTCACCTGCTCCACGTAAGTGCGCACGGTCTCATCGTCTTCATTGTGCACGCCCGCCGTCAGCCCCGTCGGCGCGATTGCCGCAAAGCAGGCGTCGAGCAGGGCCGGCGGAATGCGCGGAAAGCGCTTGGGATCGGTGCCGAAGGTCGAGAATTTGAAGGCGGCAACGCCTGCCTCCACCATTTCGCGGATCCGTGCGGGGCCTTCTTCCGGATCGACGGTGCCGTAAAGCGCGAAATCGACCCGCGCTTGCGGGCTGGCATGGTCGATCTTCCGCTTCACCGCCGCCGCCGAGCAGACGAGATTGCCTTCGTCATAGGGCATGTCGACAATCGTCGTCACCCCGCCGGCCGCCGCCGAGCGCGTCGACCAGAGGAAATCCTCTTGGTCCTTCTGGGAAAGCGAATGCACCTGCGCGTCGATCGCGCCGGGCAGGATCAGCGCTTTTCCGAGCAGATGCCGTTCGCGGCCCGCAGGCGGCACGCCGAGGCCGACCTCGGCGATTTTGCCGTCGCGCACGGCGACATAACCCTCGTCGAGAATGCGCTCCGGCAGCACCACCGTGCCCTGCAGAACGAGATCGAAATCCATGCCGCTTCCTCCCTAAACTGGATCAGACTGCCGGCTGGAGCATGATGTCGAGAAGTGTGAGCGGTTTTCGGACGGCATCATGCTCTAACTCTTTCATTTAGCTGGTCAGCCGCTCCTCGACACGCTCCTGCGATCCGAGGGCGAAGAAATCGTCGAAGGACGCGATCGGAACCTGTTCGGTCAGCTTCGAGACGAAGTCGTCCGAGCCGAGCTCCTCCTCGATCGCCTCGACCTCAGCCGAAAGCGGCCGGTCGACCGTATAGAAATCCGCATGTTTGCGCACGACCTCATAGAGCATGGCGGCGACACCCTTCGGCTCATCGCCGAGAATGTCGATTGCCTGGGCAGACAGCAGCGCCTCGAGGGCTGCGAGACGCTTCAGCGCCCGCATCTGCCGGTCGAAGCGCTCGATGACGAGCGGCAGGAAGGCAGCTTCGTCCTCCAGCCCGGCCGCAACAACCAGTGACTGGGCCGACACGGGATTGGACATCGACAGCACGCGCGAGAAGATCTCGCCGGCAAGTTTGATGATCGGCCCGAAACCGGTGGCAATCCGCCCCGGCGGCACGAGATTGACCGGCAGGTCGCGCCGCTGGCCGTTGCCGAGAATGACGCACCGGTTGAAGGCGTTGCGCGCTGCATGCGCCATACAGAGTGCTGCCGATTCGAGCAGGATTGTCACATCGAGCGGCAGCGAACCGCCCGACGTCATCACCCGGCCTTCGACCACGACGGGATTGTCGTCCGAGCGCCCGGTGGCGGCAAGGATCTTGTGGCCGGTCGATAAGAGGTTTTCGATCACCGCGCCGAACACCTGGGCGATCATGCGCAGGCTGAGCGGATCCTGCACATGCGTTGCGACGGGCCAGTTCCATTCGTCGGCGGCATTGCAAAGCCAGGCGCCGATCAACGCCTCGCGCGCCGTTCCGACATGCCGGACCGCCCTCCAGGGATCGCGGGAAGCACCGAGCGCGCCGGCCGCCATCATCGCTGTCGCCAGCAGGACGCGGATCGAGGCAGCAGCATTGCGCGTCGTTTCCGCCGCCGAGGCAAAGCTCACCGCATTGATGCTAAGCGAGGCGAGGCTATCGCGCGGCGCCATCTGCATCGGTTCCAGCCCGGCCGCCTGGAAAGCCTCGGCCGCCTGCATCCGGTTGCCGCGATAGATCGCTTCGCCGACGCCGGTCAGTACCGCGCCGATCTGTCCCATCAGGCCGATATCCGCACAGCCGATCGAGCCGGTACGGCGCACGACCGGGATGAGATCGGCCTCGAGCATCCTGATATAGGCCTGGATCAGCTCCGGCGTGCAGCCGACCTGGCCGGTCAGCGCCGTGTTGATGCGGATCGCCATGGCATTGCGCACGATATTGCAGGAAAAGGGTGTGCCGGTGCCGAAATGATGGGCGCGCACCAGGCCGAGATTGAAGGTGTCGAGTTCGTCGGCCGACCATTCCACATCCTTCATGGCGCCGACGCCTGTCGTCGAGCCGTAAACGGGCATGCCGGAGGCAATCGCATCCTCGACGACCTCGCGGGCGATTGCGATGCGGGCCATGCCTGTCGCCGAAGCCGAAATCACAGCCTTGCCCGCACCAATCGTCACCATCTCGGCAAAACCGAGCGGTCGTCCGGAAAGTTCGATGCCAGGGCGTTCGTGCTTCATGTGCTGTGTCTCCCTAGAACAGGATGATTTTAGGCCGATCGGTCTAAAATCTGAATCCTGTTCTCAATTAAAGAGTCAGAGCATGATGTCGCCTGAAAACCGTTCACACTGTTCGGCATCATGCTCGGAACGCGAGACTAAGCGAGGCCTCCGTCACATGGGATATCCCAAATGCCGAACACCGCATGTTGGCAGGCGGTCAGCTCAGCATCCAGGCAATATAGACAAGCGTCAATGCGATGATCCACAGCGCAATCCTGCCCGAGCGGTTGTGCCGCGCTTCGGACTTGCCGATCGCCTCCGCCGTCTCATTGTCGAAACGTAAGCCGTGCTCGCTCATATGCAGCAGCTGATGGTGGAATTTTTCGGTCTTCGCCGCGATTTCCGGCACGGCTTCGGCGAGCTTGACCGCCGCTTTCAGCCCGTCCTTGAGATCGGTGGCGATCCGTTTCGGACCGAGATTGGTGCGGATCCAGTCGCCGACGACAGGTTCGGAGGCCTTCCACATGTTGAAGCGCGGATTGAGCATGCGCGACACGCCCTCGACCACGACCATGGTCTTCTGCAGCATCACCAGCTCCGGACGCGTCGCCATGTCGAAGAGCTCGGTCACCTCGAACAGCAGTGTCAGCAGCTTGCCCATCGAGATCGTCTCGGCCGGCTGTCCATGGATCGGCTCGCCGATCGCCCGGATCGCCTGGCCGAAGCTTTCGACATTGTGGTGGCCGGGCACATAGCCGGCCTCGAAATGCACCTCGGCGACGCGGATATAGTCGCGGGTGATGAAGCCATAGAGGATTTCGGCGAGGAACCGCCGTTCCTTCTTGCCCAGCCGCCCGACGATACCCATGTCGACGGCGACGATCATGCCGCCCGCATCGACGAAGAGATTGCCCGGATGCATGTCGGCATGAAAAAAGCCGTCGCGCAGCGTATGACGCAGGAACGACTGGATCAGCGTATCGGCAAGCAGGTTGAGGTCGTGGCCCGCCGCGCGCAGGCCCTCGACATCGGACATCCTCGTGCCGTCGATCCACTCCATGGTGATGACGTCGCGCCCGGTGCGCTCCCAGTCGACCTTCGGCACACGGAAGCCGGGATCCTTTTCGGTATTCTCGGCGATCTCGGAAAGGGCTGCCGCTTCCAGGCGAAGATCCATCTCCACCTTCGTCGTCTGCTCCAGCGTCTTCGTCACCTCGACCGGCCGCAGCCGCCGGCTGGACGCCAGGAAACGCTCCTGCATATGAGCAACGAGATACATTGCCTCGATATCGTGGGCAAAACGCTGGCGTACGCCGGGCCGCACGATCTTGACGGCGACCTTCTTCCGGCCCTCGGCGCTGTTGACCTCGGCCGGATGCACCTGCGCGATCGAGGCGGCGGCGATCGGATCGCCGAAGCTTGCATAGAGTTCGCCGATCGGCCGCCCGAGCGAGCCTTCGATATTGGCCTTGGCGGCTGCCGAGGGAAAGAAGGCCATGCGGTCCTGGAGCTGCGACAGGTCGTTGGCGAATTCGACGCCGACGACATCCGGCCGCGTCGCCAGGAACTGCCCGATCTTTACATAGGAAGGGCCGAGCCGCTCGACCGCCTTCGCCAACCGGTCGCTGCGCTTCTGATGCCGCGCCTTGCTTCGCTCGAAAATCGTGACGAAGGATTTGGCAAGCGCCACCGGCGGCGGCAATCCTTCGGAAGGAAGGGCTGACACGACACCCTCACGCACGAGCACCCAGCCGACGCGCCAAAGGCGGAAATATGCGCCGAAAGTACTCATGTTCTGTTTGATTCTCGCGCGACGCTATTCGAAAACCGCTCTACACTTTTCGGCGTCATGCGTCAGAGCTTCCAGCCGGAATGGAGTGCGGCGATGCCGCCGGTATAATTGGTGAAGGTGACGCGCGAAAAGCCGGCCTGGCGGATCATTGCCGCGAAATTCTCCTGGTTCGGGAACTTGCGGATCGATTCCACCAGATATTGGTAAGGTTCGGCATCGCCGGTGATCGCCTTGCCGAATTGCGGAATGGCGTTGAATGACCAGGCGTCGTAGATCTTGTCGAGAAGCGGCATATCGACTTCGGAAAACTCCAGCACCAGCAGCCGCCCGCCGCGCTTCAACACGCGATAGGCCTCCGACAGCGCCGCATCGATCCTCGGCACGTTGCGGATGCCGAAGGCGATCGTATAGGCGTCGAAACTGCCTGCCTCAAAGGGCAGTTCCTCGGCATTCGCCTCGACGAAGGTGAGATTGCCGGAAAGCTTCTTCTTTTCCGCCCGCTCGGCACCGACGCCGAGCATCGAGCCGTTGATGTCGAGCACGGTGGCATGCGCCTGTCTGCCCGAAGCCTCGACGATGCGGAAGGCTATGTCGCCGGTGCCGCCGGCAACGTCGAGCACCTTGTAGCCAGGCTCCTTGCGCGGGTTCAGCGCCGAAATCATCGCATCCTTCCAGGCGCGGTGCATGCCCATCGACATGACGTCGTTCATGATGTCGTAGCGCTTGGCGACCTTGTGGAATACCTGGTTGACCAGGCCCTGCTTCTGGCCATCAGGCACCTCGCGGAAGCCGTAGGAGGTCTCCATGCCGCCATCGGCGGAAGTGCGGCTTTCTGACATCAGACTGCTCCGTTCCTGAAGATTCGGGCGCCGCGGCCATAGCGAAAGACCGCGCGCGACGTTATCTATGGGCCGCGTTCTCCACGGCACACTGGCGCTATAGCGCACATCGTCGCCGGTTGAAACACGTTAGAGATAGATGGGTTAAGATGCCGGAATTGCCAGAAGTCGAAACGGTGAAACGCGGCCTGACGCCGGCGATGGAGGCCACCCGCATCACCAGGCTGGAGCTGCGCCGCGGCGATCTGCGCTTCCCCTTTCCCGACGCTTTCGCAGATAGAGTTTCCGGCCGCACCATCGTTGGCCTTAGCCGCCGCGCCAAATATCTGCTGGTCGATCTCGACGACGGCAACACGCTGATTTCGCATCTCGGCATGTCCGGTTCTTTTCGCATTGAGGAGGGCCGCATTGAGGAGGGAGCCGCCTCCGGCGTGCCGGGCGAATTCCACCATGCCCGCTCGAAGGACGAGAAGCACGATCACGTCGTCTTCCATCTGCAAGCCGCAAGCGGCCCGCGTCGTATCATCTACAACGATCCGCGGCGTTTCGGCTTCATGGATATGGTGGGACGTGCCGATCTCGCAGCCCATCCCTTCTTCCGCGATCTCGGCCCGGAGCCGACAGGAAACGAGCTCAGCGCCGCCTATCTGGCCGAACGCTTCCGGGACAAGGCGCAGCCGCTGAAGAGCGCGTTGCTTGACCAGAAGAACATTGCCGGTCTCGGCAATATATATGTCTGCGAGGCGCTGTGGCGCGCGCATCTTTCGCCGATCCGCGCCGCCGGCACGCTGGTGACGCCAGGGGGCCGGCCGAAGGCGCAGCTCGACCTGCTCGTCGCCTCAATCCGCAACGTCATCGCCGATGCGATCGCCGCCGGCGGATCATCGCTGCGCGACCACATCCAGACCGACGGATCGCTCGGCTATTTCCAGCATTCCTTCTCCGTCTATGATCGCGAAAGTCAGGCTTGCCGCACGCCCGGCTGCGGCGCTACGGTCGCCCGCATCGTCCAGGCGGGTCGCTCCACCTTCTATTGCGCCACCTGCCAGAAGTAAGCCTGCCAGAAGAAGAGTGAGAAACCGGGAGAACAGCATGGCCTATGAGACGCTGATCGTCGAAACCCGAGGCAATGTCGGCCTCGTTACGCTGAACCGACCCCAGGCGCTGAACGCGTTGAATTCCTCCGTCCTGAAAGAGCTGAAAGAGGCCTATGCCGCCTTCCACGCCGACGAGACGGTCGGGGTGATCGTGCTGACCGGCTCCGAGCGCGCCTTTGCCGCCGGCGCCGATATCAAGGAGATGCAGCCGCTTGAGTTCGCCGATATCTATAAGAGTGATTTCATCAGCGGCTGGGATGAGGTCGCCAAGGCGCGCAAGCCGGTGATCGCTGCGGTCAGCGGTTTTGCGCTCGGCGGCGGCTGTGAGCTCGCCATGATGTGCGATTTCATCATCGCCTCGGAGACGGCGAAATTCGGCCAGCCGGAAATCACCCTGGGCGTCATTCCCGGCATGGGCGGTTCGCAGCGGCTGACGCGCGCCGTCGGCAAGGCGAAGGCGATGGATCTTATCCTGACCGGCCGGATGATGGATGCGGCGGAAGCCGAACGATCGGGACTCGTTTCGCGTGTGGTGGCCCCCGAGCGTCTGCTCGACGAGGCTTTTGCCGCGGCCGAAAAGATCGCTTCGCTTTCGCGTCCCTCGGTCATGATGGCCAAGGAGGCGGTCAACCGCGCATTCGAGACGACGCTGGAGGAGGGCTTGCGTTTCGAGCGCCGCCTGTTTCACAGTCTCTTTGCCACGGACGACCAGAAAGAAGGTATGGCGGCCTTCGTCGAGAAGCGCAAACCGGCTTTTACGCACCGTTGAATGCTTTTCGGCGGTTGCCAGCGGTAAAGCTTGAAAATCCGCGTTGACGTGGGCCGGCTTTAGAGTTATATGCCCGCCCACGGTTCGGAAAGCCGGTTTGGTTTTCCGCGATTGCTCCCGCATTGCTGGATTTTGTGGCCGCAGGGCCCGCGGTAATGGCGGAGTTTGTTCGAATTCTTGAGAGAGGCATCCATGGCCAATACAACTTCGGCGAAAAAAGCGACCCGCAAGATCGCCCGCCGTACCGACGTCAATAAGGCTCGTCGCTCGCGCGTTCGTACTTTCGTTCGCCAGGTCGAAGAGGCCATCGCATCCGGTGATGCCGCCAAGGCGAAGGAAGCTTTCCTGGCTGCTCAGCCCGAGCTTGCCCGCGCCGCCAGCAAGGGTGTGCTGCATGCCAACACGGCATCGCGCAAGGTCTCGCGCCTGGCCGCTCGTGTGAAGGCTCTTTCGGTCACCACGACCGCGTAATCTTCCATTAACAACTTCTTCTTTATGATTAGCCCGGTAATTTTGCCGGGCTTTTTCGATTCCGCCGATCAGCCCTGCATGGTTAATCTCACGACTGTTTCGTGTCAGCGCCATGACAGGAAATAGTGTTAAAAAACAACGACTTGCGCAAGGATGCTTTCACGCCGCGCGACTCTACCCCAAGCTTCCGGGACCACAGGGGAGTCAAGAGGATTTTATTTTTTTTCTTTCAATGCGTGTCAAAATAGCCCGAACGGGGGAATCTCTTTGATTCAACTGCGATTCTTTTTTGACGCTGGTGTGACGCCCGAAAAGGGCAGGCGGAGTCAATGCCCGCCTGTTAATTTTGCGTAAAATTCATCGTTGATATTGCCGTTTGATCCTGCCTAAATGGCTTCCAACAAAGGGCGCGGACATCACCTGCAGAGGCTCGGTTTTAACTGCCACGTCGGCAGGGCGATGAGTTTGTGCCTTTTGTTACGGAGCCTTGCGCTTCCGTTTTTTCAAGCACTCGACGGATTTGAGCCGTAACGTGGCTGTTACGGAGCGGGGATGTTTTGTGCCTTCATTGGCCACACGTTTAAGGCGAGGCCAGCGGAGAAGGTTAAAGTTATATTGCGTTCGGGCTGGTCGGCCGAAAACGAGGTTCGACCGCCAGCCTGGCACGGAAAGCCGATGAAGGTTGCCGCATGAGCGCGCCACCTGCAACGGAGTTCTGCGCCGGTCCCTTATGGGGCAGTGTTTGAGTGAACCGGCAGGCGAGCGGCTCATGAGGATCCGTCAGCCCGCCAAAGCGGGGATGATCGGGCGGCCGTATTAGCGGATGCCGCCCGGTGGAATTGAAAGGCGGCATTATGCAGATGAATACGATGACGACGAGCGGGCTCGACAATGGGGATGCGGCACCGCAGGCGTTCGGCTCCATTCGCCTGGAAGCGGCGGAAGTAAAGGCGGATACGAAGCAGAACGTATTGTTTGAGCGCGTCAGTGCGCGCTTGAAGGCTCAGGTCGGTCAGGATGTCTACGCCAGTTGGTTCGCCAGATTGAAGCTGCATTCGGTATCGAAGAGCGTCGTTCGCCTTTCGGTCCCCACGACCTTCCTGAAGTCGTGGATCAACAATCGTTATCTCGACCTCATCACCGGTCTGTTCCAGGCCGAAGATCCGGAAATTCTGAAAATCGAAGTCCTGGTGCGTACGGCGACGCGCCACGGCACGAAGGCGCTCGATGAGGCGGTCGCGCCGGAACCTGCCGCCCCGACGCAAATGCGCCGCCCGGCAAGCGCTCAGCCGGCCGGTCAGGCTGTCCAGCAAGCGGTTTCGGCTGTTGCCGCCGCAAGGCCCGCAAGCTTTGGCTCGCCGCTCTTCGGCTCGCCGCTCGATAGCCGCTTTACCTTCGACACCTTCGTCGAAGGCAGCTCCAACCGGGTCGCGCTTGCGGCTGCAAAGACGATCGCGGAAGCTGGTCAGGGCGCCGTGCGCTTCAACCCGCTCTTCATCCATTCGGCCGTCGGCCTTGGCAAGACCCACCTGCTGCAGGCGGTCGCCAATGCGGCGGTGCAGAACCCCAGGGCTCTGCGCGTCGTCTATCTGACGGCTGAATATTTCATGTGGCGCTTCGCCACCGCGATCCGCGACAATGATGCGCTGACGCTGAAGGATTCGCTGCGCAACATCGATCTCTTGATCATCGACGACATGCAGTTCCTGCAGGGCAAGATGATTCAGCATGAATTCTGCCATCTCCTGAACATGCTGCTCGACAGCGCCAAACAGGTCGTCGTTGCGGCCGACCGTGCGCCCTGGGAGCTGGAGTCGCTCGACCCCCGCGTCCGCTCGCGCCTGCAGGGCGGTGTCGCGATCGAATTCGACGCGCCGGATTACGAGATGCGTCTCGAAATCCTCAAGCGTCGCCTTGCTGTCGCCCGGCTCGAAGATCCGTCGCTGGAAATTCCAGCCGAACTGCTCCAGCATGTCGCCCGCAACGTCACGGCCAGCGGCCGCGAACTTGAAGGCGCCTTCAACCAGCTAGTCTTCCGCCGCTCGTTCGAGCCGAACCTGTCGATCGAACGCGTCGACGAACTGCTCGCCCATCTGGTCGGCTCCGGCGAGCCCCGCCGTGTACGCATCGAGGATATCCAGCGCATCGTCGCAAGGCACTACAATGTCTCGCGCCAGGAACTGGTCTCGAACCGTCGCACCCGCGTCATCGTCAAGCCGCGCCAGATCGCCATGTATCTGTCGAAGACGCTGACGCCGCGCTCCTTCCCGGAGATCGGCCGCCGTTTCGGCGGGCGCGATCATACGACCGTGCTGCACGCCGTGCGCAAGATCGAAGAGCTGATTTCGGGTGACACCAAGCTTTCGCACGAAGTCGAGCTTCTGAAGCGGCTGATCAACGAATAATCGGCGGGTTTTCCAAAAAATCGACGGCCGGAAGCGATTCCGGCCGTTTTCCTTTATAAGTTTTTTATTCTATACCTCCCGCGCATCACGTGCATATCAAAGACTGAAGCGCCAAAACGGCGCGTGGGAGGAATGAATGAGTTTTGAAAAGATCGCCGTTCTCGGCCTGGGCAAGGTCGGACGGCTGGCGGCGACGCTTTTGCATGAAGGCGGCTTCGAGGTCATCGGCGTCGATGCGCAATTGCCGCTGAGCGACGTCCCTTTCAAGTGCCGCACCGGCGATATCTCCGATCTCCAGGTGATCGGCGAACTGCTCTCGAATGTCGAGGCTGTGCTCTCCTGCCTGCCCTACCATTTGAACATCGAGCTGGCGCGCGCCGCCCATCTTGCCGGCATCCATTATTTCGATCTGACCGAAGACGTTCCCACAACCAATTTCATCATCGAGCTGTCGAAGACATCACGTGGCCTGATGGCGCCGCAATGCGGCCTGGCGCCGGGTTTCGTCGGCATCGTTGGCGCAAGCCTCGCCGACGGTTTCGATCGCTGCCGGTCGATCCGCATGCGTGTCGGTGCCCTGCCACAGCATCCGACCGGACTGCTCGGTTACGCCTTCAACTGGTCGCCCGAGGGCGTCGTCAACGAATATCTGAACGATTGCGAGGTCATCGAGGGCGGCGTGCGCAAGCTCGTCTCGCCGATGGAATGGCACGAGACGGTCTATGTCGGCGGCGTCAAGCTCGAAGCCTTCACGACGTCGGGCGGCCTTGGCACCATGTGCGACACCATGCTCGGCAAGATCGACAATCTCGATTACAAGACCATGCGTTATCCCGGCCATATGGAGCTGATGAACTTCTTCTTCCACGAGCTGTTGATGCGCGACAAGCGCAAGCTCGCCGGCGAGATTCTGACCGAAGCCAAGCCGCCGGTTGAAGACGATGTCGTCTATGTCCATGTCGCCGCCGAGGGCACCGAGAATGGCAGCCTGCGCCGCAAGGAATTCGTGCGCGCCTATTACCCGATCGAGATTGCCGGCGCGCGCCGCACAGCGATCGCCTGGACAACGTCAGCCTCCGTCGTTGCCGTCATCGAGATGGTCCGCGACGGCCTGTTGCCGGCGACCGGTTTCCTGCACCAGGAGCATATTCCGCTGGAGATGTTTCTGAAGACGCCGACCGGCAGCCTCTTCAAGGCGGGCGCCACCGGCCATGGCTGAGACATGCCCTCAGGTGCGGCGGCAATATCGATGCCGCCGCGCTGCAAATCCATCGAGCCGTACGGACGTCAGCAGGCGAGGTCGGCGACGACGGAATCGAGGATTAGCATGCCGGATGGTGTGCAGCGCAGGCGTGAATTGCCGATCCGCTCGATGAATTTGTGCTCGAGCAGGAATTCCTCGCGCTTCGGGTCGAGGTCGCGGCCGGAAAGCTGCTGCCAGCGGGCGAGATCGACGCCTTCCCTGAGCCGCAGCCCCATCAGCAGCAGCTCGTCGGACTGTTCCTCGAAGCCGAGCCGCTCCTCGTCGAGAATGCCGTGCCCATCACGCTCGACCATGTCGAGCCAGGCTTCCGGCTTGCGCTCGGTGGCGGTCGCGAGCTTCTCGGGGCCACGCGTCAGCCGGCCGTGAGCGCCTGGGCCGATGCCGGCATAATCGCCGTAGCGCCAGTAGGTCAGGTTATGCCGGCTTTCAGCACCCGGCCGGGCATGATTGGAAACCTCATAGGCCGGCATGCCCTCGCGCGCCGTGATCTCCTGCGTCGCCTCGTAGAGCAATGCCGATTGCTCGCCGTCCGGCACGACCAGCTTGCCGGCCTTGTGCAGGCCGTAGAAGGGCGTGCCTTCCTCGATGGTCAGCTGATAGAGCGAAAGATGGTCGACCGCGTAGGAGATCGCCTCCTTCAACTCCTTTTCCCACTCCTCGACTGTCTGGTCGGGCCGGGCATAGATCAGGTCGAAGGACATGCGCGGAAAGATGTCGCGCGCCAGCCTTATCGCCTTCAGCGCGTCGGCGACATCATGCAGCCGGCCGAGGAATTTCAGATCCCGGTCGTTCAGCGCCTGCACCCCAAGCGAGACGCGGTTGACGCCGGCTGCTCGGTAGCCGCGGAAACGTTCGGCCTCGACGCTCGAAGGGTTGGCCTCCATGGTGATCTCGATGCCATCTGGCACATGCCAGTGCCGCGCAATGCCGTCGAGAATGGCGGAAACCGTTTCCGGCTTCATCAGCGACGGCGTGCCGCCCCCCAGGAAGATGCTTGTCACCGTCTTCGGCCCACTGAGCGACCGGACCGCCGCCATCTCCTTCAGGAAGGCAGATGTAAAACGCTCCTGGTCCACCGGCTGGTGGCGCACATGGCTGTTGAAGTCGCAATAGGGGCACTTCGCCGCGCAGAAGGGCCAATGCACATAGACGCCGAAGCCCGGCTCGCCGGTATCAGGCAGCAGGGCCGCATCGCGCGAAATGCTTGGCGTATCGAAATTGCCCACAGACCGACTCTATGCCTCCAGGCAGGTTTCGACAAAGAGTTTGAAGGCACGGGCCCGGTGCGACAGCGCTTGCGGCTTGCCGACGTTCCAGCCGTGTTTTTCCTCGCCGCTCATTTCCCCGAAGGTGATGTCGTAGCCCGCAGGCTGGAACACCGGATCGTAGCCGAAACCCTGCGTGCCGCGCGGCGGCCAGACGACGCTGCCTTCCACCTCACCGCGGAACAGCTCCGTATGCCCATCCGGCCAGGCAAGGCAGAGCACGCTGATGAAACGCGCCCTGCGCTGTTCCGGCTTTGTCGCGCCCGCATCCTGCAGCGCCTTTTCCACCTTCGCCATCGCCATGTCGAAATCGCGCGTGCCGTGAGATGTCTCCGCCCAATTGGCGGTGTAGACACCAGGATCGCCGCCAAGCGCGTCGACCACCAGCCCGGAATCGTCCGAAAGCGCCGGCATGCCTGATGCATTGGCCGAGGCGACCGCCTTGATCATCGCATTCTCCTCGAAACTGGTACCCGTCTCATCCGGTTCGACGAAATTCAGTTCGGCGGCCGATTTGGCGGTGAAGCCGAGCGGCCCGATCAATTCCTGGATCTCGCGGATCTTGCCGGCATTGTGGCTGGCGACGACGATGGTCTTCGTTTCAAGCTTGCGCATTCAGATATCCTGTTCGATGCCCCAGATTTTAGCCTCCGCGCATTCCAGGCTGTTGCCGGCCGGATCGCGGAAATAGATCGAGCGGCCGCCGTTCGGCCAGCGCACCTCGGATTCGATCGCAACGCCCGCCGCCGACAGCCGTTCGGCCATGGCATCGATATTGCGGCCGGACACCCGGAAACAGGCGTGGCCTTGGCCGTTCGTGCCGTGCGGCGGCACCTGCAGTGCTTCGGGTGCCGGCGGCTTCACCGTTTCCTCGGGATTGAAGATCAACAGAACGCCGGGTCCACAGCGGAAGAAGACATGCCGGTTGGCGGCCCGCGCGATCTTTTCAAGCCCGAGAACGTCTTCGTAAAACGTCTCGGCCTTATCGAGATCCCGCGCATAGAGCGCCGTTTCCAACATGCCTTCCAGCATGGGTTCATCCTTCGACGGCTTGCTTCTGCAGCGCCACGAGTTCGCCGATGCCGTTTCTGGCCAGCTGCATCAGCGAGGTGAATTCGCCCTCACTGAACGGCGTGCCTTCGGCGGTGCCCTGGATCTCGACGATCCCACCGGTGCCCGTCATGACGAAGTTCGCATCGGTCTCGGCCGAGGAATCCTCGAGGTAATCGAGATCGATCACCGGCTGGCTGGCAAAGATACCGCAGGAAATGGCGGCGACGTGATCCTTCAGGACCCGGTCGACCTTGATCATGTTGCGGCTTTCCATCCATTTCAGGCAGTCGTAAAGCGCGATCCAGCCGCCGGTGATCGAGGCTGTCCGTGTGCCGCCATCGGCCTGGATGACATCGCAATCGAGCGTGATCTGCCGTTCGCCGAGCGCCTGCAGGTCGACAACGGCGCGCAGCGACCGGCCGATCAGCCGCTGGATTTCCTGGGTGCGGCCGCCCTGCTTGCCGGCGGCGGCTTCGCGCTTCATGCGTTCGCCAGTCGCTCGCGGCAGCATGCCGTATTCGGCCGTGACCCAGCCCTTGCCGGAATTGCGCAGCCATGGCGGCGTCTTTTCTTCGAGGCTCGCCGTGCAGAGTACATGCGTATCGCCGAATTTCACCAGGCAGGAGCCTTCCGCATGCTTGGAAAAATTGCGCTCGAACGAGACCTTGCGCATCTGGTCGATTTTTCTGCCTGAAGGCCGCATTCTTATCTCCTGGGGTTTATTTGACCGCTTCTACGATTGGCGGCGCTCATTTGCAAATTCCCTTTTGCCACGGGTGTGAGTTTGACTTACTTTTCGGGAAGTATCATCAGCATGGGTTTGAAAGCTTCATGGGCATCAGGTCGACGTCGGTTTCGGATGCCGTAGCTGCGCTGGACGAGCGCTCCAGGGAAATTTTTCGTCGCATCGTCGAAGGTTACCTGGAAAGCGGCGAGCCGCTCGGTTCGCGCAACCTGTCCCGTATCCTGCCGATGTCGCTGTCGCCGGCCTCGGTGCGCAACGTCATGAGCGATCTCGAAGAGCTCGGCCTGATCTATTCGCCGCATGTCAGCGCCGGCCGGCTGCCGACCCAGATCGGCCTGCGCTTCTTCGTCGATGCCTTCATGCAGGTCGGCGACCTCTCCGCCGAGGAGCGCGCCAACATCGACCGTCAGCTGCGGGCCGAAAGCGGCGGCAATCCCGTTGAATCGATGATGAACGAGGCAAGCCGCATGTTGTCGGGCATTTCGCGCGGCGCGGGCCTCGTCATCACCTCGAAAAGCGATCCGGTGCTGAAACATGTCGAGTTCATCCGGCTCGAACCGACAAAGGCGCTGGCCGTGCTCGTCGGCGATCATGATCAGGTGGAAAACCGCATTATCGAGCTGCCGGCGGGCGTCACGTCCTCGCAGCTGACGGAGGCGGCGAATTTTCTCAATGCCCATATGTCCGGCCAGACCCTGCCGGAGCTCCGCAAACAATTGAGCCGCCTGAAGGACGACGTCCGTCACGAGCTCGATGCCCTGTCGCGCGATCTGGTCGAGCGCGGCATTGCTGTCTGGGCTGGGAGCCCGGATGAGGGGAAGCCGACGCAGCTGATCATCCGCGGCCGCGCCAACCTGCTCGAAGGCCTCGCCGGCGCCGACGATCTCGACCGGCTGCGGCTGCTGTTTGATGATCTCGAGAAGAAGGACAGCCTGATCGAGATCCTCAATCTCGCCGAAAGCGGCCCGGGTGTGCGCATTTTCATCGGTTCGGAAAACAAGCTCTTCTCGCTGTCCGGCTCATCGCTCATCGTCGCGCCCTATCGTGACGACGACGATCGCATCGTCGGTGCCGTCGGCGTCATCGGCCCGACGCGGCTCAATTATTCCCGCATCGTGCCGATGGTGGACTATACAGCCCAGCTCGTTTCCCGCCTTTCGCGCAATCAGCTTTGACGCAGCAACCGCCAAGCACGCGGAATTTTCGCTTCTTTGTCACGCAGACTTGATTTTTTTCGGTCAAACCTCGATATCGGGCGCATCTGAAGACACCAACCGGAGACCGTCATGACCGATGACACGACGAAAAACGGACCTGACGCAACTGCGGCCGATGCCGCAGCCGACGCTGCCGCCTACGTCGAGAACGAAACTGCGCAGCAAGAGCCCGCCCAGCCGGACCCAATCGAGCTTCTGAAAGCCGAAAACGGCGAGCTGCGCGACCGCTATTTGCGCCTTGCTGCCGAGATGGACAATCTGCGCCGGCGCACCGAGCGCGAGGTAAAGGATGCCAAGTCCTATTCCGTCGCCGGCTTTGCTCGTGACATGCTCGCCGTCTCGGACAATCTGCGCCGCGCGCTCGATGCCATCCCTCCGGAGACCAAGGCTGCCGCCGATGCCGGCCTGAGCACGCTGATCGAGGGTGTCGAGATGACCGAGCGCGCCATGCTGTCGGCTCTCGAGCGCCACGGCGTTCGCAAGCTTGAGCCGGTTGGCCAGAAGTTCGATCCGAATTTCCATCAGGCAATGTTCGAGGTGCCGAACCCCGACGTGCCGAACAATACGGTCGTGCAGGTCGTGCAGGCAGGCTTCTCCATCGGCGAGCGCGTGCTGCGCCCGGCCATGGTCGGCGTCGCCAAGGGCGGCCCGAAGCCGACCGAAGCCGAAACCAACTCCGTCTTCGACGAGAAAGACGCCTGATATCCCTTCCTTCTGCCTCGTGCAGAAGGAAAAGCCGAAGCGTTAGATGCGGGCGAAGCGTTCGATCAGCAGATCGAAAAAGCCATCCGCATCGACATGGCGCATGACCTTGGCGTTGCGCTTGCGCTCGGTCACATGCCACCAGTCGACGACCGTCATGCCGACGGTGAGTTCGGACTGGACCTCGATCTCGACATTGCAGTCGCGGCCCTGGAAAAGTTCCGGCTCCAGCAGGTAGGCGACAACGGTCGGGTCGTGCAGCGGCCCGCCGTCGGAACCGTATTTCTCGATGTCGAAGCGTTCGAAGAATTCCAGCATCTCGACCATGGCCTTTGCCGGCGCCGTGCCGATCTCGGCCATGCGTTTCACCCGGTCCTTGCGGGTCAGCAATTGATGCGTCACATCAAGCGGCATCATCACGATCGGAACGCCTGAGCGGAAGACGATATCGGCCGCCTCCGGATCGACATAGATGTTGAATTCGGCCGCCGGCGTGATGTTGCCGCCCTCGAAGAAGCCCCCGCCCATCATCACCAGTTCGCGGATGCGGGGGACGATGTCGGGTGCCTTCTGAAAGGCCATGCCGATATTGGTGAGCGGCCCGAGCGTGCACAGCGTCACCGTGCCTTCCGGCTCGCGGCGCAACGTCTCGATGATGAAGTCGACGGCATGGCTAGGCTGCAGCGCCATCGTCGGCTCGCTGAGTTCCGGACCGTCGAGGCCGGTCTTGCCGTGCACATGTTCGGCCGTCACCAACTTGCGGGCGATCGGCGCGTCGGCGCCGGCGAAAACCTTGGTCTCCGTCCGGCCGCAGAGTTCGCAGACGATGCGCGCATTGCGGCTGGTGAGCGGAAGCGGCACGTTGCCGGCGACCGTCGTGATCCCCAGCACTTCCAGCTCGTCGGGACTGCCGAAGGCCAGCATGATGGCGGCCGCGTCGTCCTGGCCAGGATCCGTGTCGATGATGATCTTTCTTGCGCTTGCCATTCCGATCGTTCCATCCTCGCACTGCGTGTTACCGGGCATGCACCGATTTCTTCACGTCCCGTCACAAATCAGCACAATCCGCGCGGACATGTTTTGATGCGAGGCAGCAGCTGCTTTGTCAAGGAAAGAGCCTGACGTCAGCTTAAAATTGAGCAGGTGGCGCCGACACGTCGTGCCCCATGCCTTGCAGCGCCAGGCTCTTGTCCCCATATTAGCGGCATCCGGATGCTGCACTGAAGGTCCGGGATGGTCGCTTGCGCCAAGGACTTGAAAAGAGATGAGCCGCATTACCCCTTTCGCCAGCCCGCTGCTTCTGGGCTTCGATGCCATGGAAAAGACGCTGGAGCGCATTTCCAAGACGAGCGACGGATATCCGCCTTACAATATCGAACGCATCGGCGCCGACAGCGGCGCGCCGGAGCGTCTGCGTATCACCCTTGCCGTGGCTGGCTTCAGCGAGGAGGAACTCGATGTCTCCATTGAGGAGAACCAGCTTCTCATCCGCGGCCGCCAGGTGGAACAGGGCGAGCGGGACTATCTCTATCGCGGCATCGCCGCTCGCCAGTTCCAGCGCACCTTCGTTCTTGCCGACGGCATGCAGGTGCTGGGTGCGGCCCTGAAGAACGGGCTGCTCTCGGTCGATCTAATTCGCCCGGAACCTGCGCGCATGGTCAAGAAAATTAACATTTCGGTCTCACAGTAGCACAACGGTTTGTCGAACCGTTGGTCCCTTCTCCCGGAGGAACAGGAATGTTGATGAAAGAAGCCACGTCTCACTTGACCAAATCCGAGCTTGCCCACATCGGCAACGGCGAGGTCGCCTATATCAGAAAAATGCGGACCGATGAGGTCGCCAAGTGCTTTCCCGAGGCGCCGGATATCGATCCGACCGTCGATCTTTGGGCGCTCTTCGGCGCCGACGGCACGCCGATCCTGCTGACGGACAACCGCTCCAGCACTTTTTTCAAGGCTGCCGAGGACGAATTGAAGACGGTCAGCCTGCACTGACCGTCAAAACCGTCAGCTCCGTTTCACTGCTTGCGGCGCACGGTCGCTCTATTCGATTTCGCTGCGATCGGGACGGATGTCGCGACATATGCGCGTAGCCGTCTTCCGGCGCCGTACCTGCGATGACGTTGAAAATTCCAGGATCCGGTAGCAACTGAATGAATCGAACTCATTGAAGATGCCGACCTCTCATCGGGAACTAAGCACTCTGGCCAAGAAATTATGGGCAAGCTACGCTTGGCATTCTTGTGCCGCTTGAGCAGATTTTCCTGATTTGAATCCTGACAAGCCCAAGGGTTGTCCGCTCCGGGCCGAGACCCGTCAGTAGACCAGTTGAGGCGTGATTGAGATCTCCTATCCGTGCCAGGCTCTCTCACCCGAACCGGACCGCCGTTCTCGCGCGCGCCTTTGCCGCTACCTCCTCGCGATCACGAGGAGGTTGGGACGTTTCCATCGAATCGAGCAGCTCGCGGGCGCATGCCGCGATCGAACTGACCGCGCGCTCGAATGCGACCTCATTGCGCTTCGACGGTTTGGTCGTTCCGCTCACCTTCCGTACAAACTGGAGCGCCGCATCGTGGATCTCCTCGTCAGTCGCCGGCGGATCGAAATTGAACAGGGGTTTTATATTTCGGCACATGACTTGCTCCCGGTCATTTTCTCTTCCATTTGAGAGGAGGGGTGACCAGCACAGAAAATAGTCACGTGAGCGCTAATGGCAACCGGTCTAACGGCTGAACTCTACGCGCCGCATGAGGGCGCAGCTCTTACGGTTCGGTCTGTTGTCGTTGTCGGCTTTAAGCCGGATGCCGGAAATCCGTCGGCCAGCGTCCGACGCGATTGCTCACGCGAAGAACATCGCGGCGCGTTCGCCGACTTGCGGGCAGCCTCAGATCTTCCTGAATGTCAGATAGGCCGAAGACCGGCCCTCGCGCCGCGCCTTGGCCTCGTAGCGTGTGCTCGGCCAGCCCTCATAGGGGGTCAGCCAATCGGCTGCATTGTCGGCCATCCATTCGAAACCGCCATGGTCGCGGCATTTCATCAGCGTCCAGTTCACATAGGTGTCGATGTCGGAGGCGAAGCAGAACAGGCCGCCGGGCTTCAACACGCGATGAAAGCGGCCGAGATTGGTCTTCGAGACGAAGCGCCGTTTCCAGTGCTTCCGCTTCGGCCAGGGGTCGGGATAGAGCAGATCGATTTGATCGAGTGAACCGTCCGGCAGCCAGTCGAGCAGTTGCGTCGCGTCGTCATTATAGACGCGGATATTGGAGGCGCTGGTCTCGCCGATGCGAGACAACAGCTTCTGCATGGAATTGACGAAGGGTTCGACGCCGATGAAGCCGGTCGAAGGCGTCTCCAGCGCGCGGTGGATCAGGTGCTCGCCGCCGCCGAAACCGATTTCCAGCCGCAATCTCTCGACCGGGATCGGGAAGAGGGATGATGTCAGCGGCTCCGGGGGAGCCGCCGTCAGATCGATAAGGAACGCCGGAAGCAGACTGTTCAGCGTCTCCGCTTGCTGTTCACGCAGGGCCTTTCCCTTACGGCGACCGAAGAAAGCTTCGGTCGCCCGGCCCCGGCGCTCCATATCCGTCATGCAGCAGCCTTGGTCTTGACGGCTTCCTTGAGCGCCTTCACGAGGTCCGTGCGCTCCCAGGAGAACGAGCCGTCGCGTCCGGCCTTGCGGCCGAAATGGCCGTAAGCCGAGGTCTTGGCATAGATCGGCTTGTTGAGGTCGAGATGACGGCGGATGCCCGACGGCGACAGGTCCATGTTCTGGCGGATTGCGGCTTCGACCTGATCCTCGCTGATGCCATTGCCGGTACCGTGCAGGTCGACATAGATCGACAGCGGCTGAGCGACGCCGATGGCGTAGGAGAGTTGGATCGTGCAGCGGTCGGCAAGACCGGCGGCAACGACGTTCTTGGCAAGATAGCGGGCGGCATAGGCGGCCGAACGGTCGACCTTCGTCGTGTCCTTGCCGGAGAATGCACCGCCGCCATGCGGAGCGGCACCGCCGTAGGTGTCGACGATGATCTTGCGGCCGGTGAGGCCCGCATCGCCGTCCGGTCCGCCGATGACGAACTTGCCGGTCGGGTTGATGTACCAGTTGCAATCGTCGGCGATCTTCAGCTCGCCGAGCGCTTCGCGGATATAGGGCTCAACGACGGCGCGGACCTTGTTCGAATCCCAGCTCTCGTCGAGATGCTGGGTCGAAAGCACGATCGAGGTTGCTTCCGACGGCTTGCCGTCGACGTAGCGCACGGTCACCTGGCTCTTGGCGTCGGGGCCGAGCTTGGCGACTTCTCCGTCGCCCTTCTTGCGGGCAACTGCGAGCAGCTGCAGGATCTTGTGGGAATAATAGATCGGCGCCGGCATCAGGTCCGGCGTTTCGCGGCAGGCATAACCGAACATGATGCCCTGGTCGCCGGCACCCTCGTCGCCCTGCTGGTCGGCGGCGCTGTCGACGCCCTGCGCGATATCGGCCGACTGCGAGTGCAAGAGCACGTCGATCTTTGCCTTCTTCCAGTGGAAGCCGTCCTGCTCGTAGCCGATATCCTTGATGGCGCGGCGGGCGGCGGCCTTGAACTTCGACGGGTTGATGACGTCCTTGCCGTCCTTGTCCTTCTTCATCAGGCTCGGCGGCAGGCGAACTTCGCCGGCGATGACGACGCGGTTGGTCGTCGCCAGCGTCTCGCAGGCAATGCGCACGCCCCATGGATTGACGCCGGTCTTGGCCGCTTCGCGGTAGACCAGATCGACGATCTCGTCGGAGATGCGGTCACAGACTTTGTCCGGATGACCTTCGGCAACAGATTCGCTGGTAAAGAGATAATTCGCGCGCATTTCGGGATTCCCCTCAAAGAATAAAAGCCAGCTAGTAGGTACTCAGTTCGGGGGCCGATGACAAGCGCAGAAGGACATAAATATATCTTTATATCTGTGGCAAAATGACAAATTTTGCCCCAAAAACGCAAAAAAGGCGGCCTTTCGACCGCCTTTCGAATTCTGCACCGGTCTTAGTTCAGTCGGCGTCGGCTTCAGCCGCCAGGGCTTTCACCAGCTCCACGACCTTGCGGCGAACCTTGGGATCGGAAATCTTGACGAAGGCGCGGTTGAGCTGCAGTCCTTCCGAGGAGGAGAGGAAATCGACGACGTAATTCGAGCTGGAGGCTTCCATGCCGCCGCCGCCGGCAGAATGTTCGCCGGGCGCGTCCTCGAAGAAAAACGACACCGGAACATTGAGGATGTTCGAGATGTTCTGCAGACGGCTTGCGCCGACGCGGTTGGTGCCCTTTTCGTATTTCTGGATCTGCTGGAAGGTGATGCCAAGGCTTTCGCCAAGCTTTTCCTGGCTCATGCCCAGCATCGTACGACGGAGGCGAATACGGCTGCCAACATGGATGTCGATCGGATTCGGCTTCTTTTTGTTTTCAATCATGGTCGTGCCCTAGCTAAGAATTTCAACCTGTTTCTAACCGGCATGCCCCAGATCCATCCCAAAACGCCACGTTGCAAGAGGTGAGGAACCCACCTTCGAACATACGTTAAGAACGCCGATTGTCATCACTATGCAATTTTAGGGGTTTTTGGTCAATTCAACCCGGAAATAAAACCTCTGCGAGAAATTAGCGCAATCAGAATCAGCAACGCCTCGGTCAACCAGAAGTATGTTTGCGGGGGGTATGTCGTTCCGAGTCCCGCGCTGATGCTATCGAGCGTTGCATCGATGAAGCCGGTTTCCCCAAGATCGAGGCCTGCAATAATTTCCCCATGGGCGTTCACCAGCGCTGAAATGCCGCTATTGGCATCACGAATCAGCGGCATGCCGGTTTCAACAGCCCGTACTCGCGCCTGCTGGAAATGCTGGTAGGGGCCGGGCGTCGCGCCGAACCAGGCGTCATTGGTGATATTGAGGATCGCGTTGGCGTCTTTGATGTCGCCGGTCATTTCGTCGGGGAAAATGATCTCGTAGCAGATCAGCGGATAGAGATTGAGGCCGCCGGGCAGCGTCAGCAGGTGCCGGCTTGCCGCGGCCGAAAATCCTCCCGGTATTTCGACGACGTTCTGGATGCCGAATTCGGTGAGCACGTCCTCGAAGGGCAGGTATTCGCCGAAAGGCACCAGATGCACCTTGTCGGAGGCGCCGATGATCTGGCCGCGGCCATCGATCACGTAGATGGAATTATAATAGCGCGTCGGAATGCCCGGTCCCATCTCCTCGGCGCGGACGGCGCCGGCGATCAGCACCTGGTTGTCATCGAGCGTATCGGCGATCCGCGTCAGCGCATCCTGGTTGTCGGTCAGGATGAAGGGGATCGAGGTTTCCGGCCAGACGATGATATCGGGTTTGCGTCCGCCATTTTTCGGTGCTTCAGCCGAAAGCTTCAGATGCGTCTCGAAGATCGCGGCGCGGTCGGCGTCGTTGTCCATCTTCGCCGCCTGGTCGATCGCCGGCTGCACCAACCGCACCACCGGCCGCTTGTCCTCCGGCAATGTGTCCGGCCGGGGCGCGAGATAGAGAGCATAAGCGCCATAACCGAGATGGGCGGCAAAGAGCAGGACGGCGAGCGCGATTCCCGGCCGCGCGCCTTGCCGCGTCCCGGCAAGGGCAGGCGCAGAAAAGACGAAGACGGCAAGGGCAGTCACCCCCGTCGCCCCGATCACATGCGCCGACTGCATCATCAGCGGAACCGGCATCATGCCGTAGCCGATGGCGTTCCAGGGAAAGCCGGTGAGGATCACGCTTCGAAGCCACTCCATCAGCCCGAAGCCAGCCGCAAGCGCGGCGATCCGCCCCATGCCATCAGACCAGACGATGCGGGCAAGGGCGGCCGCCAGCCCGTAGAAGATCGCAAGACAGGCCGGCAGGCCGAGGATTGCCAGCGGCAGCGCCCACGCGAATTCTTCCTGATCGACCAGCAGCGCATGGCCGAGCCACCAGAGGCCGGCGACGAAATAGCCGAAGCCGAACAGCCAGCCGGTGGTGAACGCCGGCCACAGCCTGCCGATCAGGCCGCTCTCAGGCGAAGCCGCCGCCCCGTCGATCAGCCAGACGAGCAGCGTGAAGGAAACGAACATTGCCGCAAAAAAGCCGAAGGGCGGCAGCGCCAGAACCGCGAATGCCCCGGCGGCGATGGCCAGCAGCGACCGTTTGAAACCCCAGACGAGGATAGCCCTGTCCGCAAGCCGCTCCATGCGCACTCCCATCAAACCGCGAATCAACCCATCCGCAGTCTTTCAAAAAAGCGGCTCTTTGTCCCGTTAGGTCCTGTTAGTTGGCGGTCGATTCCGCCGGCCGGTCTTCGCCGGCCTCGGAGCCGGGAGCGATGTCGCCATCCGTCTTGGCGCGGCGGCGAACCGCGTGGCGCTTGCGGGTAATGCGCAGCCGTTTGATGCGGCGCGGATCGGCGTCGAGGATGTGGAATTCGAAGCCCGGCAGTGCCTGGACGACTTCGCCGCGCACCGGAATGCGGCCGAGCGCCGAGAAGATCAGGCCGCCCAGCGTATCGACCTCGTCGACCTGCTCGCTGATGTCGAAATCCGGCCCGATCGCTGCGGCGATCTCTTCCAGTTCGACGCGGGCGTCGGCGATGAAGACGTCTTCGGCGACGCGCTTGAACATCACTTCGTCATCGTCATGTTCGTCGTCGATGTCGCCGACCACCATCTCGACGATGTCTTCATGCGAGGCAAGCCCGTCGGTGCCGCCATATTCGTCGATGACGAGCGCCATCTGCGTGCGGTTCACCTGCATCCGGCGCAACAGGTCGGACGCCAGCATCGACGGCGGCACGAACAGGATCTTGCGGATGATGCCGGCCTCGGCCAGCGTCTTTTGCAGGTCGACGCGGGCGAGATCGAAATTCTGCTTGGCCGAACGCGTGGTCTTCTGGATGTTTTCGGGCGCAACCTCGATCGCCGGCAAGACAGCGGCCGGTTTCGTCGGGCCGCGGCGTTTGTTGCGCGCCTGCTTGGCGATATAGGAGAGCAGATCGCGGATATGCACCATGCCGCGCGGATCGTCGAGCGTATCGGCATAGACAGGCATGCGCGAGCGGCCGGATTCCTCGAAGAGGATCATCAACTCGCCGATGGTGATGTTCTGGTCGACCGCCTCGATATCGGCGCGCGGCACCATCACGTCGGCGACGCGCACTTCGCGAAAGCGCAGGATGTTGTTGAGCATCGCCCGTTCGTCGGGCGAAAAGGCGTCGTCGCCGGCCGCATCGGTCATCAGCGCGTCGGCGAGATCCTCGCGCAGTCGCGAGCCCTGCTGCGGGCGAAGGATGCGCGCGGCGCGCGACCAGAAGGATTGGGATCGGCCGGATGGCCGACTACTACTGCCTGCCTCGTCCGAAGAGGAGGATGGCTCGGAGTCCTTGGCGTCTGCCGCCGGCTTCGTCGTAAAGTCGCTCATGGTTCCATTTTAAGGTCTTGACCCTCGTAAGGATCAGATAGGCCGAGCTGCGCCAAAATGCGAGTCTCCAGCCCCTCCATAATTTCGGCTTCGGTACTATTCATATGATCGTAGCCGAGAAGATGCAAGAAACCGTGCACCAGAAGATGGGTCAGGTGGTCGTCGAAGCTCTTTTCGAGCTCGGTCGCTTCCCGCTCCACCGTCTCCCGGGCGATGATGATGTCGCCGAGCATCGGACCGGGCATCTTGCCGGGCCGAACCGGAAAGGCGGGAAAGGAGAGCACGTTGGTCGCCTTGTCCTTGCCGCGCCATTCGGCGTTGATGTCCTGGATCGAGGCATCGTCGGTAAAGACAAGCGAGACCTCGGGCGGCATCGTCGGGAAGGGCTGCTTCTCGCTGTCGCGGAGATAGATTGCCGCGGCGTCGAGCACCCGTTCGCAAAACGACTGCAGCGTTTCTTCGCCGGGCCAGCCGATGTCCTCGACGCTGATCTGGATATCGAGTTCGGCCATTAGTCCTGCCGGCTGACGTCTTCGGTTTCGACGGCATAGGTGGAATCATAGGCCCTGACGATGCGCCCGACCAGCGGATGGCGGACGACGTCGGTATCCTTGAAGCGCACGATCGAGATGCCCTCGACGCCGTTCAGAAGCTGCAAGGCCTCGACGAGGCCGGATTTGACGCCGCGTGGCAGGTCGATCTGGCTCGGGTCGCCGGTGACGATCATGCGCGCATTCTCGCCGAGACGCGTCAGGAACATCTTCATCTGCATAGATGTCGTGTTTTGCGCTTCGTCGAGGATGATGGCGGCGTTGGCGAGCGTGCGGCCGCGCATGAAGGCGAGCGGCGCGATTTCGATGACGCCGGCAGTGATCGCCCGGTCGACCTTGTCGGCGGGGATCATGTCGTAGAGTGCGTCATAGAGCGGGCGAAGATAGGGATCGACCTTTTCCTTCATGTCGCCGGGCAGGAAGCCGAGGCGCTCGCCGGCCTCCACCGCCGGACGCGACAGGATGATCTTTTCGACCGCGCCGCGCTCCAGCAACTGGGCGGCATGCGCGACGGCAAGATAGGTCTTGCCGGTGCCGGCCGGGCCAACGCCGAAGACGAGCTCGGCGCGTTCCAGCGCCCTGATATAGGCGTCCTGCGTCGGCGTGCGGGCGATGATCGTCTTCTTGCGTGTCGAAACCTGCGCCATCGTCAGCTTGGCCTTGCGTTCCATTGTGGGAAGGCTGAGCTGGTCGTCGGCGGCGACCGCCATGCGGATTGCTCCCTCGACGTCGGATCGTTCCACGCTGCCGCCTTTCTGAAGTTTTTCATAGAGATAGTCGAGCGTGCGCCGCGCCTGATTGGTGGTCACGACATCGCCTGTGATGACGACGGAATTGCCGCGCGCCCGCGCATCGATATTGAGCCGTTGCTCGAGTAGCTTGAGGTTCTGGTCGAATTGCCCGAACAGCTCGCTGGCGAACCGGTTGTTCTCGAACGTCAGGACGAAGTGATTGGTGTCGCTCGGCGTGCGGGGGTGGCGCGGTGAAGAAGAAACCAGTTCTTGTCCGTTCAAGCGGTCGGGCTCCTTAGGTTAAACCGCAGCCTCTGCGCGTTCGGCAAACAGGCTGTTTGTTCCGGTTCCGGTGATTCGCACTTTAATAATGTCACCGATTTGCGATGCTTTTGCATCAACATTCACTGATTGAAGCCAGGGAGAACGTCCGATTAGTTGTTCCGGCATGCGACCGGGCTTTTCGAGCAACAGGTCGATCTCCTTGCCGATGCAGGATTCGGCAAATTCCTGCTGCTGCTTCAGGAGAAGCATTTGCAGGCGTTCCAGACGTTCTGCCTTGATTTTTTCCGGCACCTGGTCCTTCAGTTCCGCGCCGGGTGTGCCCGGCCGTGTCGAGTATTTGAACGAGAAGGCCTGTGCATAACGGACCTCCTCCACAAGCCTCAGTGTATCCTCAAAATCCTTATCTGTCTCCCCCGGAAAGCCAGTGATGAAATCGCCCGACAGGGCGATGTCAGGCCGCACCGTGCGGATGCGCTCGATCAGCGCCAGATATTCGGCCGCCGTATGACGCCGGTTCATTGCTTTCAGGATGCGGTCCGAGCCCGACTGTACCGGCAGATGCAGATAAGGCATCAGCGCCCGGAGGTCGCGATGAGCGTTGATCAGCCGGTCGTCCATGTCGCGCGGGTGGCTTGTGGTATAGCGCAGCCGCGCAAGGCCGGGGATCTCGGCCAGGCGATAGAGCAGGTCGCCGAGGCTCCATGCCTCGCCGTGGCTCCCGGCGCCGTGCCAGGCATTGACGTTCTGGCCGAGCAGGGTGATCTCGCGCACCCCGCTGTCGACGAGCTTTTCGGCTTCCTCGACGATCTGGGAAACCGGCCGCGACACTTCCGAGCCGCGTGTATAGGGCACGACGCAGAAGGTGCAGAACTTGTCGCAGCCCTCCTGCACCGTCAGGAAGGCGGTGACGCCGCGGGCACGGATCTTTCGGCTCTCGGCGATCGGCAGATGCTCGAACTTGTCCTCGATCGCATATTCCGTATCGACGACGCGCTGGCCTTGTTTGGCCCGGCGCAGCGCCTCCGGCAGGCGGTGGTAGGTCTGCGGGCCGATGACGACGTCGACGGCGGGTGCGCGGCGCAGGATTTCCTCGCCTTCGGCCTGGGCGACACAGCCGGCAACGCCGATCATCATCTCCCGTCCATCAGCTGCCTTCTTCTTTTTCATCTCGCGCAGCCGTCCGAGCGCCGAATAGACTTTTTCGGCTGCCTTCTCGCGGATATGGCAGGTGTTGAGCAGAACGAGGTCCGCCTCTTCCATATCTTCCGTCGGCTCATAACCGTCGCTGGCGAGCGCGTCGCTCATGCGCATGGAATCGTAGACGTTCATCTGGCAACCATAGGTCTTTATGAAGACCTTGCGGTTGTTGCTGCCATCGCGGGGTGTCGATTCCGGGGCCTGGAGAAGGGCGCTGTCCTGTGTCATGGCGCGCTATTTAGTGGTTTTTGCCGCCAGAGAAAATCAAAATCTTGCTTCAGGAGATTTCCCGCCCGCGCAGGCGGCTGTTCAGGAGGTTGCGGATGCGCGAGGCGATCGTCGCGCTCACCTCCTTGCGGCTGGTATCGGCGCGGTAATCCACCGCCTCGCCGAAGGAAACCTCGGCATCGATGGCGCCGCAGCGAACGATGTCGATGAGATGCGGCAGCAGCTCGATATCACCCGGCCAGGCGGCGAGCGGCCGATGATAACGCCCCATGGCGATGCCGTGGACCCTGGTATAGGCAACCGCGACCGGCTGCACCACGACCGTCCCCGTCGGCGAATAAGGCACGGCCATCGCGGCGGCGCCGAACAGCGAGGACTTTACCTCCAGCAGCCGGTTGCCGTCCGAGGTCGTGCCCTCGGGAAAGAGCACGACGATCTCACCGTCGGCCATGCGCCCGGCGATCTCGTTTGCCTGATGACCGGTCTTGCGCCGTTCCTCGCGCACCACGAAGACGCTCTTCTGCAGCTTGGCGAGCGTGCCGAAGATCGGCCAGTCGCGCACCTCGATCTTGGCGATGAAGACGACGTCGGCAACGGCCGACAGCACCATGATGTCAAGCCAGGAGGAATGGTTGGAACAGAGCATCAGCGGCCGGCGGTCTTCCAGCTTGCCGCTCACGCGGACGCGAATGCCGAGACAATAGCAGACGACACGGTGCCAGACGCGCGGAAGCCGGCGCCGCAGCCGCCAGTCGAACCGCAGCGCCAGGATCTGCAGCGGCATGAGCATGAGGCTGACGGCAAGGATGACGACCGCGGCGAAGGCGATGCGCAGCCATGCGATCAAATGCTGGTCTCCCGGGCTGCCATCGCTTCAGAGATCTTCTTTTTTCAGCGGAACGCCGTAGAGCTCCAGCCGGTGGTCGACCAGCCGGAAGCCGTGCTCGCGGGCGATGCGCTCCTGCAGCGCCTCGATCTCCGGCGAGCGGAATTCGATGACCGTGCCGGTCTTCAGGTCGATGAGGTGGTCGTGATGCTCTTCCGGCACCGTTTCGTAGCGCGAGCGCCCGTCGCGGAAGTCATGCCGGGCGATAATGCCGGCATCCTCGAACAGTTTCACGGTGCGATAGACGGTCGAGATCGAGATCTTCGCATCGACCTTCACCGAGCGGCGGTAGAGTTCTTCGACGTCGGGATGGTCTTCCGACTCTTCCAGGATGCGCGCGATCACCCGGCGCTGCTCGGTCATGCGCATGCCGCGTTCGGTGCAAAGCTCCTCAAGGGTCTTGGCTACATCGGTCATCGCCCGCCTATAGAGATATTCATGTTTCGACAACGCCGCACGGCATTTGCGCCGGCCTGCATGTCATCTCGCTGCCAGGGAACTACCGAAGAACGCGCTTCATGACAAGCGCCGTGGAGAGGGCGCCGTTTTCTTGTCTGTAGTAACCCTGGCGTTCGCCGACCTTTTCGAAGCCGAGCTTGCGGTAGAGGCCAAGTGCTGCCGTATTGCCGTTGTCGACCTCGAGAAACATGCTCTCGCCGCCGCGCGCGCGTGCTTCCCGCATCGCCGCCTGCATCAGCCGCCAGCCCAGTCCGGCGCGAGCGACCTTCGCCTGCACGGCAATCGTCAGGATCTCCGCCTCGCCGGCAACATGGCGGGCGAGGATGAACCCCGGAAGCGGCTTTTTCAGGATGGCATTGGTCTGGCGCGCAACGAAGCCGAACACGGTGTCCTGCATCAGCAGGCCGTGAAATTCACCGTCGCCCCAGGGGCGGGCAAACCGCTCGCCGTGCAGGAGGGCGACATCGCGGCAATCCTCACGCTCCATGGCGATGATCTCGAATTCCGGTTTCAGCGTCAGATAGGATTCCAGCATCGTCATACTCGTCGCGCAATCGCATACCCGGCCTGCGGCTTGGCATCGGGTCCGCGCAGATAGAGGGGTTTCGGCTTTCCGGCATCGGGGGAGGCGGCAGCGCCCAGGCGCGCCACCACAGAGATCGGGAACCTGTTGGTGTGATCGCCGAGGGCGTCGGCCTTGAGGAGGGGCGTCGCCGAACCGGTGATCTCGCCGTCGAAGCCGGCGGCAAAAGCCTGCGCTTCAGCAATGCTGACCGCCCTTGGCGCGTCGAGGGACGAACCGTCGGCTGCGAAGGACTGGAGGTAGATTTCGTCCCGCTTGGCATCCATCGCCGCCAGCACGGCGCGATGAGGCGTCTTGTCGCGCTGGGCTGATGCCATGACTTCGAGCGTGGTGATGCCGACGGCGGGAACATTGAGGGAGAGCGCAAAACCGCGGGCTGCGGCAACGCCGACGCGGATGCCGGTAAAGGAGCCGGGACCGATGGTGACGGCAAGGCGGTCGATATGAGAAAGCGCCAGTCCCGCCTGGTTCAGCGCGCGATCGACGATACCAATCAGATGTTCAGCATGCCCCTTGCCGATCATGTCCGATGCCTCCCCCAGCACCGTATCCCTGCCGCTGTCATAGACGGCGGCAGCGCAGTCCACACCCGCCGTGTCGAGCGCCAGAATGATCATGCCATCAATTTCCGAATAAACCAGTGTCGCCTATCGATAAATCCGTTCGGCCGAACCTGAGATGAACGGCCGGACGAATTCAAGATTTTTAAGCGGCAATCACTTCCTGCACTTCCGGAACGAAATGGCGCAGCAGGTTCTGCACGCCGTGCTTCAGCGTTGCCGTCGAAGACGGGCAGCCGGCGCAGGAACCCTTCATGTTGAGATAGACCTTGCCGTCCTTGAAGCCGCGGAAGGTGATGTCGCCGCCGTCCTGGGCAACGGCCGGGCGCACGCGGGTCTCCAGAAGCTCCTTGATGGTCAGCACGATCGATTCATCGCCTTCATCGAAGAATTCGTCGCCGGCATCGGCGTCTTCGGAAAGGATGGAGGCATCGCCCATGACCGGCTTGCCGGACATGAAGTGCTCCATGATCGAGCCTAATATAGCCGGCTTAAGATGCTGCCAGTCGGCATTGTCCTTGGAGACGGAAATGAAATCATAGCCGAAATAGACGCCGGTGACGCCTGATATTTCGAACAGGCGGGCGGCGAGCGGCGAGGCTTGAGCCTCCTCAGTGCTGCGGAATTCGGCCGTGCCGTTTTCCATCACAACCTTGCCCGGCAGGAACTTCTGCGTGGCGGGATTCGGCGTGGCTTCGGTCTGAATGAACATCTGGTTCTCCATGCGGCCGGCCCATGGTCTCGGCCGTCTTTAGAATTCTTCAAAAGAAGATAAGCCGATTGACGGCTCTAATCAAGAGACTTGTACTCAAGAAATGCTGGAACAGGATGATTTCAGGCCCGGTCGGCCTGGAACTAGAATCCTGTTCTAACTTAACGGGTTAGAGCATGGTGTCGTCCGAAAACCGCTCGCATGTTTCGTTAGCAGAGAGCGTCGATTTCCTCGTTGGTCAGCGTATCCGGCAGCACGGTGACCGGGATCGGAAACGCCGCCGCGCGGCCGGCGACCGAGGAGACCAGCGGCCCTGGACCTTCCTTTGCAGAACCGGCAGCCAAAACCAGGATCGCCACATCGCGGTCTTCCTCGATCACGGCGTTGATCTGTTCGGCAGCACCGCCCTCGCGGATGACGACCTCAGGCTCGATGCCGATCGTCTCGCGCACGATCTGGGCGATCTTGGCAACCACCGCCTCGGCCTCTTCACGCGCTTCGGCCCGCATGATCTCTTCGACGCCGAGCCATTGCTGGAAATCCCCATCGGGGATCACGTAGAGCAGCACCAGCCCGCCATTGGAATTCTTCGCGCGCCGGCCGGCATAATGAACGGCGCGCTGGCATTCCGGTGTGCCGTCGATTACCGCCATGAATTTGCGGCGGTGACCTTCGAGCCGTGAGAGTCGCTTCGATACCATGGCGCGGACTCTGACACCCGAAGCGGAAAATTTGCAAGTCCAGTTTTTCCGCTTCCCCCCGCGACAGGGAGAAGGGGGATCACTCTCAATAGAGGAAGCCGATGACGTCGCGGACCTGGCGCATCGTCACCTCGGCGCGCGCCCTTGCACGCTCGCCACCCTTGCGCAGGATCGCGTCGATATGGCTGGTATCGTCCATCAGCCGACGCATCTCGCCGGTGATCGGCGCGAGTACGTTGATCGCCAAATCGACCAGCGCCGGCTTGAAGACGGAGAATTGCTGGCCGCCGAATTCGGCAAGCACGTCCGCCTTCGACTTGTCGGCGAGTGCGGCATAGATCGCCACCAGATTGTCGGCTTCCGGACGGCCCTGCAGCCCGTCGATCTCGCTCGGCAAGCCGTCCGGATCGGTCTTGGCTTTGCGGATCTTCTTCGATATCGCGTCCTCGTCGTCCATCAGGTTGATGCGCGAGAGGTCGGAAGGGTCCGACTTCGACATTTTCTTGGTGCCGTCGCGCAGCGACATGACACGCGGCGCCGGTCCGCCGATCAGCGGCTCGACCATCGGGAAATAGGCATGCACCGGCTCGTTGCCGACGGTGATGTCGACGCCGTACCCGGTCCTGCTGATATGCTCGGCATAGTCGAGGTTGAACTTCATCGCGATGTCGCGGGCGAGCTCCAGATGCTGTTTCTGGTCCTCACCAACAGGCACATGGGTGGCGCGATAGACGAGAATGTCGGCGGCCATCAGGCTCGGATAGGCGTAAAGGCCGAGCGAGGCCTGTTCGCGGTCCTTGCCGGCCTTATCCTTGAACTGCGTCATGCGATTCATCCAGCCCATGCGGGCTACGCAATTGAAGATCCAGGCGAGTTCGGCATGCTGCGGCACGGCCGACTGATTGAAGACGATATGCTTTTCCGGATCGATGCCGGCGGCGATGAAGGCAGCCGCGATCGAGCGCGTCTGGCTCGGCATGTCCTCGTGCACGAGCTGGGCGGTGAGCGCATGCATGTCGACGACGCAATAGATGCAGTCGTTGCCTTCCTGCAGCGCCACGAACCGCCGGATCGCGCCGAGATAATTGCCGAGATGCAGATTGCCGGTCGGCTGTACGCCGGAGAATACGAGTTTCTTGAATTCGTTCATGTCGTCCTCAATAGGCTGGTGGAGGGCCCACGCTGTCATGGTTTAAATTGCTGCAGAATGCAGCAGGGCTTTTCGCCCATATTGCTAACGCCGCGGCTTATGCACGCGCAACCGGTCGCAATCAAGGGGTTCAGGCGGCAGTGTGCTGGATCAGATCGAAAGTGTTGCCGTAGGGATCCGCAAAGACGGCCACCGTGCCGTAAACCTCGTGACGCGGCTCTTCCAGAAAGCGTATGCCGGCCGCCAGCATGGCGGCATGGTCGCGGGCGAAATCGTCGGTCTTCAGAAAGAAGCCGACACGCCCGCCGGTCTGATTGCCGATGGCCGCGCGCTGCGTCTCGTCTGCCGCCTGCGCCAGCAGAAAAGCGGCGCCGTCCCCACCCCTCGGCTTCACCACCACCCAGCGCTTGCCCTCCGGCTGCGGCTCGTCCTGAAGGCAGTCGAAACCGAGGCCGTCGCAATAGAAGGCCTTGGCGCGGTCGTAGTCGTCGACGACGAGAGTGACGAGGAAAAGAGATTGGATCATCATGTGTTGCCTCGCGTTTGAGATGTTTATTCCAATTTTGAGCGGCGATATCCCGGGTTTTAAGCCGAATTGATCAACCGTCTTACTTATATTGGAGTATAAAATTTCACAAAAAAGCTTTTTTTGAACTGAAAATCCGCCGCGTGGCACCGGCGCCGATGGGGTTGCTGCGATAGCCGATCGGAGGGACCATGCAGAACGCAACTTTGCTCGCCATGGCAGGCCTTTTCGCCCTACAATCAGCAACCGGTGCCGTCGGTCAAGACATGAAAAGGCATGCCGTTCATCTTCCAAAACATCAGGCACGCCTCGCCTACACGGTCCAGACCGTCAGCGTTCGTGCCGGCTGCTTTCCCGAGCGCCTGCGAGCGGTCCTGTCGTATATTGCTGCGAAGACCGGCCGCCGCCCGGTGATAACCTCGGGCCACAGGCCGCATCCCCGCCGCCACGGGTCCCTGCACGGGACATGTCTGGCGGCTGATTTCAGGATGCCTGGCCTGTCGGAGCGCACGATCATTGCTGTCGCAAGAAGCGCGCCGGGCATAGGCGGCATCGGCAGCTATTGCAACGGCATCATTCATGTCGACGTCGGACCGCAGCGACGATGGGTGGATTGCTAGAGGATCCATCCGGCCGCCTCTTCCCGTTCCGGTTTATCCTATCCATTGCAGCCATCACGATGTCGGCCAATTGAACAGGTGAGGCTCGTAGCGCGGGCCAACGCAATGGGAGGCGTCGACACAACGAAACTCCCCTCACCAACAAAATCTAAGACTTAGCCTTCGGCTAAGATCTTGATTTTGTATCCTCTCCCACAGGGGGAGAGGTATTTCCAGGCGAGCGCCGCGTTTCCCCTCTCCCCTTGTGGGAGAGGAAGCAATTTCAACATCTTAGCTTCAGCTAAGTGTTAGAAATTGCAGGTGAGGGGGGCATACCCTATCGTCGAGCGCGATGCAGGGAGGGACGCGATGCGCCACATACCGCCGCCGATCAATCGAAGCCGTGCCAAGGCGATGCGGAAGGATTCGACGCCCTCGGAAAATACGTTGTGGCAGGTCATTCGAGATCGGAAACTCGAAGGTTTCAAGTTCAGACGACAGGTGCCTCTGGGGCGCTACATTCTCGACTTTGTTTGCTTCGAAGCTAAGATCATTATCGAAGTCGACGGCTCGCAGCATGCGGAGAACGCAGCCGACACAGTTCGCGACGATCATTTCAAGGCCGAAGGCTTCCGTATCCTTCGCTTTTGGAACGATGAAGTCGAAAACAGCCTCGATTTCGTCTGCGCTTCCATCCTGACGCAACTTCGAAATCGAGGCGAATAAGCTCACCCTTCCGTCTTCGCCGGCTTGCGGTTGAGATTGCGTCGGATCATGCCGAGATTTGCCCCGCCGACCAGGAAAGCGGCGGCGAAATAGATCAGCATGGCGATCGCAATCAGCAGCCCGAGGGTGCCGATCTTGGTGATAAGCGGCGCGCCGGAAGCAAGCCACGGCGCCCAGTGCTGCTTGAGGAAGACAATCGCAGTGCCCATCACGGCCGCAGCGACGATCAGCAGGGCGGTACGCTTTGCCAGCGCCCATTCCCATGTCAGGTGGCCACGGCGCAAAAGCGTGATGAACAGCAGCACGGTGCTGATCCAGCCGGCGGTGGCTTCGGCAACCGCGATGCCGGGCGCGCCCATATAGGGGAAGAGGGTCAGCGCGGTGGCGCAGTTGGTGGCAACCGCGATGGCCGAAAAGCGCATCGGCGTCTTGGTGTCCTCGCGGGCGTAGAAGCCGGGCTGCAGCGCCTTGATCAGCACGAAGGCGGGCAGGCCGATGCCGTAAATCGCCAGGATCGAGCCGACGACGGCGGTGTTTTCCTGATGGAAGGCGCCGCGCTCATAGAGTACGCGGATGATCTCGTCGGACAGGATCCAGAGCGCGAAGGCAGCGGGGATCGTCAGAAACAGCACGAATTCGATCGAGCGGTTCTGCAGGTTTCCGGCCTCGCGCAGGTTGCCACCCTTCAGCGCCCGGGCCAGTTCCGGCAGAAGCACCACGCCGACGGCGACGCCGACGACGCCGAGCGGCAGCTGATAGATGCGGTCGGCATATTGCAGCGCTGCGATCGCGCCGTCGCGGGACGACGCAATCGCCTGGCCGATCAGCTGGTTGATCTGGGTGATGCCGCCCGTCACCGCAGCCGGCACCGCCAGGATCAGCAGCCGCTTGACATTCGGCGTCATCTTCGGGAAACGGAAGCCGATGCTCATGCCGGCCGCAAGCACGCCGAAATAGACGACGGCGAGCTGCAGAACGCCGGCGGCAAGAACGCCCCAGGAGAGATACCAGGCCGTCGCCAGCGGATCGGCGCCGGTATAAAGCGCATAAAACAGCGCCCCGATCATCACCACGTTGAGGAAGACCGGCGCGATGGCGGCGGCAAAGAAATGATGCAGCGAATTCAGCATGCCGCTCATCATTGCCGTCAGCGACATGCACATCAGATAGGGAAACATCACCGCCGCCATGCGGATGGTGATCGAGAGCTTGTCGGGGTCGTCGGCAAAACCCGGCGCGATGACGAAGCGCACCAACAGCGGCATGGCAAGCTCCATCACGATGGTGATGAGGAGCAGCACCGAAAACAACACGCCGAAGACTTCTTCCGAAAAGCGCTTGGCGCCGTCCGTGCCGTTCGCCTCGATCTCCTTGGCAAAGAGCGGCACGAAGGCGGCGTTGAAGGCACCCTCGGCAAACAGCCGGCGGAACAGGTTCGGAAAGCGGAAGGCGGCGTAGAAGACGTCGGCCATCGGCCCGGTGCCGAGCGCGGCGGCCATCAGCGTTTCGCGGGCGAAGCCGAAGATGCGGCTCCCGAGGGTGGCGCCGCCGACGGTCGCGAATTTCTTGACGAGGCTCATGCGTTTGGGCTCATGCGTGTTGGCTCATACGGGGGAACCGGCTTTCTTGTCGGTGGAGGGCGATGTCCGGGCTGTGGCGGCGGGCGCGATGATGCCGGAGGGCATGCGCTCGCGCAACTCGTCCTCCTCCTCGGCCATGACGGCCTTCATCCGGGCGGTGATGTTGGCGCGCTTGCTGTCGCCGGATATTTTCTGGCCGACCAGATCGGTGACGTAGAAGGTGTCGATCACCTTCTCGCCGAAAGTGGTGATGCGGGCCGACTGGATGTCGAGCGACAGATCGGACAGCACGGCGGTGATCTCCGACAGCAGTCCCGGCCGGTCGAGGCATTCGACTTCGATGACGGTGAACTTGTTCGACAGGCTGTTGGTGATGTTGACCGACGGCGGAATGACGAAAGCCTTGCTTTTCTTGCGGTTGCGCGCGCGCGTGGCGATGACCTCGGGCAGCCGCTTGCGGCCGGACAGCACGTCCTCGATCATCCGTCCGATCGTCGCCGCACGCCGCAGCTCGTCGGCATCGTCGGTAAATTCGCGGCTGACATGGATCGTGTCGAGCGCCCGCCCGTCCGATGTGGTGAAGATCTGGGCGTCGACGATGTTGGCGCCGGCCGCGGCACAAGCGCCGGCAATGACGGCGAGCAACCGCGGATGGTCGGGCGACAGCACGGTGATCTCGGTGATCGCGTGGAAACTGTCGGTGCGCACCGTGGTCGCGAGCGCTTGGCCCGCCTTATCGGCTTGGCGGATGAAGTGGGCGTGGCGGATCTGGTCTTCCAGCGGCACCGAGAGCAGATAGGGCTGGTAGTGCAGCTTGGTATAGGTATTACGGTCCTTCTGGCTCCAGTCGGCCAGCGCTGAATGCAGCGCCTCGGCGGCGGCATTGGCCCGCTCCTTGCGGGAGACCTCCGAAAAGCCGCCGGCGAGCAGCAGCTCGGTTTCATAATAGAGCGTGCGCAGCAGCTGGCCCTTCCAGCCGTTCCACACACCCGGGCCGACAGCGCGGATATCGCAGATCGTCAGGATCAAGAGCATCTTCAGCCGGTCGAGCGACTGCACGCGATCGGCGAAATCGGTGATCGTCTTGCGGTCGGTGAGGTCGCGGGTCTGTGCCACCATCGACATGGTCAGATGTTCCTCGATCAGCCAGACGACGATCTCGGTCTGCTTTTGCGACAGGCCGAAGCGGGCGCAGAGCTTGCGGGCGACGCGGGCGCCGGCGATCGAATGATCCTCCTGCCGGCCCTTGGCGATGTCGTGGAGGAGAACGGCGACGTACAACGCTTCGCGATCCTCGATGCCGGGCATCAGCTTGTTGGCGAGCGGATGCAGATCCTCGGCGCGTCCCTTGTCGATCTCGGAGAGAATGTCGACGGTGCGGATCAGATGTTCGTCGACCGTATAGTGATGATACATGTTGAACTGCATCATCGCGACGATTTTGCCGAATTCCGGAATGAAACGGCCGAGCACGCCGGCCTCGTTCATCCGTCGCAGGATGAGCGCCGGATCACGCTTCGACGTCAGGATCGACATGAACAGGCGGTTCGCCTCATCATTTTCCCGCAGGCTGGTGTCGATCAAGGCGAGTGAACGGGTGACGCGTTTCAGCGCGTCCGGATGGAATTCCAGCCCGTTGATGTCGGCGACATGGAAGAGCCGGATGATGTTGACCGGATCGCGCTTGAAGACCTCGGGGTCGGCGAGCGCGATACGGCCGCGGTCTTCGACGAATTCGACGCTGCCGGCGATCTTGCGATTGCGATGGGTGAAGCGGCTGATGACGCCGGTAAGGCCCGGGATCGACTTCGCCTGCTGGTCTTCAAGCGCAGCGCAAAGGATGCGCGTGAGATCGCCGACATCCTTGGCGACAAGGAAATAGTGTTTCATGAAGCGCTCGACGGCCGAAAGGCCCGGGCGCGTATGATAGCCGAAGGCTTCGGCGATCTCGCGCTGAATGTCGAAGGACAGGCGCTCCTCGGCCTTGCCGGTCAGGAAGTGCAAATGGCAGCGCACCGCCCAGAGAAAATCGTCGGCTTTTTCAAGCAGGCGGTATTCGTGCTTGGACAGCACGCCGAGTTTGACCAGCTCCGCCTGGTCGCGCACGTGATAATAATATTTCGAGATCCAGAACAGCGTGTGCAGGTCGCGAAGCCCGCCTTTGCCTTCCTTGACGTTCGGTTCGACGAGATAACGCGTGTCGCCCGCTTTGCGGTGGCGTTCGTCGCGCTCGGCAAGCTTGGCGGCGATGAATTCGGGACCGGTGCCGGTGACGATTTCCTTGTCGAAGCGGGTCTCGAGCTCGGTTCCCAGCCGCTGCAGGCCGCAGATGCAGCGCATCTCCAGGATGGCGGTGCGGATCGTCATGTCGGACTTGGAAAGCGCGATGCACTCCTCCACCGTGCGGGTGGCATGGCCGACCTTGAAGCCCATGTCCCAAAGCACGTAGAGCATGAATTCGACCGCCTTGTGCGTCTCTTCCGCCGGCCTCGGCAAGAAGAGAAAGAGCAGGTCGATATCCGAGCCGGGCGCCAGCGTGTCGCGGCCGTAGCCACCGACGGCGGTCACCGCGAACTTATTTTTCTGATGCGGAAAGATATGGGCGGTGGCGAAATTGTAGAGGACGGTGATGATCTGGTCCTGCAGCCAGGAAATCCGGTAGGCGCAATTCAGCCCGCCGCCGTCGGCCATGAGTGCCTCGCGCGCCTTCTGCCGGCCCTCCGTGCTCGCCTTCTTCAGCACCGCCAGAAGATCGGCGCGCAGGATGTCGGGTCGGTTGCGGTTGGCCTCGGCAACGGCGTCACACTGCTTCTGCAAGAGCTCGATGTCGAGGATGTTGGAGAAATCGAGGTCGCGCATCGCTGTCGCCGGGGCGGTTTCCTGTTCATGCCGGACTGCCGGTTCACGGCCTGCCGCTTGTTTCGTCTGCATGCGCTATAGCCCCTTTGCCCGGCGATTGACACGGGCTTTGATAGTGCAAGAACCTTTAAATTTGGCGAAATGGTGTTGGTTCGCGTCAAGAGGCGAGGTCGCTTTGACGCAAGGCGCCGGTTTTCCTCAGCCGGCAGCCCGCGCATTCAGCAGATGCAGCACCTGCCGTGTCTCGCGCATGATCTCCTCAAGCGCCTGCCTGTCGCATTCGCGATAGCCGGCCTTGGCGATCGACGTTCCGAGCTCCGAGATTACAGCGCAGCAGCGGGTGATTTTCAGCATGCCGATCGGCGACGTCCAGCCGCGCGCGTTGCGGTCCTTATCGGCGCGCCGCATCGTGTCGAGCATGGAGCAGATCAGCGAGAGGCGCTCGGTTTCGCGAACCAGTTTTTCCATGAACATGGCGCGCTCCTATTTCAGCTTCTTCTTGAGATCGTAAAGCGCATCCATTGCCTCGCGCGGCGTCATGTCGTCAAGGCTCATCGTCTTCAACGCCTCCTCTACCTTGGAGGCCCCACGGGCCGTTTCCTCGCGGCGCACCGCCACCTGGAAAAGCGGCAGGTCGTCGATCAGTTGGCTCGCCGGGTTCTTGCGGTCGGCATCTTCCAGACGGGTCAGCACGTCGCGGGCCCGCGCCACGACGGAGGCCGGAAGCCCGGCAAGCCGCGCGACCTGGATGCCGTAGGAGCGGTCCGCCGCACCCGGCCCGACCTCGTGCAGGAAGATGACGTCGCCGTCCCATTCCTTGACGCGCATCGTCGCGTTCGATAGCCGGCCAAGCTTTTCCGAAAGCACGGTCAGCTCATGGAAATGCGTGGCGAACAGCCCGCGGCAGCGGTTGGCCTCATGCAGGTGCTCAACGGCGGCCCAGGCGATCGACAGACCGTCGAACGTGGCGGTGCCGCGGCCGATCTCGTCGAGGATGACGAGGGAACGGTCACTCGCCTGGTTGAGGATCGCCGCCGTTTCCACCATCTCGACCATGAAGGTCGAGCGCCCGCGCGCCAGATCGTCGGAGGCGCCGACGCGCGAGAAAAGCCGGTCGACGATGCCGATATGGGCCGATGTCGCCGGCACGAAGGAGCCCATCTGCGCCAGGATTGATATCAGCGCGTTCTGGCGCAGGAAGGTCGACTTGCCGCCCATATTAGGGCCGGTCAGCAGCCAGATCGCCCCGTCCCGGTCGCCGGTCTTGGGCGAGAGATCGCAATGATTGGCGACGAAGGGGCCGCCCGCCTGCCGCCGTAGCGCCTGCTCGACGACCGGATGGCGCCCGCCCTCGATGGCAAACATCTTCGAGCCGTCGACCTGCGGGCGGCAATAGGCCTGCTCCTCGGCGAGAAGCGCCAAGCCTGCGGCGACGTCGATGACGGCAAGCGCCCGGGCGCCCGATTTGATCGCCTCGGCTTCCGCAACGACGGCCGCCGTCATCCTGTCGAAGGCTTCGAGCTCGATCGTCAGCGCCCGGTCGGCGGCATTGGCGATGCGGCTTTCGAGATCGGCAAGTTCGGTCGTTGTGAAGCGCATCGCGTTCGCCATCGTCTGGCGGTGGATGAAGCGGGCCTTCGCCTCCGCCGTCTCCGTCATCGGCGAGGCATTGCCGGCGGTGACTTCGATGAAATAACCGAGGACGTTGTTGTGCTTGATCTTCAGCGACCGGATGCCGGTCTCCTCGGCATATTGCAATTGCAGGCCGGCAATGACGCGACGCGACTGGTCGCGCAGTGCCCGGACCTCGTCGAGCTCGGCACTGGCGCCGTCGCGAAGAAAACCGCCATCGCGTTTCAACAGCGGCAATTCGTCGGCGAGGGTCTCGGCAAGCAGCTTTTCCAGGGCCGCGGGAAGGGCCTGCAGCTCGGACAGAGCCTGGCCGAGTTCTTCGGGCAGCATCGCCTTGCCGAGCATCGCCGCAACTCCGCCCGCCGCGTCGAGCCCCTGGCGGATCGCCGAGAGATCGCGCGGGCCGCCGCGGTCGAGCGCCAGGCGAGACAGCGCACGCGGCATGTCGGGAACATGTTTCAGCGTGTCGCGCAGATTGCCGCAGAGCAAGGGTTCGTCGATCAGGAAGCCGATCGAATCGAGCCGCGCGTTGATGCGGGCGGGGTCGGTCAGCGGCGACATCAGCCGCTCGGCGAGAAGCCTGGCGCCGCCGCCGGTGACGGTGCGGTCGATCGCCTTCAAGAGCGAACCGTTGCGATCGCCGGACAGCGTGCGGGCAAGCTCGAGATTGGCGCGGGTGGCGGGATCGATGAACAGCGTCGAAGCCGCACTTTCCCGTTCGGGCTTTCCAAGCGGCGGCCGCTCGGCGATCTGCGTCTTCTCGACATAGGCGACGGCGGCAGCGGCGGCCGCCAGCTCGGCGCGCGAGAAGGTGCCGAAGCCGTCGAGCGTCGCGACGCCGAAATACCGCGCGATCCGGCCTTCGGCGCTGGCGCTGTCGAAGAGCACGGAAGGTTGCGGCACCGCTGTGCGGCCGAGCACGTCGAAGACCGGCTTGAGTTCGGGATCGTGGAAGATGGTGTCGGGCAGGATAAGTTCGCGCGGATCGATGCGCAGGATATCGGCAAGCAGGCGCGAGCCTTCGGTCTCGGCAAGCCGGAAGACGCCGGTGGAAATATCGATCCAGGCAAGCGCCAGCAAGGCCTCGCCGCTGGCGCGAATGCGGGTCAGCGCCATCAGATAGTTGGATTCCGAGGGCGAAAGCAGCTTTTCCTCGGTGATCGTGCCGGGAGTGACGAGGCGGACGACGTCGCGCCTGACGACGGATTTCGCGCCGCGTTTCTTCGCTTCCGCGGGATCCTCGATCTGCTCGCAGACGGCGACGCGGAAGCCGAGCGAAATCAGCTTCTGCAGATAGTCGTCGGCCGCATGCACCGGAACGCCGCACATCGGGATATCCTGGCCCATGTGCTGGCCGCGCTTGGTCAGCGTGATGCCGAGCGCGCGTGAGGCTTCCAGCGCATCCTCGAAGAACAGCTCGTAGAAGTCGCCCATCCGATAGAACAGCAGCGAACCGGGATTGTTCGCCTTGATCTCGATAAATTGCTCCATCATCGGCGTCGCCGAGGCACGGCTTTCCGCCGTGGCAAGCTCGGCCGCCGAAAAGGCTTCATTCCCTGTGTCTATTCGTGCGTTCACGGAGGTGGAGTTTTTCCCAAAAAAACAGGTGCCAACCCTATCCGCGCGCCGCTATAGATGACAACAGCATTTGAGGAAGAGCAAAGCGTCGCCCACAGGACGTTGGAGGATTTATGCCCGATATCGATAAGAAGGACCGGCTGGTAACGTCTGTTACCGACCAGGAGGCGCTCGATTTTCACGCAATGGGCCGGCCCGGCAAGCTGGAGATCAACGCGACCAAGCCGATGGCGACGCAGCGCGACCTTTCGCTTGCCTATTCGCCGGGTGTTGCCGTGCCCGTGAAGGCAATCGCCGCCGATCCGCAGACGGCTTACGATTACACGGCGCGCGGAAATATGGTTGCGGTCATTTCCAACGGCACGGCAATCCTCGGTCTCGGCAATCTCGGCGCGCTGGCTTCGAAGCCCGTCATGGAAGGCAAGGCGGTGCTCTTCAAGCGCTTCGCCGACGTCGATTCCATCGACCTCGAGATCGATACGGAAAATGTCGACGAGTTCATCAACTGCGTGCGCTTCCTCGGTCCTTCCTTCGGCGGCATCAACCTCGAGGATATCAAGGCGCCGGATTGTTTCGTCATCGAAAGCCGGCTGCGCGAGCTGATGGACATTCCCGTCTTCCATGACGACCAGCATGGAACGGCGATCATTGCCGCTGCCGGCCTGATCAACGCGCTGGAGCTGACCGGCCGCGACCTGAAGACGACGAAGCTCGTCTGCAACGGTGCCGGTGCTGCGGCGATCGCCTGCGTCGAACTCATCAAGGCAATGGGTTTTGCGCCTGAGAACGTCATCCTCTGCGATACCAAGGGCGTCATCTACCAGGGCCGCACCGAGGGCATGAACCAGTGGAAATCGGCGCATGCGGCAAAGACCGACGCGCGCACGCTGGAAGAGGCGATGAAAGGCGCGGATGTCATTCTCGGCCTGTCGCAGAAAGGTGCGTTTTCGGCCAAGATGATCCGCTCGATGGCGGAGCGGCCGATCATCTTCGCCATGGCCAACCCCGATCCCGAGATCACGCCGGAAGAGGTGGCTCGCATTCGCGACGACGCCATCATGGCGACCGGCCGCTCGGACTATCCGAACCAAGTCAACAACGTCCTCGGCTTTCCCTATATCTTCCGCGGTGCTCTCGATGTCCGCGCCTCGACAATCAACGATGCGATGAAGATCGCCGCCGTCAACGCGCTGGCAAACCTTGCCCGCGAGGATGTGCCGGATGACGTGGTTGCCGCCTATCAGGGCAACCGGCCGCGTTTCGGCTCGCAATACATCATCCCCGTTCCCTTCGATCCGCGCCTGATCTCGGCGATCCCGGTCGCGGTCGCGCAAGCCGCGATCGAAAGCGGCGTCGCCCGCAAGGTCATCACCGACATGGAGGGTTATGCCCGCGAGCTTTCGGCGCGTCGCGATCCGATCGCCTCGACGCTTGCCAGCCTTTACGAGCGCGTCCGCCGCCGCCCGAAGCGAATCGTCTTTGCCGAGGCCGAGGAAGAACAGGTCCTGCGTGCGGCGATGTCCTACGCCAACCAGCAGCTCGGCACCGCCATCCTGCTCGGCCGCGAGGACTTGATCCGGGCGACGGCGGAACGCGCCGGCATCGATCTCAACCGGCCGGGCCTCGAAATCGTCAATGCCCGGCTTTCGACCCGGGTCGAGGCCTATATCGACTATCTCTATGCCCGGCTGCAGCGGCAGGGTTATCTCCACCGCGACGCCCAGCGGCTGATCCATAACGACCGCAACCACTTCGCCGCCACCATGGTGGCGCTCGGCGACGCCGACGGCATGGTGACGGGCATCACCCGAAACTATTCGACGGCGCTCGAAGATGTGCGCCGCTGTATTGACGAGAAGCCAGGCCACCGCGTCATCGGCGTGTCGCTGGCGCTTTGCCGCGGCCGCACGGTCTTCGTTGCCGATACCGCGGTGCACGACATGCCGACGGCCGTAGAGCTTGCCGATATCGCCGAAGAGGCCGCAGGTCTGGCGCGGCGGATGGGCTATCCGCCGCGTGTCGCCATGCTTGCCTATTCCACCTTCGGCCACCCCTCGGGTGAACGCTCCGAGCGGGTGCGCGAGGCGGTGAAGATCCTCGACAAGCGCCGCGTCGATTTCGAATATGACGGCGAGATGGCGGCGGACGTCGCCCTGAACCGCAAGGTGATGGAGCAATATCCCTTCTGCCGCCTCTCCGGGCCGGCCAACGTCCTCGTCATGCCGGCTTTCCACTCGGCCTCGATCTCGACCAAGATGCTGCAGGAGCTCGGCGGTTCCACCGTGATCGGCCCGATCCTCGTCGGCCTCGACAAGCCGGTGCAGATCACCTCGATGGGCGCCAAGGACAGCGACATCGTCAATATGGCGGCGATCGCCGCCTACGGGGGTTCGTAAACTCGCTTGCGCATGTGAGGCGCCTATTGGTGCCCGGCCGACAGCGCGTCGGCTGGGCGCTTATCCGGCTTAAAATGGCGCCGAAGGGTGAGGGCATCATGCTCTAGCCGTTGCCGGCCGATCGTGCCCAGCCTCGAGCGCAGCTCCTGAAGATGAGATCATGTTGAGAAACAAGCTTGTCGTTTTGGCCATCGTGGTCGCCAGCTCTTTCGCTTATACGAAATTGATGGCCAGGGTCGGCTCAGGCTCGCCGCCTCCAGATGCGCCATTTGAACAACGGGCCGACCTCATTCGCGTTTACAAATCCGAACGTCGCATGGTCCTTCTCAGAGGCGATGCTCCCATCTCTACATACCGGATTTCTCTCGGCACGGCTGCCGATGCGGGGCCCAAGCAACGAGAAGGTGACGAGAAAACACCTGAAGGGCGTTATGAAATAGACTGGCGAAATCCAAAGTCGATGGACTATCTGAGCCTGCACATTTCCTATCCAAACACGGATGATCGGCGCAACGCTGAAGCCGGAGGCTTTCCAGCCGGGGGCGATATCATGATCCACGGGCTTCCCAATGGCTGGGGCCTATTCGGAAACGTCCATCACCTTTGGGATTGGACGGATGGGTGTGTTGCCGTAACCAACGCGGAGATGCGCGATATCTGGGCCCGCGTCCCCACTCATACCCCGATAGAGATCGTGCCCTGAAGCATTGCCGGCGCCCGGAAAGGCTCTAGGAAAGGTTCTAGCTCGCGAAGCGGCCGGCGTCGGCGCCGTAATAATTCAGGTAACGGTCCGAAATGCTGGTGATCGGCAGCACGATCAGCACGTCGGTCGTGTTGAAGGCATGATCGACGACCGCGCTGGAGCCCACCATCGCACCGAGGCGCAGATAGCCCTTGATCAGCGGCGGCAGGGCCATCAGCGCTCGCTTCGGGTTGATGGCCTCGACCGGCATCAGGTCCATGTTGCGGGCCAGATGCGGCAGGGCGCCCACGGCCCATTCGTTCTTCGCCAGCACATTGTGATGGAGGAAGGACAGCGCCAGCGCGTGGCTTTCGAGATAGACGCCGGGGAAAGAGGCGCAGCCGAACATGGCGCTGACGCCATGCTTCAGCGCATAGGCCCAGTTCCCCTGCCACAGCAGCTCGACGGTGCGCTTGGTGCGGTATTCCGGCAGCACGCAGGAGCGGCCGAGCTCCATGAAGCGCTTGTCCAGATGTTTGGCGATGAGGCCGTCGATTTCGAATTCGGAAGCCGAGTAAAAACCGCCATTGGCGATGGCGACATCTTGACGCAACAGCCTGTAGGTGCCGACGATCTGGTCTTCCGGGTCGCCCTCGATCGAGCGGTCGAGAACGAGAAGATGATCGCAGACGGCGTCATAGGCATCGACGTCGCGCTGGCGGCGCATGGCATCCAGCGGCAGCTGCGCCTTCATTTCGTCAACGAAGACGCGGTAGCGCACGGCCTGGGCGGCATCGATCTCGCGTGCCGTGCGGGCAAGGCGGGTCTCCAGATTGCCGATGCGGCCGAGGATATCGCCGTCCTTCTGTACAGCCGTCGAGGGCCGTGCGGGCTCCGCGGTGGTGTCACGATTCAGGATGTCGATGGCGGACATGACGATTCTCCCGTTGCCGGCTTATCGACGCCATAAAACACTTCTCTGCGACAGGAAAGTGACATTTTGAATTTCCAGGCGCAAGAAGCGTGCCGGTTTTTGAGGCGCTCACCGCGCCTCTGCCCGGCGGGCGGAAAGGGCGGCAACCGCCTGAACTTCGGTCAGCAGCCGCACCGGATCGACCGGCTTTACCATGACGCGGTTGGCGCCGTTGAGCAAGACCTGGCGGCGCGATTCGTCGCTCTTGTCGGCGGTCAGCACGATCACCGGCACCGAGGCAAGATCGAGCCGCCGTTCATGGCCGCGCAGGCGTCCCAGCATTTCGATGCCGTTACCACCAGGCATCGAGAGGTCGCTGATGATGATATCGGGCCGGGCATTCGCCTCGCAGAGCGCGTAGTCGAGCAGCGCCTCGAAATCTTCGACATGGCGCACCTTATGCCCGCCCTTTTCCAGGACGACGCGCACCAGCATGGCATTGATCGGGTCGTCCTCGCCGAGCAGGATGCTGAGCCCGCTGGCGGCAACAAATGTCTCCGCCACCGAAAGGCCGAAGCCCGGCTGGTTGTCGTTCAGCGCGTCGCGTTTCTCCATGCCGCGCATGCGCCCGCGCAGCACGTCGATCAGCGACTGCTCGCGCAACGGGCGAATGAGCCAGGCGTCGAAAAGGTCGAGCGGATGGGCGCTACGCTCTTCCGGATTGACGAGCAGCACCTTGCGCAGGCCAAGCGCGGCGATTTCGGCGCGATCGGCAAGATGGGCGGAAAATTCCGCCGACATCCGGTGGTCGATGATGATATCGGTCGGCCGCCGTCCGCCCTTTGCCAAGCCGAGCAGCGTTGTCCGCGCCGTCTCGCCGTCGCCGACGAGATGGCAGAGGCCGCCGAGCGTGGTGATCGTCTCGGCAATGGCTGTGCGCGCCGCACCGGCTGGGGCCAGCAGCACGACACTGTTGCCGGCAAGCAGCGTGTTTCGCCGGTCGGGGCGCTCATTGCCGATATCGACAGGGAAGCGGATGGTAAATTCGCTGCCTTTGCCCTTTTCGCTGGCAACCGTCAGCGCGCCGTTAAATTCGCGCATGATGCGGGCCGAGATGGCAAGGCCGAGCCCGGTCCCGCTGCTCTTGTCGGCAACACTCCCGCCCTGCTCGAACTCGCCGAAGACGCGCGCCTGCTCCTCCGTCGTCATGCCGGGACCGCTATCGGTGACGGTGATCAAAATATCGCCGGGGTCGAGCGATACGCGGATGAAGACGCCGCCGACCTGGGTGAATTTCACCGCATTGCCGATGACGTTGAAGAGGACCTGACGCAGCCGCGCCGGGTCGAAGTTCATATTTTCGGGCACGTCGGACGACACTGTGGCGCCGATCTCGATACCCTTTTCATGCGCCCGGTGGGCGAGCATCTCGACGACGCTTTCCAGAAGCTTGCGCAACGATTCCGAGCGCGGGTGCAGCGCGAAACGGCCGACCTCGATGGTGGAGAAGTCGAGCAGGTCCTCGACGAGTTGCGTCAGCGCATGGCCGGACTGGCGGATGTTCGCGAGATAGTTCTGCTGTTCCTGCGTCAGCCGCGTCTCAGCGATCAGATGCGTCATGCCGAGGATGCCGGAAAGCGGCGTGCGCACCTCGTGGCTGACAGTGGCAAGCAACCTCGATTTGGCGGCGCTGTTATATTCGGCTTTTTGCCGGGCCTCTTCGCGACCCTGCGCGATGAGCCGCTCGTCGGTCACGTCGCGTGCAACGCTCTGCAACAGCAGGCGGCCATTTGCCGGGTCGCGGGTGACGACGTCGCGCCAGAGGAAGATGCGCTGGCCCTCCGGTGTCGAGATCTCGACATCGTAGCAGTGCGGTATCGGGCCGGGGCGGAAGGCAAGCCCGATCTCCTCGCAGGTTTTTCCTTCCGGACGCAGCCGCCCGCTCAGGCGGCGAAAAGTATCGTTGGCGGAGATGATGCACCGGTCCATGGTCCGGCTGACCGTGATGTCGCCGAGCACGTCGTGCACGTCGGCAAACAGCTTTGCGCCAGCGTTCCAATCCTGCAGGGATTTGCCGGGGCCCTGCCCGGCCTTGCGCGGCCGAACCATCAGCAGGGCATAACCGGCAATGACGGCAAGGCCAAGAACGACAAGGCCGCCCGAAAGAAGCAACGGATCGCCGGCATGGGCAAGCAGCATTAGGATCGTTGCGGCAAGAAGGCCGGCGCCGCCCAGCCAGTAGAACAGCAGCCGCCTTGTCGGTGCGGTTCCCCTCTGACGATCATCGGCTCCCTGAGGTGTCGATGCGCCGGGTCGTGAGGAAGGGGCCTCCATCCGCTTCTCATGCGGCTTGGCGGCGGGTCCACCGAAGGCGGCGGACAATCTTTCCTGCAACTGTCCCAGGTTCTGCATGCTATCTGGATAACATGAGGCCCGTTCCGAATGCCTTCAGGATTTCGATAAGATTTTAGCGGCCGGCCTTTTTTGGCAGCAGCAGCTCGTCGAGAATGACGCAACCGGCGCCGGTGGTGATGAAACTGTCGGCGAGATTGAAGACCGCGAAGGACCAGCTCTCGGTGTAGAAAAGAATGTAATCGATCACATGTCCATAGGCGAAGCGGTCGACGAGGTTGCCGATCGCGCCTGCGATGATCAGCGCATAACCGAGATGAGCGATCCAGCGGTCCTTCGCCGTGCGGTGCCACAGCCAGATGACGAAGGCGACGATGACGAGCCGCATGCCGACGATGAACCAGCCGTCCATGCCAGACAGCATCGAAAAGGCGACGCCGAGATTGTAGGTGCGGTAGAGCGCCAGCATTGGAATAACCGGCACCGCCTCCTGCAGCGGCAGGTAATGATCAACGGTGATCTTGACGACCTGGTCGATGAGAACGGCGACGACGATGAAGAAGAGGATCGGTGCCGGCCGCGAAAACAGCGCGGGGTGTGCATGCGTCTGTTCGGTCATTTGCCCTCGGCAAGTGAGAGGAGATGGCGGCGCGCCTCGAAAAGCATGACGGCGGTAGCGACGGCGAGGTTCAGCGAATCGGCGCGGCCCTGCTGCGGAATGCGGGCAAGCGCGTCGGCCTCCCTGGCCAGCTGCTCGGGCAGGCCGGATTGTTCGTTGCCCATCAACAGCACGACCGGCTTTTTCCGGTAGTCGATCGTCCGGTAATCGACCGCGCCGGCAAGATGCGTCGCGACGACGGAAACGCCGGCCGATTTCCGCCAGGCGATGAATTCCTCCGGTGTCGCCCGCGCGACCGGAACAGCAAAGACCGAGCCCATGGTGGCCCGCACGGTTTCGAGCGAAAAAGGGTCGGTCGTTTCTCCCAGAAGTATGATGCCGGAAGCGCCGGCCGCATCGGCCGTGCGGATGATGGTGCCGAGATTGCCGGGGTCACGCACCCGGTCGAGCGCCACCCATGTCTCGCCCTCCCTTGGCCGGATACCCTTGAGCGGTGTCCAGCGCTGCTCGAAGATGCCGACGACCATTTGCGGATTGTCGCGGCGGGTGATCGAGGCGATCACTTTTTCGCTGACTTCGAGCACCAGCCCGCCCGAGGCGACGGTCCTTGCCGCCATCTGCTCGACCAGCGGCTTGCCTTTGGCGGCCTTGGCATAGACCAGCGTGCGGATCGCCCAGCCGAGTTCGATCGCATCGATGACGAGCTTCAGCCCTTCGGCGAGGAAAGTGCCGCTTTCCTCGCGCGACTTCTTGTTCGTCAGCGCCTTGATGTCCTTGATGATCGGATTGGCAAGCGAGGTGACTTCCTTCACCTGCCCGACCCTGCGCGGCCCCTGATCGTGGAAGTCCTTGCTCATTTCGGCACCCAGCGGGAAAAGAGGGAGGTGGAAAGCGCGCGGCCCTGCGTCCTCCCGTCGGTGCCGGCTTCGCGAATCACCAGCTCGCCGGATTCGACCACGCCGCCGGCGCCGCGCATCGTCTCGCGCATCAACTCGTGGATCGAATAGAAGCTGGCGCGGATCGAATAGGCCGTCAGCACCAGGCCCACTGCCTTTGGCGACAGGATCTCGCGGCAGACATCGAGCATCAATGGCAGATGCTCGAAGAGGTGCCAGACTTCGCCATTGGGGCCGCGGCCGAATTTCGGCGGGTCGGTGAGAATGATATCGTACTGGCTGCCGCGGCGTTCTTCGCGCAGAATGAATTTCATCGCATCCTCGCAGATCCAGCGGATCGGCAGTTTCTCCATGCGCCCGAGCGCCTGGTTTTCCCTTGCCCAGCCGATCGCCTTCTTCGAGGCGTCGACATGGGTGACCTCGGCGCCGGCTGCGGCGGCGACAAGCGAGGCGACGCCGGTATAACCGAAGAGATTCAGCACCTTCAGCGGCCGGCCGGCCTTTTCGGCCTGCTCCTTCATCCAGCTCCAGTGGACGATCTGCTCGGGAAAGACTCCGACATGACGGAAGGAGGTGAAGCGACCGAGGAAATCGACGCCGAGCAGATTGAGCGGCCAGGTCTCGCCGAGCGCCTCTTTCGGGAAGCGCCAGCGGCCGGTGCCTTCCTCGTCGGTGTCGCCGGTGAAGACGGCATCGACCTTTTCCCAGACTTGGGGCGCCAGCGAAGGCCGCCACAGCGCTTGGGCCTCGGGGCGGATGATGCGGTAGGGGCCGTATTGCTCGAGCTTTTCGCCATTGCCGCTGTCGATCAGGTGGAAGTCGCCGGCCCCGAGCGATTCGAGGATAACGGGCACGCGCTCAGCCGGACGCTCGCCGCTGCGTGTCATCAGCGGACGCACGACGGCGGCGGGCAAGGCAGCCTCGCGCGCCGCCTCGCGGGTTGCCGCGGGCCGCGCGACCGGCTTTGGCGGCCGGCGTGACTGATCGTCCCTGCGGCTTTCACCGGAAGGACCCGATGTTTTCTTCTGGCCCGGCCGGCCTTCTCTTTGTTTCAACGTGCTCTTCCGCATCTCTGTCGGGGTGGCTTATCGGCTTTGCGTCCGCTACGGCGCCGTGCGTCTTTTGAGACGCGCAAAGGACGCTGCAGCACTTGAATTATGCAGTAGCGCAGAAAACCGTGCCGGATCAACTGCGCAGCCGACCTGGCCCGGGCAAACGACAGGGTCACTCGGCGCGGCGCCTATTTCAAGCCCTCGAAGGTCTGTGTGCGAAGCCAGCTTTCCGCCGCATAGAGAGCTGCGACATGCATCGATTGCATGATGATGGCGCCGGACTGCAGGTCGCCCAGGATGGCAGCGAGATCCGCAAACAGCAGGTCGACCTTCTCGCCGGGGTCGAATGCCGGTTCGCCGACCTTGCTCAGGCCGAGCGCCAGCCAGCTCGTCACCACATTGCTGTGGTTGGCGGCATTCGGATAGGAGGTGAGCAGCTTGACGAAGGTGGAGGCTTCATAGCCGGTCTCTTCCCGCAGCTCGCGCCGTGCCGCCGCCATTGCCGCATCGCCGGTCTTGCTATCGCCGGGTTCGACGCCGCCGGCGACGAGACCGGCCACGATCTCGCCGCGGCCGTGCCGGTATTCCCGCGTCAGCAGCACGCGCCCGTCGGGCATCAGCGGAATGACGTTGATCCAGTCAGGATAATCGAGCACATGGAATGGCGCGATGACGGTTCCATCGGCAGTGACGCAATCGTCGCTCCGGACCCGGATCCAGCGATCTTCATAGGTGACGCGGCTTGCCGTCACGCTCCACGGCTTCAGTTCGTCGTTCATCGGCCCATCCCCTATGTGTGTCAAATATGTGCCAGGTCGGAGCCCGGCAGATAACATTCCGTCCCGCCTTGGCAAAGCGCTTTCCCGCTGGGATAAGATGAACCGATCGGAGATGGGGCTATCGAATGGATTTCACCGGCGAAGAACGCATCGCCGCGCCGCGGGACGTCGTCTGGGCAGCGCTCAACGATCCCGAGATCATGCGCGGTTGCATCCCAGGTTGTCAGAGCATCGAGCGGCTGTCGCCGAGCGCTTTCGAGGCGACGATCAAGGTCAAGTTCAGCCTGCTGTCTGCCACCTTTCATGGGCTGCTGACGCTTTCCCATGTGGATGCGCCGAAGAGCTACACGTTGTCGGCCGAAGGCAAAGGCGGTCTTGCCGGCTTCGCCAGGGGCAGCGCCGATGTCGTGCTCGAGGAAAGGGGTGCCGAGACCATACTGCAGTACCGGTCGAAGGCCGAACTCGGTGGCAGGCTCGCCCAGCTCGGTGCCCGCCTGCTCGATTCGACCTCGCAGAAGCTCGCCGAAGGGTTCTTTTCGGATTTCAATGCCGCTGTCGTCGCGAAGATGGCGGCCGGTTAGGCTTGGCGCGGGCTGAGGGTTTGTTTAAATCGACGTCATGACGTGGACCATCAGGCCGCCGCGGGCGGAAGATCAGGAAATGCTCGCGGAGATTTATCTTTCCGTGCGCCGCGAAACATTCGTCTGGGTCGACCCCGGCAAGTTCTACCGCGAGGATTTCGCCGCCCATACGAACGGCGAGACGGTCTTCGTCTGCGCGCATGAAAGCGGCAGCGTCGCCGGCTTCCTGTCGCTCTGGCCGGAGGACGATTTCATCCACATGCTCTATATCAGCCCTGAATTCCAGGGGCAGGGCGCTGGCACGGCGCTGCTGCACGCCCTGCCGGAATGGCCGCAACACCGGTACAGGCTGAAATACCTGGTGAAGAACCGGCGGGCAAAGGCGTTCTACCTTTCCCACGGGTTCCAGGTGACCGGCAACGGCGCCTCGCCGGAGGGTGACTATGAGGAATTGAGTTTTTTTCCGGTTTGAGACGCCGCCAAAACTGGCCGTCGACATGCCATCCGGCTTTACCGCGCCGGCAGCTGCCCGGCGATTTCCTCGGCACGGTTTTTGTGGCGGTCGGCCTCGCCTTGCCAGCGAATGGCTTCCTTGGCCTCGGTGCGGGCGCGTTTGCGGTGTTTGCCCTGGCTGAACCAGGTGGCGGCCGCACCGATCAGCATGCCTGTGATCAGCGCGATGAACAGGAAGACGAAGAAGGGCGCGGAAACTGCAAGCACTTGGTCTTCGGGCCGGAACGGATTGAAGGCGAGCGTGACGCTCTGCCGGTTGGCGACGCAAAAGACGATGAGGATGACGCCGAGCGGCAGCAGAATCAACAGGTTGACGATCTTCTTGGCCATTTGAGGTCTCCACGCGGCAGATTGCGCCGGTCTTTTTGCAGGGCGCGTTTCGTCCTTACAGCGCCGCGCGTCTTTGCGAGAGGCGTAAAATACGATGCGTTGCCAGAATAGGAAAACGGCCCTCGAGTTCAAGTGCGGTTTCGCCGCAGGCGATAAGCGCGTCGCAATCTTTCAGATTTGCTCCGCACGCTTTAGGTCTTTCTGTCGATGCATGTCGTTATCGCAAATCCGCTGCACACTTTTGCGCGACATGCTTGAGCAACTGCTCAATCCTCTTCGTCGGCCTGGCCGGGGTTGAGCCGCTCGCGCAGCTCCTTGCCGGTCTTGAAGAAGGGAACCCACTTCTCCTCGACGAAGACGGTATCGCCGGTCCGCGGGTTGCGGCCGGAGCGGGAAGGGCGGTTCTTGACCGAAAAGGCGCCAAAGCCGCGCAATTCGACACGGTTGCCCGCAGCCAGTGCATCCGTGATCTCGTCGAGAACCGCGTTGACGATATTCTCGACGTCGCGATGATAGAGATGCGGGTTGCGTGCCGCAACAATCTGCACCAATTCGGACTTGATCACATTCGCCCCCTTAAATTATTGATTTCTTATCAATCGTGGCCAACCTGCCAAACTGAAAGCAGCCCGTCAAGAAGCAACTTTGGGGGCAGGATTCCATTGATATCTTGGGTTTTGATGACATCATCATAACCGAAGATCGTAATCAACCGCGAAACAGCCCCAGCGAGCAGAAAGGGCGTATTGCTCTTCTTGTCCCAGTCCACCATCGGCAGTTCGCTGTCGACGCCGCGCGACTTCAGATAGGCGCGGATCTCAGCCTCGCCGCCGATTGCATCGACGAGTTTCACCTTCAGCGCCTGGCGGCCGGTATAGATCGTGCCGTCGGCCAGTTTCAGCACCTCGTCGCGCGGCAGCTTGCGCCGGTCGGCAACCAGGTCTACGAACCAGTTATAGCTGTCGACCACCATGCTGCGGATCATCGCCTTGGCCTCTTCGCTCGCCTCGTGGAAGGGCGAGGGCTCGGCCTTCAGCGGCGAAGACTTGATCTCCTGCAGCGAGACGCCGATCTTGTCGAGCAGCGGCTGGATCTGCGGATACTGGAAGATGACGCCGATCGAGCCGGTGATCGAGCTGTCGCCGGCAATGATCGTATCGCCGGCGGTGGCGATCATGTATCCGGCGGAGGCGGCAAGCGTGCGCACGTCGGAGACGACAGGCTTCTTGGCCGATATCGCACGGATCGCCTTGAAGATTTTTTCGCCGCCATAGGTCGTGCCGCCGGGCGAGGAGATCGAAATCACCGCCGCCTTCACCTGGTCGCTGGTCTCGACCTTCTTCAGCCGCTCCAGAAGCTCGTCGTCATCGACGATCAGCCCGGATATCGTCACATGGGCGATATGCGGGCGCTGCGTCCCGGCATCGCCGAAGGCAAAGTGGTAGAAGGCGAAACCAAGTGCCACGATGAGGGCCACCGCGAAGAGGCGCCAGAAGCCGAGCTTGCGGCGCAGCCGCCGGCGATCCGCGATGATCGAACTGTCCATGGAAACCTCCAGCGCTGGCACCGGCTTCGGCATGCCGCCGATCAATCCGGTGAAATAGGGTGGCAGCGGCCCGTACGAATGCCACTTTTGAATGTTTTTCCGTCGTGTTGCTTGTTGCAGAAAAAATTCCATATTGGCAAGCCAATGTAATAATGCGAAACGAACTGTGATTGGCGGCCCGCTTTGTTATTGAGGCGCGGCGATCACCGCACATGGACGAGGCCTATGCTCGATACCCTGAAGAACAACGGACATGCCGCCTATTCAGGGTCCGGCAGGAGCGCCTATGGCGACGCGTTGTTCCATTCCGCCCGCGTGCGGCGGCTGAAGATATTGCTGCCGGTGGCGGCCCTCACCATCGCGGCGAGCCTCACGGCGGTGGCGTTGGTCAGCATCTATCTGCCCGAGAATGTCAAGATGGAAGGCGCCAAGATCGAGAACGGCAAGGTCGTGATGGAAAAGCCGGCGATATCAGGACGCAATTCCGACGGCATCAACTATTCGATGCTGGCCGAAAGGGCGCTGCAGGATATCCGCAATCCCAATCTCATCACGCTCGAGACGATCAAGGCCGCCGTGCCGATGAATGACGGCCTGATCGCCCGCGTCGTCGCCTCGACTGCCGATTACAACCGCGCCACCGACAACCTGCATATGACGGCCCCCTTCACTCTGGTGCTGAGCAGCGGCCTCAATGCGAATTTCCAGTCCGCGCAACTCGACATCAAGGGCGGCAACATGCGGAGCGACGACCCCGTCACCATCACCAAGGACAATGCCTCCATTGTTGCGAAGACGCTTCAGATAACCGATAAGGGGCGGGTGATCACATTCGAGGGGAATGTTCGAATGAATGTCGATCCATCCACCATCCATAAACAGGGCACTTAACCAGCCGGGTCATCCATGACAAAAGATTGTCGCATTTCCACTTGCAAGACAGGCATGGCATTCATTGCCGGCACATTTGCCCTTATTCTGACGGCCTCGGGCGCGGGTGCGCAGTCGACCACGATGTCGGGCATGAAGCTTTCCAACGACCAGCCGATCCAGATCGAAAGCGACAAGCTTGAGATCCATGACCAGGAACACACCGCCCTCTTCACCGGCAAGGTCAAGGTCGTCCAGGGCACGACGACGATGCAGTCCGGCAAGATGACCGTCTATTACAAGGACAAGGCGGCAAAGCCGGCTGCTGACGGCGCGCAACCCGCCGCCCAGCCGGAGCAGTCGGCCTCGCTTGCATCGGGAAGTGCTGATATCGACAAGATCCTGGTGACGGACAAGGTCCTCTTGACCTCTGGCACGCAGACGGCGACCGCCGATGACGGCAATTTCGACATGGCCTCGCAGACATTCATCCTCACGGCAGATGAGGGGAACAAGGTTATTCTGTCGGACGGGCCGAACGTCTTCACCGGCTGCAAACTGACGGTTCACATGCAGACTGGCCAGGCGGAGCTTGAAAGCTGCGGCGGGCGTGTCCAGATTCAGCTCGATCCGAAATCGAAGCCGAATACACCGCAGCAGAAGCAGAACTGAGAAGCCGGCCTCCCACGTGAAATTATCATCGCTATCCACCATGTTCGGCAAGCCCGGGCCACAAGCTGCGGGTGCTGCCGACAAGAGCCGCTATCAGGGAACGCTGATCGCACGCGGTCTGACGAAGACCTATGCGACGCGGCGCGTCGTCAACGGCGTTTCGCTGGTGGTGCGCCGTGGCGAGGCCGTTGGCCTGCTCGGCCCGAACGGCGCCGGCAAGACCACCTGTTTTTATATGATCACCGGCCTTGTGCCGGTGGATGAAGGCACGATCGAGATCGACGGCAACGACGTCACGACCATGCCGATGTACCGCCGGTCGCGCCTTGGCGTCGGTTACCTGCCGCAGGAAGCCTCGATCTTCCGCGGGCTGACGGTGGAAGAGAATATCCGCGCTGTCCTCGAAGTGCATGTGAAGGACAAGGCCGAGCGCGAGCTGAAGCTGAACGAGCTGCTGGAGGAATTCCATATCCAGAAGCTGCGCAAGAGTGCCGCCGTCGCCCTTTCCGGCGGTGAGCGCCGCCGCCTCGAAATCGCGCGTGCGCTTGCGACCGACCCGACCTTCATGCTGCTCGACGAGCCCTTCGCCGGCGTCGACCCGATCTCGGTGGCCGACATCCAGAACCTCGTTCACCACCTGACGGCGCGCGGCATCGGCGTTCTCATCACCGACCACAATGTGCGCGAGACGCTGGGTCTCATCGACCGCGCCTACATCATCCATGCCGGTGAGGTGCTGACCCATGGCCGGGCGAACGACATCGTCAACAATCCGGAAGTGCGCCGGCTCTACCTCGGTGACAATTTCAGCCTCTGATGCCGGGCCGCGCGCAGAAATTCACCTTGTCGGCATAGTTCCGCTTGACCAAATCCAATAAAAAAGCAATTTTTGGGCCAACTTGGATTTCCGTGGCCTGAAGCCTTGATCGGACGCGGATTCCCGGAGGAATTGAGGGGAGTTTCGCGTCCGTCATGGCACTGTCCGCCAATCTTTTCCTGCGCCAGACCCAGTCCCTGGTGATGACACCGCAACTGATGCAATCCATCCAGTTGCTGCAGATGACGCATTTTGAACTCACCCAGTTCATCGCCCAGGAAGTCGAGAAGAACCCGCTGCTCGAATTTCCGTCGAATGACGGCGAGGGGGGCGGCGAACGAGGTGAGGCCGAAGATAGCGAGTATGCTCATCAGCCGGAGGATGCCGGGTCGGATGACGGTTACGACAACCGGACCGAGGCGCTTTCCAGCGACTGGTATGACAATGGCGGCAGCGCCAGCACAAGCCGGCTGAACGACGAACTCGACGCCAATTACACCAATGTCTTTCCTGATGACGGTGCCCCGCAGCGCCTCGATGCGCCGGAGCTCGTCAGCCAGTGGAAATCGATGCCGGGCAGCGGCGAGGGCGCCGATTACGATCTCGATGATTTCGTCGCCGGCCAGGTGTCGCTGCGTGATCATCTCGCCCAACAGATCCCTTTCGTCCTGCCTGACATGGCCGACCGGCTGATCGCGCAGAATTTCGTCGACCAGCTCGACGACTGCGGTTATCTGCAGGCCGATATCGTCGAGGCGGGCGAGAGGCTGGGCACGAGTCCCACACAGGCCGAGCGCGTGCTCGCCACCCTCCAGAGCCTTGATCCGCCGGGTGTTTTCGCCCGCAGCCTCGCCGAATGCCTGGCGATCCAGCTCAGGCAGAAGGACCGATATGACCCTGCCATGCAGGCTCTGGTCGAAAACCTCGAACTCCTGGCGCGGCGCGATTTCGCCACGTTGAAGCGGCTCTGCGGCGTCGACGAGGAAGATCTTCTCGACATGCTCGGCGAGATCCGCCAGCTCAATCCCAAGCCCGGCAGCGGTTTCGAGGCGGGTGTTTCCGAAGCGATCATGCCGGATGTGGTCGTCAGAGCCTCCTCTGATGGCGGCTGGCTGGTCGAGCTCAATCCGGATACGCTGCCGCGCGTGCTGGTCAACCAATCCTATTTTTCCCGCGTGACCCGCAATGGCGAGGATCATGCCTTCCTCTCCGATTGCCTGCAGAGCGCCAACTGGCTGACGCGCAGCCTCGACCAGCGGGCAAAAACCATCATGAAGGTGGCAAGTGAAATCGTCCGCCAGCAGGATGCCTTCCTGCTGCATGGCGTCGACTACCTGCGCCCGCTGAACCTGAAAACGGTCGCCGAGGCGATCAAGATGCATGAATCCACCGTCAGCCGCGTTACATCGAACAAATATATGCTGACGCCGCGCGGCCTCTTCGAACTCAAATATTTCTTCACCGTCTCGATCAGCGCCGTCGCGGGCGGTGACAGCCATTCGGCCGAGGCCGTGCGTCACAAGATCCGTGCGCTGATCCTGCAGGAGAGCCCGGAGGCGGTGCTTTCCGATGACGATATCGTCGAGATGCTGAAGAAGGGCGGCGTCGATCTTGCCCGCCGCACGGTTGCGAAATACCGGGAAGCGATGAACATCGCCTCTTCGGTGCAACGCCGCCGCGAGAAGCGGGCGCTCGCCAAGGTCGCCGGCTTCTAATGCCGTCATGCTTCGACCTGGATCGAAGCATCCCGCCCGCAAATCCCGTTATTCCTCTCCGGTGCCCTGCGTCTTTTCGGACGCGCAACGGCGCTGTAACCGTTTGAATTTTCTTGAACGAAGATCGAAATGCCGACGATGACGCCGCAAAATCCGAACCTTGCCAGAGAGCTTTTCCTGCTGCTGGTGCTGGCGACCCTCTGGGGTTCCTCCTATAGCTTCATCAAGATCGGCGTCGAGACTATCCCGCCGATAACGCTGATCGCCGCCCGCACGCTGATTGCCGGCGGCATTCTGCTTGCCGTGCTGCGCCGCCGGCGTGTCCGCCTGCCGCGCGATGGTGCGACCTGGCGCCGGTTTTTCGTTCAGGCCTGTCTGAACAGCGTCGTCCCCTTCACGCTGATCGCCTGGGCAGAACAGTCCGTCGATGCCGGATTGGCGGTGATCCTGAATTCGGCAACGCCGATCTTCACCTTCCTGCTGACCGTGCTGATCACCGGCCATGAGCAGGTGACGCTGCGAAGGCTTTTCGGCGTCATCGCCGGGCTTGTCGGCATCTGCCTCGTCATCGGCGTCGAAGCGCTCGACGGTCTCGGCGATAGCCTGATGGCGCAGCTTGCCATCATCCTGGCGACCATCTGTTATGCAGGTGCCGCGATTTTCAGCAAGAACTTCAAGGGGCTCGATCCCGCAGTGCCGGCGGCCGGCTCGTTGATTTCAGGCGCGGTCATTCTCCTGCCTGTGAGCCTCGTCGCCGATCGGCCATGGGAGCTCAATCCGTCGGCGGCATCGATGCTGGCGCTGCTTGCCCTCTCCGCCTTTTCGACGGCCCTTGCCTTCACGATCTATTTCCGTCTCGTCCAGACGCTGGGTTCGGTCGGAACCACCTCGCAAGCCTATCTCAGAGTGCCGATCGGTGTTGCGATCGGCATCGTTTTCCTCGGCGAAAGGCTGAGCCAGACGGCCTGGATCGGACTCGTCTGCGTGATATCAGGTGTCGCAGCCATGACGATCCCCGCGAGGACGAGCGCAACGCAAGCGCGAGGCGCATAAAGTGGATGGGGTGGCAATCGGCGGCATAACTTGCCAAGCAAGGTATCGACTACACGTTACCCGGGCGTCGGCGATGGTGATTCTCCGCCCTATTGACTTTTCGGTAGCCTCTGGCTAGAAGCCCGCCGCAATCGATGCCGCGAACGGCATCTGGAGTTATCCCCAGCATCAGAAGGGTACCAAGGACCCGCGGGCCTAAGCCGATCTTGCTTGAGATTGTGCGAAGTGCTTGGATGAACCTGAGGCTTGGCGTAAACTGATACCCGCAAACGACCATAAGAAGGGAAACTCCATGAGTGTGCGTGTATCCGGGAAACATATGGAAATTGGTGAATCCTTCCGTCAAAAGATCGAGGACCAAATTGGTATGGCCATCACGAAATACTTCGACGGGGGATATTCCGGCCAGGTGACCGTGGAAAAGGCGAGTTCTCGTTATTCGGCGGACTGCAAGCTGCATCTCGACAGCGGGGTGGTACTGCATGCGGCCGGCGAGGCGACCGACCCGCAGCTGGCTTTCGACGCCGCCTCCCAGCGGATCGAAAAACGGCTGCGGCGTTACAAGCGCAAGCTGAAGGACCATCACGCCGGAAACCATCTGAATGGTTTTGCAGAGGTCTCCTACACGGTTATGGATTCCGTTCCTGATCACGATGATGAAATCGCCGACGATTTCGCTCCGGCGATCGTCGCTGAAAGTACCAAGCAGCTGAAGACCATGTCGGTCGCCACCGCCGTGATGGCGCTCGACATGACCGACGAGCCGCTTCTCCTGTTCCGCAGCCCCGGCAAGGAACATCTGAACATCGTTTACCGTCGGCACGACGGAAATATTGGCTGGATCGATTCAGCCAGTATCAAAGGCTGAGATCGGCGTGGTGAGCGGCGGTGTTGCCGCCGCTCCTTGCATTTGATCCCGGCGACAGAAGGAAAAAGAAATGGCATTGGCAGATTTGCTCCATCAGGATGCGATCATTCCCGCCCTCAGAGTAAATTCCAAGAAACAGTTGCTTCAGGAACTGGCCGCAAGAGCCGCCAGGATCACCGGGCTTTCCGAACGGGAGATCTTCGACGTTATCCTGCAGCGCGAACGCCTGGGCTCGACCGGCGTCGGCAACGGCATCGCCATTCCCCACGGCAAGCTGGGAAACATCCATTCGATCGTCGGTATCTTCGCCCGGCTGGAGCAGCCGGTCGATTTCGAGGCGCTGGATGACCAGCCGGTCGATCTCGTGTTCCTGCTGCTTGCGCCGGAGGGCGCGGGTGCCGATCATCTCAAGGCTCTGTCGCGGATCGCCCGCGTGCTGCGCGATCACGATCTGGTCGCCAAGCTGCGCGCCACCGATTCCTCCCAGGCGATCTATGCCTTCCTCAACGAAGAGCAGGCGTCGAACGCTGCCTGACGCACGCCGCGCGATAACGCATCTATTCTCGAATGTAAAAAGCGCCTGATCTCTCAGGCGCTTTTTACATTACGGGGTTGGACGATCAGAACTCTTCCCAGCTGTCTTGCGCCACGGCCGCGGACCCGCGCGACGGAACAACGGAGCGACGGACCGCCGGGGAGCGAGGCGAAGGGGCCGCGGCTGCCGGCGCCCGCATCTTTTGTGCGACCGAGGCAAGCGCTGCGGCGTTCCTCGAACCTGAGACATTGAAGCGGGTGGCGAGCTGCTTCAGCGTCTGTGCCTCGTCGTTGAGTGCGACGCTCGCAGCAGTCGCTTCCTCCACCATCGCCGCGTTCTGCTGCGTTACCTGGTCCATCTGGTTCATGGCCTGGTTGATTTCCTTCAAGCCGACAGCCTGTTCGCTGGCCGATGCCGAGATCTGCCGGATGAGGTCGTTGATGCCCATCACCTGTTCGGCGATCTTGTGCAGCGTGCCGCCGGCGCGCCCGACGAGATCGACGCCTTCCTTGACCTGGACGGCCGAGGTGTTTATCAGCGTCTTGATTTCCTTGGCGGCATTGGCCGAACGCTGCGCGAGTTCACGCACCTCCTGGGCGACGACGGCAAAACCCTTGCCGGCTTCCCCGGCACGCGCCGCCTCGACACCCGCATTCAGAGCGAGCAGGTTGGTCTGGAAGGCGATCTCGTCGATGACGCCGATGATCCGCGAAACCTCCGTCGAAGATTGTTCGATCCCTCGCATCGAGGCAATCGCCTTCTGCACCACTTCGCCGGACTTTTCCGCATCCTGGCAGGCGAGGTTGACGTTGTCGGCTGCCGTACGCGCATTCTCGGCGCTGGAATCGACCTGCGCGGTGAGCTCGTTGAGCGCCGCCGCCGTCTCCTCCAGGCTTGCTGCCTGCTGCTCGGTGCGCTTGGCGAGGTCGGAAGCGCTGTTACTGATTTCGCCGGTGCCGGAGCCGATGTTGGCGACGCTGAGGTTCATCGTGTTGATTGTCTCTTCGAGGCTCGCAAGGGCGGCGTTGAAATCCTGTTTCAGCTTGCCGTATTCGCCGGGGAATTCGTCGGTGATGCGGTGACTGAGATTGCCCTGCGACAGCGCGGAAAGGCCGGCGCCAACGATCGAGACGATATGGCGCTGCAGCGACACCGATTCCTGGCGTTCCGATTCCGAGCGGCTGCGCTCGGTCTCGGCGGCCTGCCGCTGGTCGGCGGCCTCGTCTTCGAGGCGGCGGCTGTCGGCGAGCGTGAAGCGGAAGCCTTCCAGCGCCTTGGCGACCGAACCGACTTCGTCGCTGCGATCTTGGGCGGCGATTGGTTCGCCATATTGGCCGTCGCTCAGTGCCTTGACGCTGGCGACGAGGCCGCCGAGCGGCCGCTGCACGAAAGAGCGGACCGCGAAATAGAGCGCCAGCATGACGGCGCCAAGCACGATCAGCCCGTTGATGATCATGACGTAGGTCTGGTCTCGCACCGGCGCGTTGATTGCCGTGTGCGGCACGTCGACGAGCACGACCCAGGTGGCGTTGACGCCGGGGACCGCGAACGGATAGACGACACGATCGAAGGGATCGAGGCCGTCATAGGTGAGATCCCTGACGAGACCGGGCTGCTTGCTCGACAGCGCCGTCTTGACGATGTCGGCGCCCTCGCCGTCATATTCCTTGGTCATCAGGTCGGGGATCGGCGCGACGATCCAGTTGCCGGCCTGCGACAGCAGCGTGACGCGGCCCGAACCGAAAGGATGCAGCGCCTGCAGCTTGTCGGTCAGCGACTTCAGCGAAATATCGACACCGCCGACGCCGATCATCTTGCCGCCAGACATGACCGGATAGGCAATCGAGGTCAGCAGCGTCGGCACGTCCGTTCCCTCGGCCATATAGGGCGTGGTGATCGCGCCCTTGCCGCTGTCGGCGGCGAGCTTCCACCATGCGGCGGTATAATCATTGTCGAAGGTCGAATATTGGATGCCGCCGTCCTTGGTCTTCGACCAGTAGGGCGTGAAGGCGCCGTTCTTGTTGGTGCCTTCGTCATTATTGTTGGCGATCTCGGTGGTCTTGCCGTCAAGCGCACCGAGCTGCTCGCAGAACCAGCTGCCGAAGGCGAAGGCGTTCTGCTCGAGATTGGCTTTCAGAACGTTGATCATGCCCTTGCGGTCGAGCGATTTGCCTTCATGGCCGCGGCCGATGACGCCCGACATGGTGCGCGCGGCGCTGGCGAGTTCGCCGACATTGGCGGCGATTTCATTGGCGATCGATTTTGCCTCGAGGTTGGCCTGATCCATCGTCAGCGTCTGGACGCGATCCCGGGTCTGGCCGATGAGGAAAAAGTTCGAAACGATGAGAACAAGCGCGATGGCGATACCGGTGATGACGATGAGTTTCGCGGCAAGCGATTTCATGCGAAAAATGAACATGGGGTCCTCGGGCAAGGGTGCGCCGAACGGGCATTCTCCGGCGCAGGAGCGAAGGCTCGCCCGATCATGGGGCAGCCGCCTACAGCGCCGTGCGTCTTTTCGAGACGCGCAAAGGACGCTGTAGCACTTTGAATGGCTGCATAATTTTATCCTTAAATCGATTCCGATTTAAGGAATTATGCAGTCGACAGCTGGATTCCAAAAGCGCAGGGAACCGGCGGCCATGAGGAACATCGCCGGAAATCTCTTAAATTTGAATGAAACTCGATCGATCGAGACAAGGAAAATCGCCGGAACGCCCTGAATTACAGGGAGTTTTGCCGGCGGTTTCGCAAAGAGACGCCCCTATATCCTGTCTGCGACTTCCTCGCTCAAGGGGATCGAAGGTTGCGCCCCGGCCTTGAGGCAGGCGAGCGAACCGGCAACCGCCGCACGGCGCAGCGCCGAGACAAAATCGAGGCCGTCGTCGAGGCTGGCGGCGAAATAGCCGCAGAACGTGTCTCCCGCGCCGACCGTATCGACAGGTTCGATCTTGAGACCCTGCGCTCGTGAAATCGCCCGGTCGCGGATGGCGATGACCCCGTCGGCACCGAGCGTCACGATCAGCGTCTGGCCCGTCTCCGCATGCAGGCGCGCAAGGGCTGCCTCGCGTGCTTCGGCGTCCATGCCCTCCTGTCCGGCAAGCCGCTCGAACTCGGTCTCGTTGGCGATGACGATATCGGCAAGCCGGCCGAGACGCGGCGCATCGGGGATCAGCGGCGCGAGGTTGAGAATGCTGGTGACGCCCCTGGCGCGGGCGGCCGACAGCGCACGTTCGACGGCAGCAGCTGGCACTTCGAGCTGCAGCATCAGGATATCGCCTTCGTTCATGCGGCCGATCGCCGTCTCTGCATCGGCAGGCGTGACCTGGCCATTGGCGCCGGGAACGACGGCAATCATGTTCTCGCCGTCGCCGCCGACAAGGATCAGCGCCGTGCCTGTCGGACCGTCGACATGGTTGATGAGGGAAAGGTCGGTGCCTGCATCATCGAGCAGGGCCAGCGCCTCCGCAGCGAAAGCATCCTTGCCGACGGCGCCGGCCATATGCACGTAGCGGCCGGCGCGCCGCGCTGCCAGCGCCTGGTTGGCGCCCTTGCCGCCGGCGGCCGTCGCAAAGCCGTTGCCGGCCACCGTCTCGCCGGGCTTCGGCAGACGCTCGGTCGTGGCGATGAGATCCATGTTGATGGACCCGAAAACTGTGATCATGAAATGTGTCCCGTCTTCTAGAGCATGATGCCGAAAAGTGTGATCGGTTTTCGGCCGACATCATGCTCCTACTGTTTCATGCGGCCGAGACACTGCCCGAACCGGTCACTCCTCGTCAACCACCCGGAGCTTCAGAAGACCGGTGCGGCTTTCTACCGATTTGGCCGCGGCCTCGCCGTCGCGGGCGGGGGGTGCATCGCCGCCGCCCGCCTCAAATTCCAGCGCTTCGATCCTGGCGCCGCGTTTGGTCAGCTTGTCGGCCGACGTGACCACCATGTCGATATCCTTCTGCGCCATGGCGAAATGGCCCTGCAGCTTGCGCACCCGCTCGTCGAGGCGGCTGAGATCGTCCATCAGGATCGCCACCTCGCCCTGGATCAGATGCGCCTGCGCCCGCATGCGCTGATCCTTGAGCACGGCCTGGATAACCTGGATCGACAGCATCAGCAGCGACGGCGAGACGATGACGATGCGGGCGCGGTGCGCCTTCTGCACCACCGGCTCGAAGTGCTCGTGGATCTCGGCGAAGATCGATTCGGACGGCACGAAGAGAAAGGCCGTATCCTGGGTTTCGCCCTGGATTAGATATTTCTCGGAAATGTCTCGGATATGGATTTCCATATCGCGGCGGAACTGCTGGCCGGCGATCTTGCCGGCCTCGGGGCTGCCGGCATCGCGGATCGCGTTCCAGGCTTCGAGCGGAAATTTCGCGTCGATCACCAGCGGCGGCGCGCCGTTCGGCATACGGATCGTGCAGTCCGGCCGTGAACCGTTGGACAGCGTCTGCTGGAAGGCGTAGGCGCCCATCGGCAGACCGTCGGCAACAATCGTTTCCATCCTGGACTGGCCGAAGGCGCCGCGCGTCTGCTTGTTGGACAGAATGGCCTGCAGTCCGACGACATCCTTGGCGAGCGTCTGGATATTGTTCTGCGCGGCATCGATGACCGCCAGCCGCTCCTGCAGCCGTTGCAGGTTCTCATGCGTCGATTTCGTCTGCTCGGTGATCGTCGAGCTCATGCGCTGCGACATGCCGTCGAGGCGTTGGCTGATCGTCTGGTTGAGTTCGCTCTGCCGCGCGCCGAAGACCTCGGTCATCGCCGCGATGCGGCCCTGCATCTCCGCCTGGATCTTCAAAAGCTCGGCCATCCGCGCTTCGTTTTCCTCGGCACGAAACCTCGCTTCCTCCGCCTGCTCGCGGCGAAGGCTGGCGCCGCGCAGCAGAAGCACGATCACCAGCAGGGCGAGGGCGGCGAGAACGCCGCCGGCAAGCGCCAGCATGGCCGGACTGATTGAGGCAAGGGAAAGGGCGAGCGATTCGGAATGGATGGTCATACGGCAAGCATAACAGAAGAAACGGCGATATATAGATCAAAACGTGAACGGAATGGACGGCGTGCAATATCCTCGCACGCTATCGCTCTTCTCGCTCGGCGAGAAGAAATCGCCGTCCGATTTAACGATTGCTCAACCATATTGGCCAAAACCTGCGGCGCAGAAATTCCGTCCCGCGCCGCGCCAAGTACAGAGACCTCCATGACCGCCCAGCAGACCGACAATGCCCTCAGGCAGCGCCTCGATTTCATCGAACTGGATGAGGCGGCGCGCAAGTCGATGCGGGATCTGCGCCCTGTGATATCAGAGCTGATCGGCGGCGCCCTCGACAAATTCTACGCCAAGATCGCCAAGACCCCTGCTGTCGCCGGCTTCTTCGCCGATAAGAATCACGTCGGCCATGCCAAGAAGCGCCAGCAGGATCATTGGGCCAATCTTGCCGGCGGCGCGTTCGATGAGAGCTATGTCAACGGCGTGACCGCAGTCGGCCGCACCCACGCCCGCATCGGGCTGGAGCCGCGCTGGTATATCGGCGGTTACGCCATCGTCATGTCCGAGCTCGTCAAAGGCATCATGGAGAAGCAGTGGCCGTCGATCTTTGCGCGCCGAGAGGGCAAGGCATTGGCCGAGAAGCTGTCGGCCGTCATCAAATCAGGCATGCTCGACATGGATTATTCCATCTCGGTCTATCTGGAAACGCTCGAAGCCAAGCGTCGCGCCTTGGAAGAAGAGCGCGCCCAGGCCGAATCCGACCAGGCGATCGCGCTGGAGCAGCTGCGCCGCGGTCTGGAAGCGCTGTCGAAAGGCGATCTTGAAGCCACCCTGCCGTCCGACCTGCCGGGCAATTTCAGGCAGATGGCCGAGGATTACAACCGCGCCGTCAGGGCGCTAAGCCAGTCCTTCGCCTCCGTACGCGAGACCTCGGGCCATATCATGAGCGGCGCCGACGTTATATCCAATGCGACCAACGATCTGGCGCTACGAACCGCCCAGCAGGCGGCAGGCGTCGAGGAGAGCTCGGCCGCCCTGCAGCAGCTGTCTGTCAGCGTCGGCCAGACGGCCGCCAATGCCGAGAACGCTTCGGCCGCCGTGCGCGAGACGCAAGAGAAGGCGAAGAACTCCGGCGAACTCGTCACCAGCGCCGTCTCGGCGATGGCCGGCATCGAGAAATCCTCGACCGGGATCTCCAAGATCATCGGCGTCATCGATGAGATCGCCTTCCAGACCAACCTGCTGGCGCTGAACGCTGGTGTCGAGGCGGCTCGCGCCGGCGATGCCGGCAAGGGTTTTGCCGTTGTCGCCCAGGAAGTCCGCCAACTCGCCCAGCGGACCGCGGAAGCCGCCAAGGAGATCAAGAACCTGATCTCGCAGAGCTCGACCCAAGTCAACGAGGGCGTCGGCATCGTCTCCAGCACCGGTGAGGCGCTCAGCGATATGATCAGCCGCATCGATATCATCAACCGTTTCGTCGCCGATATCGCCGCGGCTGCCCGCGATCAGGCGACCGGCGTCAACGAGGTCAGCCTCGCCGTCCGCAACATGGGTGTGATCACCCAGCAGAATTCGGACATGGTCGAGCACTCCTCGGCAGAAACCCGCCGGCTCAAGGATGAGGTGGAGAGCCTGATTGAGCTGCTGCGGCGCTTCCGCGCCCGGCCGGAGGGACGTTCCGCCGGTGCTGCTCGACGGGCTGCCTGAGGCCAATATGGCAAAATTCCAGGCGGGGATGCAAAAAAGCGTATTCCCCGCCTGCCGGATAATTCCATAGTCGGAAAAGATGGGTTATGGGAACGCCATGACCATCAAGCCACTCATCATTCTTCCCGATCCCGTTCTCCGCCAGCTGTCCAAGCCGATCGAGCGGGTGGATGCCGACCTGCAGCGTCTTGCCGACGATATGCTGGAAACCATGTACGACGCACCGGGCATCGGCCTTGCCGCCATCCAGATCGGCGTGCCGCGCCGCATGCTCGTCATCGACATCGCGCGCGAGGGCGAGGAAAAGCAGCCGCAGGTCTTCATCAATCCGGAGATCCTGACATCCTCCGACGAGCGCTCCGTCTATGAGGAAGGCTGCCTTTCGATTCCAGACTATTATGCCGAGGTCGAACGCCCGGCCACCGTCTCGGTCAAGTATCTCGACCGCAACGGCAAGGAACAGACCGTGGAAGCCGACGGCCTGCTCGCCACCTGCCTGCAGCACGAGATCGACCACCTGAACGGTGTGCTCTTCATCGATCACATCTCGCGGCTGAAGCGGGAGATGGTGATCAAGAAATTCACCAAGGCAGCGAAGTCCAAGGCGCTCTGACGCTGCGTTGAAAATTTGCCAGCGAGGCACTATGATATCACTGATATCATGACGGAGGTGCCGAATGGGTGATTTTCTGATCAGAAATATTTCCGAGGCAATGAAGCGAGACATTGCGGAATCGGCGCAGCGGAGCGGAAACAGCCTTTCTGACGAGGCCAAGGAGCTTTTGCGGGAAGCGCTGAAAAGAAAAACCGAAGCAAAGCCAGAGACTTCGTCGGCCTATGAAGCGATACGCGCCGCTTTCGTCGGCGAAAACGCGGTAGACGATGAATTCGCTGCAATCATGGACGAAATCGAGGCGGCGCGGAAAAACGATTTCGGCCGGCCGTTCGAGGATTTCGAATGATCGTTCTCGATACGAATGTGATTTCCGAGTTCGCCAGGCCATTGCCGAATGAAAACGTGAAGGCCTGGATACTGCGGCAGGATGGTTCGAGAATCTGGCTTTGCACGGTTGGCTTGATGGAGCAGATTTACGGAGCCGAAAGGGTTTTCTTGAAGACAGGATCGGACCGCTTCTCTCGCGCGATCGAGAATTTGGTGAAAGGCCAGTTTCGCGATCGTATCGCCGGCTGGGATTTGGAAACGGCCATGGCAACCGGTCGCTTGCGGGAGAAACGCGAGAACATGGGGCGGCCGATTTCGGTCCAGGATGCCATGATTGCCGCCATCTGCCTTGCAAACGGCGCGACGCTTGCGACCCGCAACACCCGAGATTTCGAGGGGCTTGATCTCAAGCTCGTAAATCCGTTTGAAGACGGTTGATCCTCAATTGGCGAGATAAAATGTCTCTTCGCATCATTTTCATGGGAACCCCGGAGTTCTCGGTTCCGACCCTGCGCCTGCTCGTCGATGCCGGCCACAGGATCGTTGCGGTCTATACGCAGCCGCCGCGGCCGGGCGGCCGGCGCGGGCTCGATCTGCAGAAATCGCCGGTGCACCAGGCGGCCGAACTGCTCGGCCTGCCGGTCTTCACCCCGGTCAATTTCAAGGACCCCGAGGAGCGCGAGAGGTTTCGTGCTTTCAATGCCGATGTGGGCGTCGTCGTTGCCTACGGGCTGCTGCTGCCGGAAGCGATTTTGAACGGGACAAGGGATGGCTGTTACAACGGTCATGCCTCGCTGTTGCCGCGCTGGCGCGGTGCGGCACCGATCCAGCGGGCGATCATGGCCGGCGACGCAAAGACCGGCATGATGGTGATGAAGATGGACAAGGGTCTGGATACCGGCGCCGTCGCACTCACCCGCGAGGTCGAGATCGGCCCGAACATGACCGCTGGCGAGCTGCACGACCGGCTGATGCTGGTCGGCGCTAAGGCGATGGCGGAAGCTATGGTGAAACTCGAGATGAACGACCTGCCGCTGACGCCGCAGCCGGATGAGGGCGTGCTTTACGCCGCCAAGATCGACAGGGCCGAGACCCGCATCGATTTCGCCCGCGATGCGCGGGATGTGCACAATCACATCCGCGGCCTCGCGCCGTTTCCGGGGGCCTGGTTCGAGCTGGAGATCGGCGGTAAGTCGGAACGGGTAAAGGTGCTGGGGTCCGAACTGGCTGAAGGTCAGGGTGCAGCCGGGCAACTGCTGACGGACGATCTCGTGGTTGCCTGCGCTTCGGGTGCTGTGCGGCTGACCAGGTTGCAGAAGGCCGGCGGCAAGCCGCTGGCGACGGCCGACTTCCTCAGGGGCACGCCGCTTGCGGCGGGCACGAGGCTTAGCTGATGCCGCGTTTCCGCATGACCGTCGAATATGACGGCGGCCCCTATGTCGGCTGGCAGCGGCAGGAGAACGGCCCCTCGGTGCAGGGCGCGATCGAGGCGGCGGTGCTGTCGCTGACCGGCGAGACGGTCTCGGCGCGCGGCGCGGGACGCACCGATTCCGGCGTCCACGCCATGGGGCAGGTGATCCATGCCGATCTTTCGAAGGACTGGTCGCCCTACCAGCTGCAGAATGCCTTGAACGCGCATCTGAGGATTGCCGGCGAGCGTGTCTCCATTCTCGACGTCGAGGTGGCTCCCGAATTCTTTGATGCGCGCTTTTCGGCGCTACGGCGCCATTACCTCTATCGCATCGTCAGTCGCCGGGCGCCGCTGGCGCTTCAAGCCGGCAAGGCCTGGTGGGTGCCGAAGGTGCTCGATCACGAGGTCATGCACGCCGCCGCCCAGCGGCTGGTCGGTCGGCACGATTTTTCCACCTTCCGCGCCGCCCATTGCCAGGCAAACAGCCCGGTGCGAACGCTCGACCGGCTGGATGTGACGCGTAACGGCGAGCTGATCGAGATCCGCGCCACGGCGCAGAGTTTCCTCCACAATCAGATCCGTTCCTTCGCCGGCACGCTGAAGCTTGCTGGCGAAGGCAAATGGACGCCTGATGATGTCGAGGCAGCGCTTAAGGCGCGCGACCGCAAGGCCTGCGGCCCGGTGGCGCCGCCGGACGGGCTCTATTTCATGCAGGTGGATTATCCCGACGTCATCCCCGACCGCCGGAGGCCGGTCACCGTTAATGATGACGGTGCCGATGAAAGCGATAATCTGTCGGAGGCTTGATCAGGCAGGATAGATGCCGAGGAAGTGCTGCAGATATTCCGAAAGGATCATCGATGGCACGAGCAGCACCAGTGTCATCGCGCCGACCATCAGCGCATGACCGTGACAGATCATCCGGAGAATGCGCGCCAGGACGAAGACCTGCGCCAGCATGAAGGCGAGCAGCAGCAGCGAGACGAGGCCCACGGAGCCGGGCAGGAAGAACACCAGTGCCAGCAGCAGCCCGTTGATATAGGAGAGCGGCACGCCGAGCCAATTGACGCTGACGACGACCGGGGCGAAACGCTCGCCCATGCGAAAAGTAAGCAGCAGCAGCCCGGCAAAGACCAGCGGCACGAACCAGTTGGCGACCTCGACGAGGCCGAGCCTGAAATAGAAGGCAAAATCGACATCGGCTTCCGGCGGCATAGAGCGCAGGAAGGCCTGCCGCCACCAGAGCCAGGAAATGCCCATCGGCGGCAGGCACCAGGCCATCGCCCAGAACGAGCGGTTGACGCCGCGCTCGGACATGTCGAGGTAGCGGAAGCCGCGCGAATCCAGCCGGATCAGCAGCCAGAGGCCGGCCAGGTAATACTGAACCTCTCTAAAGCCCGGCATTGGCGAACCAGTGAGCGATGAAGGTTTCGTAGATCGCCGTCAGCGTCTCCAGATCGGCGACAGCGACGCGCTCGTCGACCATGTGCATCGTCTGGCCGACGAGGCCGAACTCGACGACCGGGCAGTAATCCTTGATGAAGCGCGCATCCGATGTGCCGCCGGTGGTCGAAAGCCGCGGCGATTGGCCGGAAATGCTTTCGACGGCTGAAGACAGCGAGGCGATCAGCGCATTGTTGCGCGTCAGGAAGACATGGCTCGGCCGGTCGGCCCAGACGATATCATAGGCCACGGGTTCGCGGCCCGGCCGCAAGGCGCCATCCCGGGCGGCGGCGTCAAGACGGCGCAGGATTTCGGCACGCAGCGTTTCGACGGTCCAGCTGTCGTTGAAGCGGATGTTGAAGCTCGCCGAGGCCTTGGCCGGAATGACGTTGGTCGCCGGATTGCCGACATCGACCGTGGTCACTTCCAGGTTCGACGGCTGGAAATCGTCGGTGCCGCCGTCGAACGGCGGGTCCATCAGCGCGTGAGTCAGCTGCAGCATGCCGCGCACTGGATTGTCGGCGAGATGCGGATAGGCGGCATGGCCCTGCACGCCGTGAACGGTGATCCTGCCCGACAGCGAGCCGCGCCGGCCGATCTTGATCATGTCGCCGAGCCTGTCCGGATTTGTGGGTTCGCCGACCAGGCAGGCATCCCAGCGCTCGCCGCGTTCGGCCGCCCATTGCAGCAGCTTGATCGTACCGTTGATCGCTGGACCTTCCTCGTCGCCGGTAATCAGGAAGGAAATCGAGCCCTTGGGCGGCCCGTTTTTCTCGACATGGCGGGCGACGGCGGCGACAAAACAGGCGATGCCGCCCTTCATGTCGACGGCGCCGCGGCCGAAAAGCTCGCCCTTGGAAATCTCGGCGGCAAACGGCGGATGCGTCCAGGCGGCTTCGTCGCCGACTGGCACGACATCGGTATGGCCGGCAAACATCAGATGCGGGCCGTCCTTGCCGAGACGGGCGTAGAGGTTTTCGATCTCCGGTGTTCCCTCTTCGCTCGCCTTCACCCTGTCGACCGCAAAGCCGAGCGGCGCAAGCATCGCCTCCAGCGCCGTGAGCGCGCCGCCTTCGGCGGGCGTCACGGAGGGGCAACGAATCAGCGTCTGAAGATTGGCGACGGGGTCGGTAGCGGTCATAGCGGTCGAACTATCCGGCGGGAATGGCAAAGACATGGCAAGGCGGGGCCGCCTCGCGTAAAAAGACGCCGTCTGTTTACCGGATCAATGTCCTGGTGTCATCAATCTCTGAGCAACTCGTTGATGCCGGTCTTCGAGCGGGTTTTTTCATCGACGCGCTTGACGATGACGGCGCAGTAGAGATGCGGCGCTGGCTGGCCGTTGCCCATCGTTGCATTGCCCGACGGCATCGAGCCGGCGACGACGACGGAATAAGGCGGCACTTCGCCGTAGCTCACCTCGCCGGTGGCGCGGTCGACGATCTTGGTCGACTTGCCGATGAAGACGCCCATGCCGAGCACCGAGCCTTCGCGGATGATGCAGCCTTCGACCACCTCGGAACGGGCACCGATGAAGCAATTGTCCTCGATGATCGTCGGGCCGGCCTGCATCGGTTCCAGCACGCCGCCAATGCCGACGCCGCCGGAGAGATGCACGTGCTTGCCGATCTGCGCGCACGAGCCGACCGTTGCCCAGGTATCGACCATCGTGCCTTCGCCGACATAGGCGCCGAGATTGACGAAGGAGGGCATCAGGATGGCGTTCGGGGCGATATAGGCCGAGCGGCGCACGACGCAGTTCGGCACGGCGCGGAAGCCGGCGGCGCGGAAGTGGTTCTCGCCCCAGTTTTCGAATTTCGAAGGAACCTTGTCCCACCAGGTGGAATTGCCCGAGCCGCCCTTGACCACATCCATGTCGTTGAGGCGGAAGGAGAGCAGCACGGCCTTCTTCAGCCACTGATTGACCGTCCAGGCGCCGTCGGAGCTGCGTTCGGCGACACGGGCCTTGCCGGCATCGAGCAGATCGAGGGCTGATTCGACCGCATCGCGAACCTCGCCCTTCGTCGACGTGTTCACATTGTCGCGATTGTCGAAGGCGGCTTCGATGATCTTTTCGAGGGATGCGAGGTCGGTGGCGCTCATGAGAATTCCTTAAACTTCGATCTTTATCGTGGAGACGGGGTGTCTCCGGAATTGCGGTTGGCGGGGTTTACCCTGCTCTACAGCATGAAGCCCTAGAACGGAAAGATTTTTCCGACAAGATGATACCTGGATTCAAGACGTTATAGCGACATATCCGGTTTCGAAGCCGGCAATACTGAAAGGCATTTCGACATGGCGAAGGGACGAAACGGCGGTTCGCGGCGCAAGGATGGCGTATGGGACCCGCTGAAGAGCAGTTCGACCGACAGGCAGCGCGCCGAAGCCGTGCCGAAGACGCCGCAGACGCTGTCGCCTGCCTACCGCCTTGCCTATGTCGACGAGGATTTCCTCTGCCGCGAGGAATTGCGGCCGATCCGCCTGCAGCTGGAGTTGTTGAAGACGGAGATGATGCTGACCGAGCGCGGCATCAAGTCGACCGTCGTCATGTTCGGCGGCGCCCGCATTCCCGCCCCCGGCCAGAGCGCCTGGGCAGCCCGCAACGATATCCAGCGCGTCAACCTGGAGGCGGCCTCCGTCTATTATGACGAGGCGCGCAAATTCGCCCGGCTCTGCTCGAAATATTCGGCCACCTTGAATTTCCAAGAATATGTCATCGTCACCGGCGGCGGCCCCGGGGTAATGGAAGCGGGCAATCGCGGCGCGGCCGACGAGGGCGCACCTTCGATCGGCCTCAACATCGTACTGCCGCACGAGCAGGCGCCGAACGCCTATGTGACGCCGGAACTCAGCTTCAACTTCCACTATTTCGCCATCCGCAAGATGCACTTCATGGTGCGCGCCAAGGCGATCGCGGTCTTTCCCGGCGGCTTCGGCACGCTTGACGAATTCTTCGAATGCCTGACGCTGATCCAGACCGGCCGCATGGAGCGCCTGCCGTTGATCCTGTTCGGGGAGGCGTTCTGGCGGAGCATCATCAATTTCGAAGCATTGGCCGAATTCGGCACGATCGCGCCGGACGACGTAAAGCTGATCAGCTTCGTCGATACGGCAGAAGCGGCATGGAAGATCGTGCAGGATTTCTACGAACACCGCGAGTAAGGGCTCAAGCGCGGTTCGGCCGAACGACACGCATTCACAATTCCCCCCGCTCCTTTCTGCCGGAGCGGGAATGGAGCGGGAGGAACGGTTCGTCCGGCCCTACAGAAGCGGCCGGTCCGGCATGTCGTCGATCGAGATGACGCCGTCCTTGTTGCGGTCCATTCGCGCAAACAGCTTGTCGAAGGCGGCTTCGGCTTCCTGTTTGGAGATCTGGCCGTTCTGGTCGGTGTCGATCCGTTGCATCATCAGCGAGGCGCGCATGAAGTTGCCGCCATGGCGCATCCAGCGATGTCCGTCAGGACCGTCGTGGCCGTCGTGCGGCGGCCGTCCCTGGTCATTGTTGTCGGCGGTTTCAGGTGCCGTGGGTGCGGCGTTCGCATCCTTGTTTTCGCCGGCCTCCTGCTTGCGCTGATCTCTCATCGCTTGCATCTGCGTTTTCCGGTACTCACGGATTTCGCCCGGTGTCAGCGAACCGTCCTTGTTGGTGTCGATCGCAGCGAAGATCTTGTCGACGCCGGCGGTCGCCTCGTCCTTGGAGATCTGTCCGTCCTTGTTCGTGTCGAACTGCTTCAGCATGCGGACATAGGTGATTTCGCGGAAGGCAGCTCCCGGACCGGGCCGGCCCATGCCGGCATGCTGGCGCGGTCCGTCACCCGGTGCGGCAAAGCCTGCCCCGGCGGCGGCGCCGAAGATGAGGGTGGAGGAAAGCGCTGCCAATATCAGCTTGTTGCGGTACATCGTGTTTGCCTTTCGTAAGGTGTCCCCTCACGAAAGAAGATATGGCAGCAGGCTCGCAAGACCCAGTTAAACATCGGTAAGCTAAGTGAAAACTTGGTAATGCTTCAGCCGATAATCCCGCGGAGAAAAGCGGCGAGATCGTCGGTGACGAAATCGATATGATCCTCCTCGCCGCTAGTCTTCTCCCACCATTCGACGACCGTCTCTTCCAGATTGCGCGGCACCAGCAGCACGGTCTGCATGCCGAGCGCCTTCGGCACCGTCAGGTTGCGCGGCAGATCCTCGAACATCGCCGCCTTGGCGGTTTCGACCCGCTTCAGCGCCGTGAACTTGTCGTAGGTCGCCTGCGCCGGCTTCGGCACGTAGTCGGCAGCGACGATATCGAAGATGTCGTCGAAATGCTCGAGGATGCCGAGCGCCTCCGCCGTCATTTCGGCATGCTTGACGCTGCCATTGGTGAAGATGAACTTGCGTCCCGGCAGCGCCTTGATCGCCTCGCCGAGTTCCGGCTGTGGCGTCAGCGCCGTATAGTCGATCGCATGCGCCTTTTCGAGAAAGTCGTTCGGGTCGATGCCGTGATGGATCATCAGGCCCTGCAGGGTCGTACCATGCTCGAGGTAATATTGCTTCTGCAGCTTGCGCGCCTCTTCCCGCTCCATCTGCAAGAGTGCCGCAACATAGGCGGTCATGTTCTTGTCGATCTGCGCGAAGAGATTGACATGATGCGGATAGAGCGTGTTGTCGAGGTCGAAGACCCAGTCTGTGACGTGCTGGAAATCGGTTTTATTAGGCGTGCGGTCGATCTTGGTCATGGCGGTCTTATGGCACGGCTTATCCGGCAAGGAAATCGGCAACAAAGAATAGACGCCCGATTTTCGGCGGACGGCGCAGGCACGGAATGCTAGAAAGCGGTCATGCTTTTCGAACGCCCCGATGACGATACGCTCTATGATGCCCTGATCGCGCGCAGCGCCGATTATGAAGGGCAGGCCTATGTCTGCGTGAAGACGACCGGCATCTTCTGCCGTCTGACCTGCCCGGCGCGCAAGCCGAAGCGGGAAAATACGCTCTTCTTCGACACGATCGCCGCCTGCATGCATTCGGGATTCCGCCCGTGCCAGCGCTGCAGGCCGCTGGAGCAGCCGGGCAGGGAGCCGATCGTCGACGAACTGCTTGCCGCATTCGACCGCGAGCCGCAGCTGCGCTGGACCGAGGATGAGCTCGTGCGCCGGGGCCACGATCCCTCGACCGTGCGCCGCGCCTTCAAACGCGGACTCGGTATGACCTTCCACGATATCGTCCGCTATATCAGGCTGGGCGAAGCGGCCCGGCAACTGGCCGATGGCGCGCGCGTCATCGATGCCCAGCTTGAGGCGGGATATGACTCTCCAAGCGGTTTCCGGACGGCCTTTCAGCGACTCGTCGGCAAGGCGCCGGCGCTGTCGCAGAACCGCGAACTACTCTCTGCCGACTGGTTCGACACCCCGCTCGGGCCGATGGTGGCCGTTGCCGACAAGACGCATCTGCATCTTCTCGAATTCCACGACCGCAAGGCGCTGCCGACCGAGCTCGAGGCGCTGCAGAAGCGCGTCCGCTCCTCGGTCGCGATCGGCCGCACGCCGGCGATCGACCAGATCGAGGCGGAGATCCGGGATTATTTCGAAGGGCGGCTGATAGTCTTCAAGACGCCGTTGGCACTCTGCGGCACGCCCTTCGAAAAACATGTCTGGGCAAAGCTCATGGAGATTCCCGCCGGCCAGACGCGCGCCTATGGCGATCTTGCAAGGGCGATGGAAAGGCCGGAGGTCGTGCGTGCCGTCGGCCGCGCCAACGGCGCCAACCAGCTTGCCATCATCGTGCCCTGCCATCGCATCCTCGGCGCGGATGGTTCGTTGACCGGCTATGGCGGCGGGCTCTGGCGCAAGCAATGGCTGCTGCGGCATGAAGAGAAGATCAGAGCACAAGCACCTAACATGGAGGAGACGGCATGAACCAGATTGAAAAGGCCAAGGCATTCGGCGCATTGCACCGCAAGGGCGACCCGGTTGTTCTCTACAATATCTGGGATGCCGGCACGGCAAAGGCCGTCGCCGATGCCGGCGCCAGGGCGCTTGCCACGGGAAGCTGGTCGGTCGCCGCTGCCCATGGTTATGCCGACGGTGAGAAGCTGCCGATGTCGGTGCTGGTCGAGACGGCGAAATCCATCACCGCTGTCGTCGATCTGCCGCTTTCGGTCGATTTCGAAGGCGCCTATTCGGCCGAGCCTGAGGGAGCGGCGGCCAACGTCGCCAAGCTGGTGGAGGTCGGCGCTGTCGGCATCAATTTCGAGGATCAGGTGATCGGCGGTGGCGGGCTTTATCCGGCCGAGAGGCAGGTGGCCCGCATCCGCGCCATTCGCGCCATGGCCGAAGGCAAGGGCATTCCCTTCTTCATCAACGCTCGCACCGATCTCTTCCTGGCCGAGAGCGATCTTTCCAAACATGCCGGTCTGGTGGACGAGGCGATCGAGCGCGGCAAGGCCTATGCGGCGGCCGGCGGCAGCGGCTTCTTCGTTCCTGGCTTGATCGATCCCGCCTTGATCGAGAAGATCTGCGCGGCATCGCCGCTGCCCGTCAACATCATGATGCGAACAGGCGCCCCCGATGTGAAGGCGCTGGCAAAGCTCGGCGTCGGCCGCGTCAGTTATGGTCCGGGACCTTACCGGTCGATGATGGAAAAGCTGAAGCAGGAGGCGGCGGCGATCTATAGCCTGCTCTGACGTCGAAAGTCCGAGGGCCGCAGATCCAAAGCATGTCGCGCAAAAGTGTGCAGCGGTTTTGCGACAACGGCACGCGAAAAACAAAGAGCTAAAGCGCGACGAGCGAATCCGAAAGATCGCGATGCGCTTTAATGCGAAAGGCTGCGGCCCCGGAATGAAATCCCGCTCCGCTCAGCAACGGAAGCGCAGATTCCGCCGGCTGAGCTGGCTGACCGAGGTGCAGCCCATCAGCTTCATGCCGCGCTCGATCTCGGTGCGCATCGTCTCAAGCGCCCGTTCGACGCCGGGCTGTCCGGCAGCGGCAAGCGGGAAGAGATAGTAGCGCCCGAGCCCGACAGCCTTCGCCCCCAGCGACAGCGCTTTAAGAACATGCGTTCCCCGCTGCACACCGCCATCCATCATCACGTCGATCCGGTCGCCCACGGCGTCGACGATCTCGGCCAGCTGGTCGAATGCGCTGCGCGAGCCGTCGAGCTGGCGCCCGCCATGGTTGGAAAGCACGATGCCGCTGCAGCCGATCTCGGCCGCGCGCTTGGCGTCTTCGACCGACATGATGCCCTTAAGGCAGAATGGCCCACCCCACTCGCGCACCATCTCCGCCACGTCGTCCCACGACATCGAAGGGTCCAGCATCTCGGTGAAGTATCGGCTGATCGACAACGTGCCGCCATCCATCTTGACGTGGTTTTCGAGCTGCGGCAGCCGGAAGCGCTCGTGCGTCAACCAGTCGATTGCCCAGGAAGGCTTGATCGCGAACTGGGTCATGCCGGCAAGATTGAGCTTGAAGGGAATGGCAAAGCCCGTGCGCTTGTCGCGCTCGCGGTTGCCGCCGGTGATGCTGTCGACCGTCAGCATCATCGCCTGCACGCCGGCATTTTTCGCTCGCGCCATCATCTCGCGGTTGAGGCCGCGGTCCTTGTGGAAATAGAACTGATAGACCTGCGGCCCGCTGCTGATCCGTCTCGCTTCCTCCAGGCTGATCGTGCCGAGCGAGGAGACGCCGAACATCGTGCCGTGTTTTGCCGCCGCCGCCGCGACCGCCCGCTCCCCCTGGTGGTGAAAAAGCCGCTGCAACGCCGTCGGCGAGCAATAGACCGGCATTGCGAGCTTCTGCCCCATGACGGTCACCGACATGTCGACCTCGGCCACGCCGCGCAAAACGTTGGGCACCAGATCGCAAGCCTCGAAGGCCGCCGTATTGCGCCGGTACGTCACCTCGTCATCGGCGCCGCCGTCGATATAGTCGAATATCGGCCCGGGAAGACGCCGTTTGGCCATGCGCCGGAAATCGTGAAAATTATAGCAATCTGTCAGGCGCATTTCTTTCCTCGATATCCTGTTCCCGTGTGAGAAAGATCCGCCCTTGGTGGTGAAGGGCGCAGCCTCGATCAGGGAACGATCAGCGTTCCGACGCCGTGCTCGGTGAAGATCTCGAGCAGCACGGAATGGGCAGTCTTGCCGTTCAGGATGACGACACCCTGCACGCCGGCCTTGATCGCATCGATGCAGGTCTCGACCTTGGGGATCATGCCGCCCGAAATCGTGCCGTCGGCGATCAGCGCATGGGCTTCGGCGACGGAAAGCTCCTTGAGGAGCTGGCCGTTCTTGTCGAGCACGCCCGGCACATCGGTCAGGAACAGCAGCCGGGTGGCGTTCAGCGCGCCGGCAATGGCGCCGGCAAAGGTATCGGCATTGATATTGTAGGTGGCGCCGTCGCGGCCAGGCGCCACGGGCGCGATGACCGGGATCATCTCGGAACGGGCGAGCAGATCGAGCAGCGTCCGGTCGACCTCGACCACTTCGCCGACGAAGCCGAGATCGAGCACGCGCTCGATGTTCGAATCCGGATCCTTCACTGTCTTGCGCGCCTTTTCGGCGAAGACCATGTTGCCGTCCTTGCCGCAAAGACCGATCGCCCATTCGCCGGTCTGATTGATGAGGGCGACGATTTCCTTGTTGATCGAGCCGGCGAGCACCATTTCGACGATCTCGACCGTCTTCTGGTCGGTGACGCGAAGCCCGCCCTCGAATTTCGATTCGATGCCCATCTTGCTCAGCATGGCGCCGATCTGCGGGCCGCCGCCATGAACGACGATCGGGTTGACGCCCGATTGCTTCAAGAGCGCGATGTCGCTGGCAAAGGCCTTGCCGAGCTCGGGATTGCCCATGGCGTGGCCGCCATATTTCACGACAATCGTCTTGTTCTCGTAACGCTGCATGAAAGGCAGTGCCTTGGCCAGAAGCCGCGCCTGCATTTCGCTTTCGGTTTCGTTCATGGGAACCCCGCGGAATTGTTCGCGGCCTTTTATCGCAAGTTTCTGACAGAGGGAATAATCCAGCGGGCAATAGTTTTTCGTATCTGTCGCGGAGCCGGACGCCGTTACCGTCTGGCACATGCAAGCTTGAGATGAGGAACGGCATGCAAGGCGATGAGATTGCAGACCTGATCGGCCGCGTCGCACTCGGCGATCGCAGGGCCTTCGTTGCCCTTTACAACCAGAGTGGGCCGAAACTTTTCTCGATCTGCCTGCGTATCTTGAAGGATCGCACGGAAGCCGAAGAGGTCCTGCAGGAAATCTATATCAGCATCTGGCAGCGCGCTCGCGGCTTCTCCGTCGCTTCGGGTTCGTCCTCGGCGTGGCTGGCTGCGATTGCCCGCAACCGGTCGATCGATGCGCTGCGGGCGCGCAAGCCCGTCGCCGACGAATTGGATACGGTCTATGATCTCGCCGATGCCGGACCAGACCCGGAAAGACAGACCATGACAAAGGATGAAGGAAGGCGGATTGACACCTGCATGGAAGAGTTGGAAGCTGATCGTGCGGTCGCGGTGAAACGGGCTTATGTCGAAGGGCTGAGCTATCAGGAACTGGCCGATCAGTTTGGTGTCCCGCTGAACACGATGCGGACCTGGCTCAGGCGCAGCCTCTTGAAACTGAGAGAGTGCATGGAACGATGACATCGCCCGACAAAAGCAAGGGAGACCGCTCCCGCGACGAGGTTCTCGCCGGCGAATATGTGCTTGGCGTCCTGTCGTTGCAGGATCGCCGGGTGGTCGAAGAGCGGATGCGCCACGACCGGCCTTTCGCTGCGATCGTCAGCCGCTGGGAAACCAACCTCTCCGCCTTCAACGACGAGTATGAAGGTGTCGTTCCGAACCGCGAAACCTTCAAGCAGATCGAGGCGCGGCTTTTCGGCGATGGCCAAAAGCCCGCATCCTTTTCGCAAGGGCTTTGGAATTCCGCCGTTTTCTGGCGCTCGCTGAGCTTCGCCTGCGCCGTCGTCGCCCTCAGCGCCGTCATCTTCGCCTCCGGCGTGGTGCCGCAGCCGCAGGGGCCGCCACCGCTGGTGGCCTCGCTTTCGGGCCAGAACAGCACCATCAATCTTCTCGCCTCCTACGAGCTGCAGAGCGGCCGGCTGAAGATCGTGCCGGTCGCGGCCGGCAAGCCGAAGGAGAAGTCGCTGGAACTCTGGCTGGTGCCGGGCAGCGGCCTGCCGAAATCGCTCGGCGTTTTCCAGCCGGGCGAAAGCGGCGAAGTCGTCATTCCCGCCGATCTGCGCAACCAGGTCGCCGATGGCGCAACACTTGCCGTCAGCCTCGAACCCTTCGGCGGCTCGCCGACCGGCCAGGCGACCGGCCCGGTGATCGCAAGCGGGCCCCTGCGCCGACCATAATCTGCGCCGGCCATAAATCATTCTCCTGCCTGAAACTCTTCCGCACAGCCCTCCGTAGTTCGAAATGTCCGGACGACGCTCAGGCATAAAGCCCGCGGATGGTGTCCGGTGAGGAGAAAATCATGATCAAGTCCATATTGCGCGGCTTCGCGCTCGCCGCTGCCATGTCCGCTGTCGCCTTTGCCGCCGCGAAAAACCCGGTGGTTGGCGGTGCTGCCATGTTCGATAGCAAGAACATCATCGAGAACGCCGTGAATTCAAAGGATCACACGACGTTGGTCGCGGCCGTCAAGGCCGCCGGCCTGGTCGGCACGCTCGAGGGCAAGGGTCCTTTCACCGTCTTTGCCCCGACCAACGAAGCTTTCGCCGCGCTGCCGAAAGGCACCGTCGATACGCTGCTGAAGCCGGAAAACAAGGCGACGCTGGCCAAGGTTCTGACCTGCCACGTCGTTGCCGCCGATGCGATGGCCAAGACCGTTGCCAAGATGATCAAGGATGACGGCGGCGAGCACGACATCAAGACCGTCGGCGGCTGTGTGCTGAAAGCCAAGGAAAGCATGGGTAAGATCACGCTGACCGACGAAAACGGCGGTGTCTCCCATGTGACGATCGCCGACGTCAAACAATCGAACGGCGTTATCCACGTCGTCGACAAGGTGCTGCTGCCGAAGATGTAAGCCCGCTGGTATCGGCAGACGCATTGGGGCGCTCCTTGGGGGCGCCCCAAAACAGATTGATGAGGTGGCTAGCGCATAACCCCGAATATCGGAATCGATTTTCGGAAAGGATTCCGCGCGGATACAGCGTCCTTAGCGCATCTGAAAAGAGGCCGCCTCAGCTCTCGGGAAGACGAGGCTGACACTCATGCCGGTGTCAGGGGACGAGGTGACTTCAACCTCGGCGCGGGCATTCTGTTTCAGCGACTGTACGATCATCGCGCTGAGCTTCCCGGGCTGCGGCCAGGTCACATCCTGGGGAAGACCGACCCCGTTATCAGCAACGGTAATCCTGCAGCCGGTATCGCTGACGACACAGCGAAGCGTGATCTCGCCGCCATCGCGCCCCACGAAAGCATGCTTCAGCGTATTGGTGAGGAGTTCATTGATGACGAGGCCGGCCGGCATGGCGACATCGACGGAGACTGGCCAGGTATCGACCTTCATGTCCAGCCGGATCCCTTCCACGGCATGGGCCGCCATCACAGAAGCGGCAATCTGGCTCACATAGGTGCCAAGATCGATCGTGGCGCCCTTCTCTTCGTCCGACAGCGAGCGATAGAGCAGAGCCAAGGCTTCAATCCGCCCGGCAAGCCGCGCAAACCTTTCGCTTTCCTCATTCTGTTGAGCATTGCGCGCCTCCATTCGGATGAGCGCCGTGATCATCTGAAGATTGTTCTTCACGCGATGCTGAAGTTCCCGCAGAAGGACATCTTTCTCCGTCAGCAGTTCGCCGAAGCTCTCAGCGGCCGTCGTCTCATTGCGGGCAGCAAAAGCCACCAAACGGAAAAGTGGGGTGTCATCATCGTCAACGATGGTATTCGACCAGACATCGACAATGACGGTGCTCTCGGGTTCGGCCACCAGCGAGAAGGCACCGATATACTCCTCCGCAGAAGTCACGGCGGCGGTGAGCGGCACCTCTCCGGAGACGGCGGTGGAGCTCAATTCAATTTCCGGCCAGGGTTTTCCCTGGACCTCGGTTGCCTCCAGCGCCGTCAGCCGTTCGAATTCGAGGTTGACGTAAATCAGCGGTTCATTGCCACTGAGTTCGGAGACAGCCACCGCGAATGGGACATGATCGAGAAAGTGCCGAAACCGGCTATCATCAAGGGCTTCGGCAAGGTGAGGCAGGCTGCCCACACCTTCGGGCGAAAGGGGCTGGTCTTTGCTATCGGTCATCAAATATTACTCGTGGACACGGCTGCTCCCGACACGGCAGGAGAATTAAGCGTTGGCTTAAAAACTGCGGGGACGCAAGCGTTGATCGGCGGCGCGTCCATCGACTGCCGGCCAAAGGGTGATTTAAGTCCGGTCGTAGGTAAATGACGTCAGCAGCGTCGTGACGAAATTGCTCGCCCTTTCCTTGACCAGCACTTCCGTCCATTCATCCGTCCCGCGCAGCCGCAAATCCGTGTAAATACTGTCGACGGCCGCTTCTTCGATACGCTTGATATGCGTCTTGAACGAAGCCTCGCCGCCGCCGTGATACATGTCTCTGATCACCATGCGCAGAATTTCCTGAATGGCGATCTGCCAGGCCGTATTGATCGACTGAAGTTCCTGCGGAGTCTCTGCCATTGATGAATTCCTTGATGCGATGCGAGTGAATGTCAGCACGCTTCGGGTCGTCCTTCAGCGCACGATCTGCAAGCCCATCGTTTCAGGCGCGGTCTAAATTTCGAGCCTTGTCAATCGGCTTGTGATCTCAGCAGGCCCTGGCGCGTTTTGCGATGAGGGCAGAGGTGGCCGACACCCGGTTACTCTGTTCCCTCGCAAGCCGGGCCTCCCGAAGCCGCAACGTCTTTGCCTGCTGCGATTGGGCGTCGGATTCGAGCTCCTCGGCCGCCTGGTTCTTCGCGAAAAACTGGGTCTGGACGCTGCCGAAGGCAATCTCCGCCCGCTGGCGAGATTTGCTGTATGTTTCTGTCATGTTGGCTCCGATACTCGTGGGCTCGACGCGCGAGCGAAAACAAAAAGGCCAGGCAAATCGCCTGGCCTTGGATTGATAACGTGCTTCCGGCAGTGCCAGTACATCCGTGGTCAAAGGAAAGCAGATACCGAATTAAGCGTTCTGGAGATTGCAAGCGGACATCTTGCCCGACTTGTTGTCACGCTCGAGGTCGAAGCCGATCTTCTGGCCTTCGACGAGTTCGCGCATTCCGGCGCGCTCGACGGCGGAGATGTGAACGAAGGCGTCAGCGCCGCCGTTGTCAGGCTGAATGAAGCCGAAGCCTTTGGTGGAATTGAACCATTTAACTGTGCCGGTGGTCATGATGATGAACCCTTTCATAGCAAATTGAAGAACCGCAACGCCGAGGCGATGCGGATGGTGATAGCGATTTTTGAAAGGGAGTTCGTTCAGAGCGCGGTGCCAATCGCGCGATAACCAAGCCAGCAAGCAAAATTCGATGACCGCTATCTAGCTCATCAAAGCTGCGTCGTCAACCGTTAGTTTTCAGGCCCTGCTATGTTCAACTGCGGGATGCCGCGGCGACCTTTACACCAAATGACTTCGCGTCCGGGTGCTCAGGCCTTCTATTTCCAGCGGGCGATGCCGACGGTTTCGGCGATCGCCTGGCGCAATTCGTCCAGCCCATCGCCCTTTTCAGACGAAGTGGACAGCACGCCGGGATAGGCGGCCGGGCGCTTGCGGATCTTTTCCGCCGTTTCGGCAATGAGCTTCGGTACACCAGCCGCCTTGATCTTGTCGGTCTTGGTCAGCACGATCTGGTAGGAGACGGCTGCCTTGTCGAGCAGATCAAGCACGTCATCGTCGTTCTTCTTGATACCGTGGCGGCTGTCGATCAGCACATAGACGCGCTTCAGCGTTGCGCGGCCACGCAAATAATCGAAGACGAGCTTGGTCCACTTGTCGACCTGTTCCTTCGGTGCTTGCGCATAACCATAGCCCGGCATGTCGACGATCGCTGTCGGCGGCAGGTCTTGGCCTTCGCCGGAATAACCGTCCGGAACGAAATAGTTCAGTTCCTGCGTACGCCCCGGCGTGTTCGAGGTGCGTGCCAGGCCCTTCTGGCCGACCAGCGCATTGATCAGCGACGACTTTCCGACATTCGAGCGACCGGCGAAGGCCACTTCCAGCGGCCCTTCCGGCGGCAGGAAATTCAGGGACGGTACGCCGCGGATGAAGATCCATGGGTGGCCGAAGAGCGGCTTTTCGATGTCGGACATGCAGGCTCGGCAATCTCTGGGTTGGGTCTTTTACCGGGCTTCATGGTTTTGCGGGCGGATGTCAAGCTTTTCAGGCGCCTACGCGGCATGCCTTGTCTCCTTCGTCCGCCGCCCGGAAATGAAAAGCCCCGCCGGAGCGGGGCTCTGCAAGCATCATTTCGACTGCGCCGTTTTTCGTCGGAACAGACCCTTCAGATTGTCGAAGAGTTCGACCTTGACGCCGTGGCGCTTCATGATCACCGACTGCTGGATCACCGAGAGCGTGTTGTTCCAGGCCCAGTAGATGACGAGACCGGCCGGGAAACTTGCCAGCATGAACATGAACACCAGCGGCATCCAGGTGAAGATCATCGCCTGCGTCGGATCGGGCGGCGTCGGGTTCATGCGCATCTGCAGGAACATCGTGATGCCCATGATCAGCGGCCAGACGCCGAGATGCAGAATGGTCGGCGCTTCGAAGGGCAGCAGGCCGAACAGGTTGACGATCGTCGTCGGATCGGGCGCCGAAAGGTCCTTGATCCAGCCGAAGAAGGGCGCATGCCGCATTTCGATGGTGATGTAGATCACCTTGTAGAGCGAGAAGAAGATCGGGATCTGCAACGCCACCGGCCAGCAGCCGGCGATCGGATTGATCTTCTCTTCCTTGTAGAGCTGCATCGTCGCCTGCTGCAGCCCCATGCGGTCGTCGGCGAATTTTGCCTTCAACTCCTCCATCTTCGGCTGCATGCGCTTCATGTTCGCCATCGAAGCGTATTGCTTGCTGGCGAGCGGGAAGAACAGAGCCTTGACGACGATGGTCGTGCACAGGATCGCCACACCGAAATTGCCGAAGTAGCGGAAGAAGAAGTCCATCAGCTTGAACATCGGCTTGGTGATGAAATAGAACCAGCCCCAGTCGATCAGCCGGTCGAACTTCGGAATCGAGTAGCTGGCCTCATAACCGTCGATGACGGGCACTTCCTTGGCGCCGGCGAAGACGAGATTCTTGAGTTCGATCGATTGGCCCGGCGCAACGGTGAAGGCATCTTCCTTATAGTCGGCCTGATAGCGCGGCTGACCGTCGGCAAAATGCGAGAAGCTTGCCTCATAGGGAGCACTCTGCGGTGGAATGATCGTCGCCGCCCAGTATTTGTCGGTGATGCCGAGCCAGCCGCCGGTGGATTTGGCCGGCTTGACGGCTTCTTTTTCGGCGGCGGTATATTTGGTTTCGACGAGGCCGTCATCGCCGATGACGCCGATGAAGCCTTCATGCAGCACGTAGACGGAGGGCGTCGTCGGCTTGTTGTAACGCGTGACACGGCCGTAGGAATTGAGCGAGGCAGGAGCCTGGCCGGCATTCGCGATCTTGTCGGCGACGGTGAACATGTAGCGTTCGTCGACGGAGATGGTGCGGGTGAACGTCAGGCCCTTGTCATTGGTATAGGAAAGCGTCACCGGCGTCTTTTCGGTGAGCTTGGCGCCTTCCGGTGCGGTCCAGAGCGTCGAGGGACCCGGAACGCTGCCCGTCGCGTCGCTGCCGATATAGCCGAGTTCGGTGAAATAGCCGTCCTTGGTTTCGGCCGGGCTGAACAGCGTGATGATCGGGCTCGAGTCGTCGACGGTCTCGTGGTAGCCCTTGAGCTTCAGGTCGTCGAGGCGGGCGCCGGCAAGGTTGATCGAGCCGGAGAGGGCAGCAGTGTCGATGACCACGCGCGGGGTCTTTGCCAGCGCCTGCTCGAGCGTCGCTGTTGCGGCCGCCTGGTTGGAAGGTGCCGCACCGCTCGGCTGGGCCGGCGTCTGGCCGCCCGCTGCCGGCTGCTGCACCTGCTCGGTCTGTTGCTGCGCCTTCTGGGCTTCCTGCGTCTTGCGCTGGGCCTCGATGCGCGGATTCATATAGAGAAACTGCCAGCCGAGGACGATCAGCACCGAGAGAGCGATCGCAATGAAGTAATTGCGGTTGTTTTCCATCATACGTTCCTGGGGCGTCCGTCTCCGGAGCGCCGGTGTTTCGGCCTGGTTTCCACGCGGGATTTCAGTTCCGCGGCCAATTCCTGGAAGGACGCGTCAAGCACGTCCCTGCGCGCGACAACCACATAGTCGTGTCCGGGCTGCATTGCAAACCCCGCATGAAGCCGCACCGCCTCTTTCAGGCGGCGGCGCATGCGGTTCCGTTCGACCGCGTTGCCATGTTTTTTGGTTACTGTAAAACCGACGCGTGCCTGGCTGTCGGGTTCCTTCCGGTCGAGGACTTCGAGAAGGAAGAGGCCGCCCCGGCGTTTTTCGCCCTCGCGCGCGGCAAGAAACTGCGGGCGGCTCTTCAGCCGCCCGACAGTGTGTTTCGTCTCACTGGTCGTCAATTCGCCCGCCATCTCTTACCGGGCAACCCGGCCTTACGCCGACAGACGGTTGCGGCCCTGCGCGCGGCGGGCTGCGATGACCTTGCGGCCACCCTTCGTGGACATGCGCGCACGGAAACCGTGGCGACGCTTGCGAACAAGCTTGGATGGTTGGTAGGTACGCTTCATTTATTTTAAACACCGCGGAGTGCGGCCCTTCTTGAATTTGCATAATGCAAGGAGCGTTGTTTTTCGAACGGGCTGACCATGAAAGGCTTGAGTGACCGAACGTGCGCGGGCTTATAAGGACGAAGCCCGCAAAAGTCAATTATGCCCGGATCATTTCACTCTGCACTGCCGCCTCCAAAGTAAGTTCGCACTTTGGTGTTAAGAAATTAGGCATGCTCCGAGTGGTTGTAGTTTTCCGCCGCGGCAGGTCGATTGCCCCTGTTTTCAGGCGCTTACGCCTTCCGGCCGCATTCGGCATGGATCATTTCCGAAGCCACAATCGTAAATAATAGAAATCTAACTTTAATTAATTTCGCCGATATTCAATGCATCGACTGGGAATTTGCTTTCCAGGCAGTGGCGTAGCTAGGAGCATTGCATTGAAGATCCGGGGCAAAATTAATCTGCTGGTTTGCGTGATGGGCGCGGTCGCACTTCTGATCGGCGCAACGGCATTGTCCGCCATGCACGAATACAGTCGCAACCTGACGGCTTATGAGCAGGCCGCCGCCCGCGCCTATGCCGGCGAACGGCTCAACCGTTTCGTCACGGCTGTGGTCATGGAGGCGCGCGGCATCTATGCCGCCAAAACGATCAAGGACACGCCGAACTTCGCCAAGGGCCTGATGGCCGACCTCGACGAGATCGACAAGGTCATTTCGGGTTGGGCGCCGCTCGTTCCCGAGAGCGAGAAGGCCGATTTTGCCAAGCTTGTCGCCCGCGCTGCGGAATTCCGCACCTTCCGCACGGAAACCGTCCGCCTCGGCACGGACGTCGGCCCCGAAGCCGCCGGCCTACAAGGCAACAATGACGCCAACCGCGCCAACCGCAAGGCGTTCCAGGCGGAAATCGATGCCGTCGTCGCCACCGACAAGGCAGCACTGGAAACCGTCAATGCCGAGATCGAGAGCTTCCGCTCCTGGGTGCTGATGCTCGTGCTCGCCATCACCGGCATCGGCATCGCGGTCGGCATCGGCATGGGCTTCTATATCGGCACCAGCCATCTCAGCCGCCCGATCAAGCGCGTTACCCATGCGATCAAGGAAGTCGCCGATGGCAATTTCGACGCCGAGGTTCCCTTCGCCGGCCGTCCGGACGAAATCGGCGAGATGGCCGCAGCGGTTGCGGTCTTCAAGGCAAACGGCCTCGCCGTCAAGCGCCTGAACGCCCAGGAGGCGGCGATGCGCGCCAAGAGCGACGACCTGCAGTCGAGCATGTCGGTCGTCGTGGCCGCGGCTGCAGCCGGCGACTTCGGCCACCGCATCAGCAAGGACTACGAGGACGACAACCTCAACCAGTTCGCCGGCAACATCAACACACTGCTGTCGAGCGTCGATGCCGGCATCGGCGAGACCCGCCGCGTCATCGCAAGCCTTGCCGAAGGCGACCTCACCCAGACGATGAGCGGCAACTTCCAGGGCGCCTTCGCCGAGCTGCAGCAGAACGTCAACAATACCTTCGTCACCCTGCAGGCGACGATGCGCGAAGTGCGCCAGACGACGGAGGCGATGAACGGCAACACCGCCGAGCTGCGCAACGCCAGCGACGACCTGTCGAAGCGCACCGAGCAGCAGGCAGCCGCCCTCGAACAGACCTCGGCAGCCCTCGACGAAATCACCGCCGTCGTCCAGAATTCCACCGAGCGGGCGCATGAAGCCACCATCATGGTGTCCGAAGCCAAGGAGAATGCCGGCCGCTCCGGCGTCGTTGTGGGCAATGCCGTCGAGGCGATGGGCCGCATCGAGCAGGCGTCGCGCGAAATCAGCCAGATCATCAACGTCATCGATGAGATCGCCTTCCAGACCAACCTCTTGGCGCTGAATGCCGGCGTCGAGGCGGCCCGCGCCGGCGAGGCCGGAAAGGGTTTTGCGGTGGTCGCCCAGGAAGTGCGCGAACTCGCCCAGCGCTCGGCAAAGGCCGCCAAGGACATCAAGGCGCTGATCACCAAATCGGGCAACGAGGTGCAGGTCGGCGTCAAGCTGGTGCAGGCGACCGGCGAGGCGCTGGCGGAAATCGGCACCCGCGTTATTGCCATCAACGACCATATCCATTCGATCGCGACGGCTGCGACCGAGCAGTCGACCGGCCTCAAGGAAGTCAATACCGCCGTCAATCAGATGGACCAGGTGACACAGCAGAATGCGGCGATGGTGGAAGAAACCTCCGCCGCCACCCACAGGCTTTCAGCCGAAGCCGGTGGACTGGTGCGCCTCATTGCCCGCTTCAAACTGTCGGATGATGCGCCGGCACCAGTGGCGCTAGTCCGCAACGAGCCGCAAAGGCCGGTTGCCTCGCCCGCCCGCCGCGCGATCGCCAAGGTCGCCCGCGCCTTCGGCGGTAATGCGGCCGCAGCCGAGCAGAGCTGGGAAGAGTTCTAAGCTTTACTGATCACGCGCCTTTTAACGCCGCCTCCGGGCGGCGTTAGTTTTTCTGCCCGATCGGCAAAGACCCCGCCCCAAACCCCTCCCCACAAGGGGGAGGGGCTTAACCTGTCGCGCTGGCGCTTCCCACTTCGTCGTTTCATCCGCGGAAAGGCTGACATTTGCTGCGCGGGCGCCGCAATTAGTCCCTCCCCCTTGTGGGGAGGGTTGGGGAGGGCTTTCCTCCTCTCGGGCGGCATTTTCTTGTGACGAGGTGACGCTGCTCGCAAAGATTTGAAAGCGCAGCATCTTGGTCTAATATAGAGCTCAGCGGTAAGGGCGGCTGAAATGCTGCCGATCGGGCGAGACGAGAATGCCGATAAGAGACCAGGGCGACAATCCTTCGGCGGAAAACCCGGCGGCCGGCGAGGCCGCAAGGGCGCGGTGCCCGTCTGCCGGCCTGTTCGGCGGTCTCTCCGGCAAGCTGCTCTGGCTCACCATCGTCTTCATCATGCTCGCCGAAATCCTGATCTTCTTTCCCTCGGTCGCCAGCATGCGGTTGCGCTGGCTGCAGGACAGGCTGAACACGGCCGCTGCCGCCGCCATCGTCATCGATGGGCTGCAGCCGGTCGAGTTGCCGCGCGCGCTGCAGAAGGAGACGCTGGAGGCGACCGGCACCAAGGCGATTGTGCTGCGCAAGGACGGCACCTCGCGGCTGCTGGCGACGACCGATATGCCGACCTCAGTCGACGAAGCCTACGATCTGACCGACGTGCCGGCGCTAACGGCGATACGCGATGCGCTCGACACGCTGGTCTTCGGCGGCAACAGGATGATCCGCGTCTATGGCCCCGTCGGCGACACCAACACCGGCGTCGAGGTGGTGATGAAGGACCGGCCGCTGCGCAGGGCGATGTTCGTCTATTCCCGCAATGTCCTGTTGTTGTCGGTGCTGATCTCGCTGTTCACGGCAACACTGATCTTCTTTGCGATCAACCGCATCCTCATCGGCCCGATCCGCCGGCTGACCGGCAGCATGCAGCAATTCTCCTCCGATCCGGACAACCCGGCCCATATCTATATCGGTGACGGCGGCCGTGACGAACTGGCCGTCGCCGGCCGCAACCTCACCTCGATGCAGATGGAGCTGCAAAAGACGCTGAAGCAGCAGAAGAACCTTGCCGCTCTCGGCCTCGCCGTCTCCAAGATCAATCACGACATGCGCAATATCCTGGCCTCCGCGCAGCTGATGTCGGACCGGCTGGTCGATGTCGATGATCCGATGGTCAAGAGCTTCGCTCCGAAGCTGCTGCGCACCATCGACCGCGCCGTCGGTTATACCACCGAGGTGCTGTCCTACGGCAAGGCGAGCGAATCCGCGCCGCGCCGTCGCCATATCCTGCTTCTGGAGCTCACCCAGGAGGTCAAGGATATACTGGCGATCGATCCGCAGAGCGGCATCGAATTCGTCGAGCAGATCAGCGCCGACCTCAAGGTCGATGCCGATGGCGAACAGCTGTTCCGCGTCATCCACAATCTCTGCCGCAACGCGCTGCAGGCGCTGACCGCGCCGAGCGAGGGTGCGCCTGGCGCCTTGAAGCGCATCACCGTCGCCGCCCAGCGCGTCGGCAGCGTCGTCAGCATCACGGTCGATGATACCGGTCCGGGCATGCCGCTGAAAGCGCGCCAAAACCTCTTTGCCGCCTTCCGCGGCTCCGCCCGTTCCGGCGGCACCGGCCTCGGCCTCACCATCGCCCGCGAGCTGGTGCTCGCCCATGGCGGCACGATCGCCCTGGTGGAAAAACCGACGGTTGGGACGCAGTTCCGCATCGAGATCCCCGATCGTCCGGTTTCGCTGGAGGATTATCGCAGCCGGACGCATATCGAGAAGTGACGTGATTTCTGAAGGCGCCGCTGCTGGCAGACAAAGACGCGATTTTTTCAGAAATGCTCTTGCATTGTCCCGAAGGACGTTTTAGAGGATCGCCACGCAAGCGGCACCGCCGCATTTTGCACGCACCCGTAGCTCAGCTGGATAGAGCACCAGACTACGAATCTGGGGGTCAGGAGTTCGAATCTCTTCGGGTGCGCCATTTCTCTTTTGTCACGACAAATCTGCGTTAACGCCTCGAACGGCAAGGTCAAAGCCGTCGTCCAGCCGAACGTCAACTTGAATTAGCTTGGCAGGCGGTTGCAGGGTATGGCAGAATAAACCCATGAAAAATACCGTTGAGATTGCAGAAGACCTCAGCCGCCGGATCGATATGTTGGCCGAGCGTTCGACGTTGACGCGCGGGCAAATCATCGAGGATGCTCTGGCCCATGGCCGTTCTCTGGCTTGGCAGGAAAAGTGGATTGCGGGCGTTCAGGCCGGGATCGAGGACGCCGACACAGACGGATTTGCAACCGATGAGGAAATCGCGGCCGTTCTCAATAAATACAATCCGGCGTGACAAAACGTGCGCATCGTCTGGACGAGACGTTATCTTCGAGAACTTGCTGCTATAGGCGATTACATCGGGGAGCGTAATCCGCGCGTGGCTTCCCGTGTGGTGAATGACATTCACACAAAGACTGGCAAACTCCTGTCTGCAAATCCGTTTATTGGCCGTTTGGGGGAGATCAAAGGCACCCGCGAACTCGTCATTCCGCAAACGCCCTTCATCGTGGCTTACCGTGTTCGCGAAGAACATGTCGAAATCCTCTTTGTTCAACATGGCGCGCGCGAATGGCCGGATGACGTCTGATTTTTAAAGCGCCGTCCTAGCCCCGCACATAAAGGCGACGAAAAACACATGAGCAAAGCTCATATTGGCGATCTTTTCCTTTTTAGCTATGCAGGTGATCTCGTATTGAGCAGAAGCGATCCGCCTTCGCAGGCGGTACCGTTCGTGCGCGAAGGGGTCAAATACACTCTGCTTGTTCCGCAAAGGACAAGGCCTATCGGTTGGCGATCTTCCCCCTCGATTACAAAGACCGCCGCCGCGCAGTTAATCCCGCCGATAGCGGGCCTCGAAAATTTTCCTCCCTCTAGCGCAATACTTGCTGGAATAAATGAGCAGAACCAGCTCACCTTGTACTTCGATCAGCCGGGCAATGCAGACATGTTTGGACGGCATTGGGTCGATACCTTTGCCATTGAGGTGATCGGCCTCGACAGTTCGGATGGCCGTACGGCGGTTGCTACCACAATGATGTCGGAGCTTTTCCGATGGTTGAGAGTGGCAACAGATCAATGGTGGGCTGGCCGCGCATCAATGATATCGGCACCCAATTCTCTAACCCGGTTGGATGCGTCGGCTCCAGGACGGATATCTGGAACCGTGACAAGTTCATCGGCCCGTGATCACTCCTCCACTCTCTCACGCATGCATATTAGGCCTGTCTCACCTCAGCGCATCTAGCTTCATTCCTTCATCGGGATTCCGGCTTCGATCGCAGCGTCGATGAACGCCTGTCGCGCCTCTTCCCGGTTCCGTTTTCCCGCCATGACGTCGGCGCAAACCGCACAAGCCTTATCCAAGGCAGGCCCCTCTTCGGTCGGCCAGTCTTCGACCAGCGCCCATGTCGCGGCCTGGGTCGTCTGGATCACCACCCACTGATCCGGCCCTTCAAGGGCGAGCGTTACCGGCTTCTTCCAAATGGTTTGCATGATCTCAGGACCTCCGCTGCGTACTCTCTGCCGCTGCAGCCTGCACACATAGGGCGATTCATCCGGCGTGGCGAGGTGCAGCATGAACGAGATGCCTTTCTCGATCAGCGAGCTGCTGGGATGTGCTTTTCGAAAATAGCTTCGTGCCGCTGTTTCGCGCGCTTATGCTGCGCCTCTCAGAATTCCTGAACGAATTCACGTGCCAGCAAGGTTTTGCCGGGCAAGGTGTCTCCCTGGCGGGCAACGATTGAGACCTTTCCGGGTCCGGCCATACCGGGTTCTGGCTGCAGATCTGCCGGGAGCTCGCACGAATAGCCCTTGCTACCCCAAGCTTAGTCTCTCAGCTCCACTCTTCTCTTCCGTCTGGCCGTGCTGGTGAGCAGGATGAGCGGCATCGGGCGCGGAGACGGAGATATCGCAGCGCCGCTTCGAAGGCAGGAACGTCATGATCGCAGTCTATATCGATGAAATCATCATGTTTTGCGCCGGCCTGTGGATGACATCCGTCGGCTTTGGTTATCTGCCATATCCAGGCAAGCCGGCCAGCCGGCCGCCCCTGCTTCGCCACTTCAAGTGGATGGGTCCCATGCTGCTCGCGATCGCCATTATTCTGGCGGCCGCCTCCTAGAGCCGCGTGCCCATGCTGGGGTGAAGCAATGACCAATATCTTGGCCTGCCCCTCGTGCGGATTGGACAAAACGGAATCGATCGTTCATCGCGGTTCCTACATTCTCCGCTGCGCCGCCTGCGGCGAAACGATTGTCGCCACACCATTGATGGCGATGCTGGATTCGGATCACCAGTGTTCGGCCTTTATCGATCCGGGTCCCGGTAAAAGCCCTCCGCCAGAGGCGCTCGTCGCGCGTGGACCGTTCCGGCGATTGCAACGGCGATCAGCGATGCGGCGAGAGACGGAACTATGATACATCTGATCCCTGAAGCGAAGGGTTGAAGTCCCGCGTCGTTCACCCAAGGCCTCTGAAATTGAAGGGTTGTAGGGCGCCTTCCGGCTGCCGGGCCGCGGGCTTATTGGCTGATGAAGAGAATGGCTAGTGCCGCCGCTGCGATAATCGTTTTGCGCGAAGCTGCTCCAGGTTTTCAAGATTGAGATCGGGAGATCAAGGTTAAGCACTTCTCGTCGGCCGCTCCAGTCTCTGCCCCACGGCAACGAAGCGAAAAGCTATTGCGCGTCCGGATAGTCTCTCAAATAGTCTTCCCGTTCTTCCTTCCCGAACAGGGCTGAGTAATAGCCGCTGCAAACCAGATATGAGCACTCATCCGGGTTGCCCGTTTGCCATCCCGGCTGGCAGAGTACGACGTTGTGGAATTTGGCGTTGCAAAGTCCGTGGTTTGCTAAGAGCCGCGGATCGTTTCCGAAATAGGCGCTTATGGCTTTCTCGCGAGTCCATGCAGGCACGACTTTCCAATCAGCGTCGCCGCCCTCATCGGTCACGTTGGCGATCGCACAGAACGACCAGTTAGATATCACGATGGTCTGATCGCAGGAAAAAGCCTGAACGGCGCTTCCCAGCAAAATCGAAATCAATGCCAACAATCGCCTGATGCAAACGACCACGTTCTTCTCACCCATACCGCTTATTCGCATCGCGCTTCTACCCCCGAGATTCATTGCAGCGATCCTAGCAGAAGGGACTGGATAATAGAAGATCATAACTAAGAATATTTTCCTAGTTCATGGATCGTTCTTGCGCTAGGTTTGCCGCAATTGCAACCACGGACTGTTAGATGTTGAGCAAATTTTTTCTCAGAGATGAGGTGATGGTGTGGACGAGCTTTGGCCGTGCGCTGCATGAACGGAGTTCCCGCAACAGGCTCGGGAAGGCGGGCGGATACCGACCGACAGCACGGGCCAGGGGCTGATGGCGGAATTCAACCCTCGCGACAAAAGCCGAACCAGTCAGGGAAAGACGCGGGCGATGGTGCGCAAGCATACCGCTCCCCCGAGCGCGGCAGATGACGGCAGTCTTCGCTGGCAATGGTTCACCATTCAGTTGCTGGAATCTGCGGCCTTCACGACATTGAGCGCGAACGCCTGCCGCGCCTTCTTCCGCATCGTCATCGAGCACACGTCGCACGCCGCCTTGGAAAACGGCAAGCTGATCGTGACCCATCCTCAGTTCGTGTCCTACGGCGTGACCGGCGAATATGTGGCCGATGCGATCGATGAGCTCGAATATAAGGGGCTGATAAAAGTTCGCCGCGGCCGGGCAGGCAGCGGTGTCGCGCATCCCAACCGGTTCACGCTGACCTTTGTCGGTGACCATGAGGGTGCGCCACCGACCGACGAGTGGAAATGGTGCACGGCGGAAAGGTGCCGCAAATGGTCCGAGACCGACCGCAAGCTTGCCGCCGACAAACGCGGGCGCGTCGGCAGGAAGAAAAAAACCCCACTTCGGAATCCCGAAATCCCCCCGCTTCGGGATTCCGAAATCCGCCGGGTTTCGTGACCTGTGCAGGTGAGGAAACGTTGAATGAATTCAACGCCCCAACCAATTTCGGGATTCCGAAGTGCTATATAGATCTTGGTGGGGTGTTCCTAACGAAGACATTTCGCCACGATCAGGAACTCCGTCTCCCAACCCCCGGTTCGAAATTGGCGGGCAAGCCGTCTGCCTAGTTTCGCGCAACCTTCCTGATGTATCCGCAGGTCTGATGATCTTTGAGGCGCTTCAGCCGGAGGAATGCATGACGGTGCGAATTTTTCGGGCTCTGGCTGCCCTGGCGATGATGACAGCGCTTGCCGGCTGCATCGACCATGCCAATGATCCCGTGCTCCTCGCGGTCGGCGTGCCGGTCAATCCGCCCGCTGTAGCGCACGGTCTTTGCATGACCGACGGCAACGCCATGTATGACGAGGCGAGAAAGCAGTATCAGCTGCGCGCCCAGCTGACCGGATATGCCGGGGCCGATGAGCTGGAGGCCGAAACGATAGCGCGCGCCGCCGCCCATCGCCAATATGTCGCCTGCCTCTCCGGCCAGGGTTACCGGACGTTATACGCGAATTGAGAACAGAGAATTCAAGTTTCCTCACAAGCGCCGTTTGAGCCCTCTTCCTGATCGCGGCTTTTCACGTTTTTGGCCGATTCAGTCACGCCGGATCGCCTGCAATCACGACTGTTGGAAGTTGCGTGCGGCAAGGGAACTCTGCGCGCCAAGAAAGCATTTTCCTGACGTAGATCCAGTAAGGAGGGTTTATCATGAAAATGCTCAGTCTTGCTCCATCCACCGTCGCGCTTGGTCTCCTTCTTGGCCTCGCGCCGATCGTTTCCGTGCGGGCGGCGACCGTGCAGACCGTTCCGACACCGATCGTCTCGGACGTGAAAATGGTGCAAAATAAAGAACATGCCGGTACATGGCGTGGCTATCAAGGTTTTCGCACGGAGCGTCCCGGCACCCGCCGCCATTCCGATGGCTACTGGTATCCGCTTGCCGCCTTCGGCGCCGAGGCCGGCACCACGGGCTCCGTCCGCCAGCCGGTGAACAGGCCCGCACGCCCGGGAATGTGCAACCCCAAGTTTTCCGGATCGATCGGTCCTGGCAGCATGCCGTGTGATAACGGCTATTGAGCCGGCAAATGAAGGAGGCGGCGTCGAGCCGCCTCTTTCTCGATCGGGCCGCCGCTCACATGTCCGTGACCTCTGCTTTGGCACCGTAGTATGTGACAGATCGCCTTCCTAACTCCGGGGCGTAAATTCCCTGAATCCTCCCAAGGAGACGATGATGACCACGACTTTCAAGAACGGCCTGGTGGCTGCTGCCTTCGGCGCAATCCTCGGCCTCTCGGCCTTCCAGGCCACGGCAGCTCCCCTCCAGTCGAGCGCGACGGAGCAGGGTGCAGCCAAGCGCCCGGTCGTGCGCCAAGAAACCAAGGTTGAACACGACAGGCGCACGACCGGTTCGATCGGCGAGCGCGCCTCGGAAACCACGGGCTCGACACACTATATGATGAACCCGAAGAAGCCGCTCAACATGGATTGCAAGCTCGGCTTCAACCCGACCAGCAGCTCCAGCTGCAATTACTGACGAGGCGCTCGGCCGTTCGCCATCGAGCGGCCCCGTCTGAGCTGAAGGGCGGCCTCCGAGCCGCCCTCAGTTTGTTGGCAGACATCGCTCTCCCCTCGGCACCATCCTCGGCCTTGCCAGCCGGATACGGCATGTCCTTCCCCAGTTGTCGTTCTTACGATGTTGCACCAAATGCAAAAATGCAATAAGTACAGAATCGCGCAAACAGTTGACGGTGGTGTTGCGAAAAGCCGCAGCCAGGAGCGATTGACGCGTCTGCCTTGGAATTGCCATGCTCGCCGCGATGGTCGCATTTCGTAATCAATCGAATTTCAGACGGGTGGGATAATCATGACTGCAAAGTCCGCGCGCGCCGATTTCCTGCATTTTTTCCGCTGCTGGATCAGCAATCCGCTTCGGGTCGCGGCGATCGCACCGTCAGGGGATTCGCTTGCCAGGATCATGACCGGTGAAATTGCCGTACTCGACGGTCCGATCATCGAGCTCGGCCCGGGAACCGGCGTCTTCACCCGGGCGCTGCTGGCGCGCGGGGTGAGCGAAGCGGATCTGACCCTGATCGAGTATGGCCCGGAGTTCATCACCTCGCTGCAGGCGCGGTTCCCAACGGCGCGCATATTGCAGATGGATGCCGCCCATCTCGCCCATGCCGATATTTTCGAAGGCGAACCGGTCGGCGCGGTTGTCAGCGGCCTGCCGCTGCTCTCCATGTCGCCCGACAAGATCGCCTCGATCATGGCCGGCGCCTTCGCCTATATGCGGCCGGGCGGGGCCGTCTATCAGTTTACCTATGGTCCGCGCTGCCCGGTGCCGCGGCCGATCCTCGAGCGTCTCGGCCTGAAGGCGGTGCGCATCGGCGGGACGGTGCGCAACCTGCCGCCGGCGTCTGTCTACAGGATTTCGCGCAGCAAACCGCTGGAACTGTCGCGCGAGCGCATCGGCTATCGCGAGAGCGAGACTGATATCGACGACGTCGCCGCCTTTTCCAATGAACCCGGCGGCTGAACGATGATGCCGGGCCGGAATGGCTGAGAACAAGCGGACGGAGACGACCGAAGGCAGGCGGGAACGCAAGCGGCGGCAGACGCGCGCGCGCATCGAGCAGGCGGCCATGAACCTCTTTCTGCAGCGCGGCTTCGAGGCCACGACGATCGAGGACATCACCGAGGCGGCCGATGTCTCCAAACGCAGTTTCTTCGATTATTTCCCCTCCAAGGAAGAGGTGGTTTTCGCCTGGCAGGATGCCTTCGCCGATCGCCTGATAGCGGCAATCGCCGCAAGGCCGGTGGGCGAGTCCTCCGTCGCCGCGGTCGAGGCGGCGATCACCGCAACCGTCATCGCCTCCGTCGACGAGCCTGGCTTGGCGAGTGGGGACCTCATCCATCGCACGCCGGCGCTGAAGGCCCGCGACCAGCTGAAATACGCCAGGCTCGAACAGAAGCTCGCCGAGGCGCTGCTGCTGCGCAAGGGAGGTGATCCGCTCGAGCGGCCGCGCATGCGCGTCCTTGCGGCCATCGTCATCGGTGCGCTGCGCGTCGGGGCTGAGCTCTGGCAGCAGCGCCCGCCAAGTGCTTCGCCGCAGGATTTCGCCCGGGAGATTTTCACCGACCTTTGGAAGATGCTGGCGGAATTCGGCGACGAGGCAAAGACCAGGCGTTGACGCGGGGCCGGCTGAGGCGGCGCAGCCCAGCTTCGGGTTCCAACCGCCGTCGATCTGACGATTTCAGTCGTCCGCCTTTGATCGGTGCATAAGCCCGCAAGCAAAAGATCAGGCAAAAATGGTTTCATGGAGAGCGACGGCAACGAGGATCGCGCCGGCCGCCGCCTCGATGGATTTCGAAACCACCGCCAGAAGCCTCGGCCGCGTGCTCATCAGGCGGGCGAGCTGCTCGCGGAACATCACGGCGAGGATTGCGACCGCCGAAAGCGTGACGCAGACCCCGAACATCATCGACAGGGCAAAGAGCAGTCCGGTGATGACCACCTGATGGATCATCGCGAAAGTCATGACGAACAAGGTCAGAGGGCAGGGGATCAAGCCGGCCATGAAACCGACGGCGACGCCTTCGCCGCTTGAATGGGTGTGTGCATGTCGGAAGAGGGCGCTCGATACCATCCACAGCCCGATGAGGCCGAGCAGGCCACGGCTTACGGCCTGAAGTACGGGTGCCGACCCGGCATCGACGAAGGAATGCGAGACCAGAGGCAGCGCGAGCAGTGCGATCAGCACGGCCATGCTCACATGGGTGAACGACAGAGCCATCGACACCAACAGCGCCTTGTGGGCCTTTATCGAGGATCCCGTGAGGTAAGTGGCGAGCACGGACTTGCTGTGCCCCGGCGTCAGGGCATGGGCTGCGCCGAAGGCGACGCCCATTGGAAGAAAGGCAAGGAAAGCAAACCAGCCGCCGCCAGCGGCGAACGACTTGATATGCTCTGCGAATGACAGGTAGATGTCGCGCTGGAATTCGATGATCTGCTGCCAGGGCATCAGGCCAGTCCCGTCGTCAAAACTGTAAGCAGGATATAGCGCCCCAATTTCGCGATGGCCACTGGCAGACCGCTGGGATCGAAGCGGCCGCCATTACCCACGAAGAATAGGCCGCCAGGTAACCTCGGTCATTTCCTCAAAGATATTTCGTAATCGTCTTGAACTCGTCGATCGACTGCCGCTTGTCGCGCGGCAGGGCGCCGACCGTCTCTTCGAGGCAGTGGTCGAGATGATCCTGGATCAGCGTCCGTTTGGCGTTGATGATCGCCTTCTCCACCGCAGAGAGCTGCTGCGCGATGTCGAGACACGGCTTGCCGGCCTCGATCATCGTGATGACGCTCTTCAGATGACCCTCGGCCCGCTTCAGGCGCTTGACGATCTCCGGATGGGTGGCGTGGGTGTGAGGTTCGGTCATCGTGTCCATGTTCTCGATCCTTCCGAGCAGAAGGGCGCTCGACCTTACGCCGGGGATCGCCTCCGGGACAAGTCAGTGATGATGGCCTTCCGGCGCTTCCATTCGAAACGGAAGGTCGTCGACGTCGACGCCTGCCATCAGCTTCAGCACCGCATCGAACGCGTGAGGCTCGGCCGGAGCGACGTTGCTGATCAAGGCGTGATGATCGGCCGGCGAAGGGAGCAGAGGCAGCCGCTCGACGAAACCATCGCGGGCGATCTCCACGACGGCCTCGAGCCCCTTTGCGTGTTTCGAAATGGAGAGCCGCATGCGTTCACCCTCCGGCGTGTCGACAATCTCCAGCAATCCGGTCGCCAATCGGGAACTCACCGTGAACGCAGCGGGAGCATGGTGATGCCCGTGGCCGCGATGGTTGGAGGGCGCTTCGGCGGCTGCCTCGTCGATCTGGATGCTCGCCGTACCCAGCGCCGGAAGATGGGCGTGAAGCTCATTGCGAAGCGTGGCCACGATGACGTTGGCATCCGCGACGGGCTTGTCGCCGCTGACCGAAATCGTAACGTCGGCATGGAGCCGGTGACCGATCCAGCGAGCCTTGACGTCCGTCAGGCGTTCGATGCCTGCGACATGCTCTGCTGCATGGTGGATCTCGTCCGTAATCCCCGGCTCGATGCCGTCGAGGCTGCGGGTGATGATGGCTCGCGCCGATTGCCAGACGATGCCGAAGATCGCGATGGTGATCAGCAGGCCGATGATGGGATCGGCGAGCGGAAAGCCGAGCCAGGCCCCGACCGCACCGAGCACGACGGCCAGGCTCGTCAAACCATCGGTGCGGGCGTGGTAGCCGTCGGCGATCAGCGCGGCGCTGTTCATCTGCCTGCCGACACGGATGCGGAACACCGCCACGGCCTCGTTGCCGATGAAGCCGACGACGCCGGCGACGGCGACCGCCAGAAGCTGGGTGATCGGCTGCGGGTTCAGCAGGCGGTCGATTGCCTCATAGCCGGCGACGATGGCGCTGAAGAGAATGATCAGAACGATCAGCATGCCGGCAAGGTCCTCGACCCGGCCGAGGCCATAGTTGAAGGTTTTCGTCGGCTTCCGTCGGACCAGTGTGAAGGCGATCCACAAAGGAATTGCGGTGGCGGCATCGCCGATATTGTGGATGGTGTCGGCCAGCAGCGCCACGCTTCCCGAAGAGAAGACGACGACGAGCTGCAGGGCTGCGGTGATGGCCAGAATGACGAACGACCACTTGATCGCCCAGATGCCGCGCTCGGACGAGGCGATGCTCGGATCGACGACGCCGTGCGTATGCCCGTGGCCTCCGGCATCTCCATGCGAATGGCCGTGCGAGCCGTGACTGTGGCCATGGGATTGACCGCCTTGACCGAAACCGAACCATTCCCTGATGCTGACCAACATTGCAGATCTCTATCCAAACTGGATTTAGACCTATCCCCCTGGAGAGGATAGGTCAAGTTGGCTTCTTGTCTGCAGATGCGATCCAATTCCATGCGAGGCTCGAACGCTCCTTGCGAGTCTATCCGGCGCCGCTGTTCCAGCACCATTTCTTTCGTCGGCCCCGTTTGTCGAGCCCTGTTATCGGGTCTGTCCTGTCCTATATCTGCAAGCGTCGCAGCGGCCACATTCTGATGATCCCCGCGATAGGCGGATCTTCACCATGCCGGGCATCGCTTTCGATCAGGGCAGACATTCGCGCTCGAAGGCATCTCCGAAAGCCTCGGCATCCGTGCCGCGGCTGTGCAATCCGCCTCCGAGCGTTCCACAGATTTCAATGATTGATTGATAAGAGAGGAAAGACCATGTCCAGTCACAACGCAGCCCAATACAACGCAGCAAAGTCAGGCACCTTCAGGATCGGCGGCGATATCGAGATCAATCGTCTCGGTTTCGGCGCCATGCGCGTCACCGGCAAGGGCATCTGGGGCGAGCCTTCCGATCATGCCGAATCCATCCGCACGCTGAAGCGCCTGCCGGAACTCGGCGTCAACTTCATCGATACGGCCGATTCCTACGGCCCCGATGTCTCCGAATGGCTGATCAAGGAAGCGCTGCATCCCTATGGCGGCAAGTCTGTCATCGCCACCAAGGGCGGCCTGACCCGCCACGGTCCCGATATCTGGCTGCCCGTCGGACGTCCGGAATATCTGATCCAGCAAGTGCATAAAAGCCTGCGCAATCTCGGCGTCGAGCAGATCGATCTCTGGCAGCTGCATAGGATCGATCCGAAAGTGCCGGCCAGGGAGCAATTCGATGCGATCAAATCGCTGCTCGATAGCGGCCTCATCCGCCATGCGGGTCTGAGCGAAGTGTCCGTTGCCGACATCGAGGCCGCCTCGAAGCACTTCAAGGTCGCGACCGTCCAGAACCGCTACAATCTCGTCGACCGCACCAGCGAGGACGTGCTCGATTATTGCGCCAAGCACAATATCGGCTTCATCCCGTGGTATCCGCTGGCCGCCGGCGACCTCGCCAAGCCAGGCTCACTGCTCGATACGATCGCCAGGAAGCACAATGCAGCACCCAGCCAGATCGCGCTCGCCTGGGTGCTGAAGCGCAGCCCGGTGATGCTGCCGATCCCCGGCACCTCCAAGGTCAAGCATCTCGAGGAAAATGTCGCAGCCGTCGACATCACCCTCTCGAACGAGGAATTCTCCGCCCTCGACGGCGAAGGCAGGAAGGTCTTCAAGGCTGCTTGACGAGGCGGGAAACGGAGAGGTCGCGGTGTGTTCCCTTCTCCCCAGCGGGGAGAAGGTGCCGGCAGGCGGATGAGGGGGCCACACGGCGTGCCCTTCCATTCCTATCCCGCACCCGTTGTAGGAAAGACCGGCTTCGCCGGCCCCCTCATCCGCCCTACGGGCACCTTCTCCCCGCTGGGGAGAAGAGGGAGTCGAGACGCCGCGGCATGTCCCTTCGCTCCGTTTACGTGACCGTGGACGGGTCGAGAGCTGTGGTTCGACCCGGCAGAGGTGGCGGCCTCCAGATGAGGGCAATGCCGGCGATCCCCGAGGCCGCAATTTTCGGCATAATTTTGACCATCCGGTCAAACATGCTGCAAAATGAGGCGGTGACCTGTTGTTTTGGGGGCAAGCCTTGCATACAGTGCATTGCTGCATTGCGGTATTTTCGCTATGCCGAATCAAAAGAATTGGCTATACCTATCTTCGTAAGCAGCGCACTCCTCCTCCCAGCGCTCTTACATCGGACTGACAACACTCCTCCTCCCAGTTGTCAGTCAGGATCAAGAGCCCGGCGCACCTCCTCCCGCGTCGGGCTTTTTTCTTTTCCCCCAAGTCTCATTTCTCTCATGCCCAAAAGGCTTCGACCGCCCGCGGTTTGACTCGGCAAGCGTCGTCGGACTATTTGGACGGGCGCCGCCTGTCCGGTGCGTGAACCGATTGGAGTTGGTCATGATCGGCAAGAGACGCGCCCCGCACGCGGCCGTGACAGGTCTTTTGGTGGCAATGATGGCGCTTTCCGGCTGCGGCGGCAGGCCGGTCGGTGTCATGCAGGCGACCGGCACCGTGCCGCCCGGCACGTCGAAGGTCGATCTGCTCGTTGCCACGACACGCGCTGCCGACGACAATCCCGCCGTGCTTTTCTCCGGTGAGCGCGGCACCGGGCTCACCGTCAATGCCGTCGATGTCTCCATCCCGCCGGAAGCCAATCGCAAGGTCGGCCAGGTGCAATGGCCAAGCCGCCTGCCGGCCGATCCGCTGCGCGATTTCGTCACCGTTTCCGTCGATCCGCTGGAAGGCGAGCGGGCCGGCGAGACCTGGCTGAAGTCGCATATGCCGAAGAGCCGCCGCGTACTGGTCTTCGTCCACGGCTTCAACAATCGTTATGAGGATGCCGTCTACCGCTTCGCGCAGATCGTCCACGATTCGCATGCCGACGTCGCGCCCGTCGTCTTCACCTGGCCGTCGCGCGGCAGCATCTTCGATTATAATTACGACAAGGAAAGCACCAACTATTCCCGCGATGCGCTGGAGGAGTTGCTGACCCGCACCGCCGCCAATCCAGCCGTCAGCGACGTCACCATCATGGCGCATTCGATGGGCACGTGGCTCACCGTCGAATCGCTCAGGCAGATGGCGATCCGCAACGGCCACGTCGCACCGAAGATCAACAATGTCATCCTTGCCTCGCCGGATCTCGATGTCGATGTCTTCGGCCGCCAGTTCGCCAGCCTCGGCAAGGACAGGCCGCACTTCACCATCTTCGTCTCTAGGGATGACCGGGCTCTGGCGCTTTCACGGCGCATCTCCGGCAATGTCGACCGGCTCGGCCAGATCGATCCCTCCGTCGAGCCCTATCGCAGCAAGCTCGAGGCCGCCGGCATCACCGTGCTCGATCTCACCAAGCTCAAGGGCGGCGACCGCCTGAACCACGGCAAATTCGCCGAAAGCCCCGAGGTGGTGAAGCTGATCGGCGACCGGCTGATTGCCGGCCAAGCGATCACCGATTCCAATGTCGGCCTCGGCGAGGCCGTCGGCGCCGTGGCGATGGGCGCTGCCCAGACCGCCGGAAGTGCTGTCAGCGTTGCCGTCAGCACGCCGATTGCGATCTTCGATCCGCGCACCCGGCGCAACTACGACGCCCAGCTGAAGCGTCTCGGCCAGTCGATGAACAATACCGTCGGTTCGGTCGGCGACAGCGTCGGTGCGGGCCTGCCGGAAAGCCAGTAAAAATTCCAGCAATTCCAGCAAAAGTGCAGATCGGTTTTGCGTTTCGGGTTTGCGAAAAAACAAAGAGATAGAGAATTTTCGTGATCCGGGAAAAACGGAAATTCTCTAGGCATCGCATCTTGTTGTGATATATCAGATTCACGACGGCACTTCTGTCTGCCGTGCGATGGGTTGATGGCATGGCGGATGAGACGAAGAGAAACGTGGCGGTCGTCGGCGCAGGCGTGATCGGCGCCTCGATCGCCTTTGAGCTGCAGCGGCGCGGGTTTGAGGTGACGCTGATCGACAAGGGCGAGCCGGGCCGCGGCACCTCCTTCGGCAATATGGCAAGCATCGCGCTCGATTTTGCCGCCGGTTCCGGCCCTTCGACCTGGAAGAAGATCCCCGGCTGGCTGCTCGATCCGGAAGGCCCGGTCTGGCTGCGTCCCTCTTATGCCGTAAGGATGCTGCCCTGGTTCCTGCGCTTCCTCGCTGCCGGCCGGCCCTCGCGTCTCCGAGAAATCGAGGATGCCGGCATGCGCCTGTCGAACCGGGCGCTCGGCGATTTCAAAGAGCTGCTCGAGGCGATCGGCGCACCCGAGTTGATGACCGAGGAGGGGTGCCTGGCGATCTACGAGACCGAGGCGGAATTTGCCGCCGATCGCAGCCATCTCGCCATGATGCAGCGCTACGGCCTCGAATTCGAGGTCTTGAGCAACGGCGCCATCCAACATTACGAACCCAGCCTTTCGCCGGCGATCGCCAAAGCCGTGCTGCTCCCCGACAACAAATCGATCCGCGACCCCTACAAGCTGGTGGTGAAACTCGCAGACGCCGCAAAGGCTGCCGGCGCAAGCTTCGTCTCCGGCACTGTCAGGAATATCGAGAGCCGGGGCGATGGCACCGTCGTCGTTCTCCTCGAGGATGGCAGGCGTATCGAGGCGGGTTCGGTCGTGCTTGCCGCCGGCGTCCACACCCGTTTCCTCGCCGAAAAGCTCGGCGAGCCGATCCCGCTCGAAACCGAGCGCGGCTATCACACGCAGATCATGAAGCCGGGCATCGCGATGCGCTATTCGGTGATCTGGCCGCATCGCGCCTTCATGGTGACGCCGACGGCGGGCGGCATCCGGGTCGGCGGCAATGTCGAGCTCGCCGGCCTCGATGCCGCGCCCGATTTCCGCCGTCCGCGTGTGCTGGTGCGCCATGCCCAGCGTGCGCTGCCCGGTCTCAAGGTCGAGGAGACGACGGAATGGATGGGGCATCGCCCGGCGCTGCCCGATACGATCCCGATCATTTCGCCCTCGTCGAAACTGCCCGGCGTTTTTTATGCGACCGGCCACGGCCATCTCGGCCTGACCTTTTCGGCAACGACAGCGCTGGTGATCGCCGATATGGTGACCGGGCTCAAACCATCCCTCGACATGACGCCGTTCCGCATAGACCGCTATTAGGAGGCCCCGATGTCCGAAACCACCAAACCCGTCGCGCTGATCACCGGTGGCGGCCGCGGCATGGGCGAGGCGATCGCCCGCGAGCTCTCGGCGCAGGGCTATCGGCTGGCGCTGATGTCGCCGTCGGAAAGCTGCGAGAAGCTGGCGGCCGAACTTGGCGGCGTCGCCTCGCGCGGCGTGGCCGAAAAGGCCGAGGATCTCAAGGCGATCTTCGACCTGACGATGAAGACCTATGGCCGCATCGATGCCGTCGTCAACCTGAGCGGCCATCCGCCGAAGGGCGACCTGCTCGATATATCGGACGAGAACTGGACGCTCGGCTCGGACATGATGATCCTGTCGCTGGTGCGCATGGCCCGCCTGGTGACGCCGGTCATGCTGAAACAGGGCAAGGGCGCCTTCGTCAACATCACCACATTCGCCGCCTACGAGCCGACGCTGGTCTTCCCGGTTTCCTGCACCTACCGCGCCGCTGCCGGCGCCTTCACCAAGCTTTATTCCGATCGTTATGCGGCCGACAATATCCGCATGAACTGCATCCTGCCGGGCTATATCGACAGCCTGAACCACAAGCCCGAGACCGCCGAGAAGGTCCCGATGAAGCGCATCGGCCATGTGGAGGAGATCGCCAAGACCGCGGCCTTCCTGCTCTCCGAAGGCGCAGGTTACATCACCGGCCAGAATATCCGCGTCGATGGCGGCGTCACCCGTCACGTCTGATCTGGAGTTTTCGATATGAGATGGAAGCGCACGATCCAACTGCTGGATGTCCACGCCGAAGGCGAGATCGGCCGCGTCGCGATCGGCGGCGTGCCGAAGATCCCCGGCGATACCATCGCCGCCCAGCTGCACTGGCTGAACACCGATCCGAAGGGCGACGAGCTTCGCCGCTTCCTTTGCCTGGAGCCGCGCGGCGCGCCGATCGGCTCGGTCAACCTGCTGCTGCCGGCACGGCACCCGGAGGCGGACGCCGCCTTCATCATCCTGCAGCCCGACCAGGCGCATGCGAGTTCCGGCTCGAACTCGATCTGCGTCACCACGGCCTTGCTCGAATCCGGCATCGTCGAGATGAAGGAGCCGGAGACGATCGTCACGCTCGAAACGGCCGCCGGCCTTGTCAAGGCGACGGCAACCTGCCGCGACGGGCGCTGCGAGAAGGTCAGGCTGACCATGGTGCCCTCCTTCGTCCACGAGCTCGATGTTGCAATCGACACGCCGCATTGGGGAAGGATCAAGGCCGACATCTGCTATGGCGGCATCTTCTATGCGCTTGTTGATGTCGGCCAGATCGGTCTGACGATCGAGAAGGCCAATGCCGCCGGCCTCGTCCAGGCCGGCATGATCCTCAAGGAACTGATCAACCGCGACATCAAGGTCGTCCATCCCGAGATCCCGGCAATCTCGGGCGTCGCCTATGTCATGTTCCGCGATACCGAAGCCGATGGCACGGTGCGCACCTGCACCACCATGTGGCCGGGCCGGGCCGACCGCTCGCCTTGCGGCACCGGCAACTCCGCCAATCTCGCGACGCTCTATGCCCGCGGCAAGGCCAAGGTCGGCGACACCTTCACCTCGAAATCGATCATCGGCTCCGAATTCGAGGTCGGACTGCAGGCAGTGACCGAAGTGGCCGGCCGCCCCGCCGTCATCCCCACCATCACCGGCCGCGGCTTCACCTTCGGCCTGACCCAGGTAGCGTTAGATCCCTTTGACCCGCATCCGGGTGGTTTTGCGCTGACGGATGTCTGGGGGCCGGCCGCCGGCGAGATTTGAACGGTTATCGGAAACATATTGGATCTCAATGAGCTATCCCGGCCGGAGACTTCCTTTCACCGTTGAAGTTGGAAAACACGGGGAGCCTCCGCCGCTCAATGTTTCTCATCTGTCGGAGGGCCGCATCGTTCTGATTGGGGGTAGCCGGATAACGGGCACGTATGAACTTCGGCAAGAAATTACCTTTGTTGACGAAGGCAACCGTTGGGAGAACGAGGACCTCTACGCCAAGCTAGTCCATCTTAATTCGAATGGGGTTCCCTTTCAATTTCAGCCAAGAGAAATGAGATCACCTGATATGCTAATGGCCTGGTGGCAAGAGATCGGGAAGATCAAAGTGAGCTTCAAGGAGATATTCTGGCGTAGTCCAGATGATTGGCTGCTCACGACGATTGAGCCTCCTGTCATCGGAACGCGTGGTTGGGCCGGACCCAAACCTTTCGGATGTTGAGTTTTGATCAAAGAATCTCGCCAGCGCGGCAATCTCCGCAATAAGCTCTGGTTCTATCTTAATCACTATAAGTCGACTCTTGACGAGCACCGCATCGGTTTGCCTTTCTCTGAAGCGCCCGTTTGAATGACTTCCAAGTCCTCGCGCGCCGCGAGACTGTCGGATTGCCGCAGAGACGAAGATGAGCGAAGATATCGAAATTATTACGCTGTGGCGTCCGGTCGGGCCCGAGGAACTGGCGCTTATTCGCGATCTCGACATGCGCGGATTTCCGCCGCGCTTGCCCGATCAGCCGATCTTCTATCCCGTGCTGTCGGAAGATTATGCGGTCAAGATCGCGCGCGACTGGAATGTGCCGAGGAGCGGATCGGGCTTCGTCACGAAGTTTGACGTGAGAAAAGATTACCTCGACGGCCATACGGTCCAGGAAGCGGGCGGCCGGGCGCATCTCGAATATTGGATACCTGCAGAGGAGATGGACCGCTTCAACGCTGCGATCGTCGGAACCATTGAGGTCACGAAGACCTTCCCGTAACCGCGTCCCGCCGGTGTCGTCCTGACGAATGGCTGCCCCTCACCCTAACCTACCAGGGTCGAGCCACTCGTCTCGACCCGTCCTTCGGACCCCCGTAAAAACGGGGAGAGGGGACGTGCCATACGAGACGCGAGAGAGGGACGGAGAGGTTGCCGCATATCCCCCCTTCTCCCCTCGGGGAGAAGGTGCCGGCAGGCGGATGAGGGGCAACGGCACGCGCCAGCGATGCTACCAAGCTTCCATGACCGACTGATCAAAGCTGACGCAGGAGCATCCACGTAACGATTTCGAGAACGCGCTCAACCTCGCCTGAGCTCAGCACCACCGGTTCGAGTGTCCCAACCCAGCATGGCCAGTTCGGCGACTGCCTCCAGTTCGCCGCGGGTCGCTCCGTCGCGGGCCAGGATCGACATGCCGTTCTGAACGGTCTGGACGAAGCGGGAGCGCGCATGGACGTCGGTCGAGGCTGGAATTTCGCCTGCTGATATCGCCTGGTTCAGGCGCGCCTTCAGGCGGTCGAGCGTGACGGCGCGGGCGGCGCGCACGAGTTCGCCGAGTTCCACGTGACCCTCGCTGCCTCGGTCATCCCAAGTGCGTGAGCATCCGTCGCTTAAGGTTTAGGATGAACGTTTTGGAGGGTGTGGAACGGCTGGTCGGCCAGATGGACAGCGCTTATTTGCCGATGGCGTCAGGTCCTATGCGTTCGATGCCGACAAAGCCAAGCAGCTTTGACCGAAAAGTGAGGCATTGATAAGCGTAACTTGAAGTCGGTAAGCTCGTGTCGGCTCTGATTCAGAGCCGATATACCGCGGCCCATCAACCGCGTTGCAAAATTCTGGCGCTGGCCTGGCCTGTGGCAAGCTTCTCGGCCGGCGCTGGCCTGCCAAGCAGATATCCTTGGCCGATGTCGCAACCCAGGTCCTGAAGCCGCTGAAGCTGGCTCTCCTCTTCGATACCCTCGGCCGTTATCGTCACGCCAAGTCCCACGCCGAGAGCGATGATCGCCCTGATCACCTTGTCTTGCTTATCGTCGGTTTCGAATGAAGAGACGAAACTCCTGTCGATTTTGATCTTGTCGAACCGGTAGTTGGATAGTTGCGAGAGGCTGGAATAACCTGTTCCAAAGTCGTCGAGAGCAATCCCGACCCCGGCATTCACCAGATCATCGAGGACGATTCGTGCCGTAACGGCGTCCTGGATGATGGCGCTCTCCGTCACTTCCAGCTCGACCCGGTGCGCGGGCAGACCGACATCGCCCAATATCTTGAGAATTCTGAGCCCGAGTAACCGATCGCTCAGCTGGATCGGAGAAAGGTTGAATGACAGGACGAGCTCGCTTGGCCAGGAAAGCGCATCGGTGCAGGCGTGGCGAAGCAGTTGGTCGGTCAATTCGACGATCAGACCGGCTTCCTCCGCCACCGGAATGAATTCGTTCGGTGGGATGAATTCGCCGGAGGCCGTCTTCCAGCGTGCCAGCGCCTCGAAGCCGATAATCCTATTCGTTTTCAGGTCCACGAGCGGTTGATAGTAGGGAACGATCTCGGCCTTCCTGATGGCTGCTCTCAGATTAGCTTCCATCCGAATGCGCTTCGCCAACTCGTCCTGCATCGAAGGCACGAAGGGCTTCACCAGATTGCGCCCCTGCTTTTTGGCGACATACATCGCACAGTCGGAATGTCGAATGACTTGACTGAGATCATCGCCGTTCTCCGGAAAAAGCGCGAAGCCGACACTGGCGCCGAGGTCAACGGCGACACCATTGAATGTGAACGGCTTGCCGATCACGGTCACTATGCGGTTCGCCAACGCGGCAAGATCGGGATTTCCGATTCGCCGCGCCAGGACAACGAATTCGTCTCCACCAAGGCGGAAAACGTGTTCGCGGGGAAAGAGGGAAGAGAGCCGCTGAGCAACAGTCTTCAGCACCGCATCACCGTGATCATGCCCCAGGAGGTCGTTGACCTTCTTGAAGCCGTCGAGATCGATGCTGAACACGGCGTAGGCTTCTTCCCTTTGATCGGTCATCGCCTGCGCGCATACGGAATCCAGAAACCTGCGGTTAGGCAGTTCGGTCAGCGTGTCGTGACAGGCAATCCAGTCTACGTTCTTTTCGGCCTGCAGCCGGCGATTGACCTCCCTCGAAAGATCCCGGATTCTCAGTGCGGAATAAATGAGCCCGAGAAACCCGGAGATATTGAGGGCGAGGAGCGCATGGTCCAGCGGATAGTCATGGTGCTTCTCGATGAACCGATCCAGCCCTTCATGCCATTGGAGGAACCAAGACAGGCAGAAGAGAAGCAGGAAGACCGCGAGCCAGGCAACGATCTCCACCTGCGGTCTGGTTGGTTGGATGCGAGGCATATGAACAGGCTCCTGTTGTGTGAAGAGCCATCATGGCCAGCTCGAAGGACCGCATCGTCCCCAAGATGCTTTCAATCAACAGCCGACATGGCTGATGCTCGTATCATCGAATGCCGCGTCGGGCATTGCAGTCGTTGATCAAGCTGCGCAGCACCGACAAGTCCGTAAGATCGTCCACCTTCGAAGGTTAATGTCGCGTTTGCATTGACGAAGGTGCGGGCGTTTCGCTGCGTGAATTGGATATCTTTCCCGTAAATCGGATGAGGCTTCGATTCGATGGTGTCTGCCGGTCGCCGCCATCTGCCATTTTCAAATGGTTGAAGAACCCGCCGGAGGATCAGCAGTCCTTGAAAAGGAATGGGCGTGACAGATTTACAGCGCCCGCGCGTCTTTTCAGCATCCGCGCGTCGCCGGCGACCGCGGGCCGGCTCCGCAGTCTCGCCAGGGTAGGGCATCCCAGGGCCGATCAACCCGCCAGCATGGTATCCCCCAGGCTGTAGCAGTGGCTTGCCTGATAGGCGTTCCGACCGCGGTTCATGTGCGTCAGATTGAAAGTCCGAATGGCGCGCAACATGCGGCGTTCCGCCAGGAATTTGCGGATCGAGGCGGAGCCTCGCACAGTGATGCCGAAAATGTCCTCGCCGCGCGGGAAAAAATAACCGACGTCTTCGGGCGTCGTGACGCAGTCCTCGAGAAAAGCCTCGTCCACATTGCCCTGCGCGGGGGAATGGTCGGTGGTGAAATGCGAAAGATGCACCAGGAATCGTGCACGCAGGCCCTCGCCGTCGGCGTAGAGCGTGAAAAGCTCCATCCAACTCGCATTGACGCGGACGAGCGGCTTGTCGGACGTCGAGGGCAGGCACGAAACCGACCAGTAGTGACGCTCGGTCTTGCGCGGGATGGGAATGCAGGCTTGCCCATAGACCCTGAGAATTTCCAGCAGGTCTTGCGCCTGCGGGCGACGAAGCAGCTTCTCGAACCGCGCGACGTACCTGAACCGCTGTTCCAGGGACTCCTCGCGTTCTTCGGCGTCGATCAACTCCGCCTCGCCTTCTATCCAATCGCGCTGCTGCTCAGGATCCAGAAACTTGCGCAGACCGGTGGTGCTGCGACGGGGAGTCGTGCTCATGTCAGATCCGTGTCTTCATCGCTTCACCGGCCTGATCCCGCACGTGTCCATGCGGCCGCGCGACGTCGGCTCCTGGTGGTAAGGCGTCGTTCGCAGCGGGCGGTTTGCCGGCGCGGTGCACCAACGCACCGGCCGCACCATAACATCTATCGAACGAATGGCGGAAGACCGACCTTCATCTGGCCCGAAAGCCAAAGCTTACCGACGGCCAAACCGCTGCGCACTTTCCGGCATCATGCTCTAGTAGACGAACGGATCGACCTCGGCCGCAGCATGGGTTCCCGGCTCTTTCGGATAGATCACGCCCTTGCGCAGGATGATGTTGGCGTAGAGCCTGGGCTCGCCGGTCTGGATCACCGCATGGGCGGATTTCACCCTGCCGTAGAAATCCTGGCCGATCAGCGGCACCACCTGGCGATGCGGCTCGTGGCGGGCGCAGCAGTCGATCATCTCCTCGTGCACGGGGTCGAGCTTGTCGCGCTCGGCCTTGACGGTCGAGCGGAAGATCGCCTCCGCCACAAAGTCGTCGATCGGCAGCACGCTGAGCACGGCGTTGAGGACCGGGATGAGGTGGTGGCCGTCGAGCCGGATCAGCCGGCGGGCATGTTCGACGCCGGGATAATTGCCGTCGACGATGGCGATCTCATCGCCGTGGCCCATGGCGCGAAGCGTAAAAAGCAGCTCCGGGCTCAACAGCGGATCAAGTCCTTTCAGCATGGTCTATCTCCTTGAAAAGTACGTTCTGGTCGGTGAGGTAACGCGCGAAGATCGGCAGGCTGGCGCCACCGATGGCGCGCGCCTGGGCGCCGACCGCGCCCTCGATGATTTCAGGCATGACGACGCCCTGCAGGTCGAGTTTGGCAGCTTCGTCGATGGTGGCCTGCACCAAGCGGCTGCGCACCCAATCGGGAAAGCCGCCGTCGATGACGGCCGCACTGAAATCGAGGATCGAGGCGGCCGCCACGATCGCCTGCGCCAACGCCTTGGCGCTATCCCGGATCCAGGCTTCCATCGGCGCGCCGAAATCCACCCAGTCGTCGGCGGAATACCAGAGCGGCTCGGGGTCGATGCCGCGTTCGCGCAGCATGTTCTCGAGCACGAAGATCGAGGCGATTTCGAGCAGCTGCTTCGTCTCGCCGTTCTTGCCCCGCACCGGCAGCGGCCCGATCGCGCCTGCCGTGCCGGTGCGGCCGGAAAAGATCGCCGAATTGAGCACGATGCCGCCGCCGATGAAGGAGCCGATGAAGAAATAGACGAAATCCGGGTAGGACGGCCCGACGCCGAAGACGAGTTCGGCGCCGCAGGCGCTGGTCGCATCGTTCTGCATGAAGACCGGATGGGAGACGCGAGAGGCGACGTCGGCCTGCAGGTCGATGTCGCGCCAGACCTCCATGGCGCCCGGCGGCGCACCCACCTCTTCGGCCCAGTTCCAGAGCTCGAAGGGGGCGGCGATGCCGAGGCCGGCGATGCGGCCGCGCTGTTTGTCGTCGAGCCGGTCCTCCAGCTCGCGGATGCCCGAGGTGACGAAGGCGAGGATTTCATCCGGCAGCGGATAGGCATAGGTCCGGTGCAACTGCATGCGGATGCGACCGACGAAATCCATCAGCACCAGATCGGCGCTGCGCCGACCCATCTTCAGGCCGAAGGAATAGACGGCATCGGGATTGATATGCATCGGGATCGACGGCTGGCCGACGCGGCCGCGCACCGGTTCCCCGCGCGACAGCAGCCCTTCCTTTTCCAGCACCCGCATGATCACGGAGACCGTCTGCGCCGACAGCCCGCTGCGGCGCGCGATATCGGCCTTCGACAGCGCGCCGTAGAGACGCACCAGCGACAGCACGAGCCGTTCGTTATAGGCTCGCACCCTGACCTGGTTTGCACCTCCGGCCGGATTGAGAATTGGTGGCGGGACCGGCGTGTGTTCCGGTCCATCCAAGGACGACATGGCCGCTCCTCCCGATTGTTGGCCTATTGCCCTAATTCGTTCGAGCATGCCACATCGAATTAATAATTCAATTGGATTTATTTATTGACAAGCCAATTTCTTTTCGCTCTTAATTGCCGTCGTCAAGGGCACGGGACCGCTGGGAGGCATTAGCGATCCACGGCGAAGTGTCATATCTTAAGCTTCCGGCCCCGCAGGGGCGGCGCCGGCAAACTCTGGGAGGAGTTCCATGAAGAAATCCGTTCTCGCTTTCGGCGCGCTCGCGCTTGGTGTCACCTTTTCCGCTCCTGTCATGGCGGCTGACGTGGCTGCCTGCCTGATCACCAAGACCGACACCAACCCCTTCTTCGTCAAGATGAAGGAAGGTGCGACGGCCAAGGCCAAGGAACTCGGCGTCTCGCTGAAGTCCTATGCCGGCAAGGTCGACGGTGACAGCGAAAGCCAGGTGGCCGCGATCGAAAGCTGCATTGCCGACGGCGCAAAGGGCATCCTGATTGCTGCTTCCGACACCAAGGGCATCGTGTCTTCGGTCAAGAAGGCCCGTGATGCCGGCCTGCTGGTCATCGCTCTCGACACGCCGCTCGAGCCGGCCGATGCCGCCGACGCCACCTTCGCCACCGACAACCTGCTCGCCGGCAAGCTGATCGGCCAGTGGGCCAAGGAAACGCTGGGCGACAAGGTGAAGGACGCTAAGGTCGGCTTCCTCGACCTGACCCCGTCGCAGCCGACGGTCGACGTTCTGCGCGACCAGGGCTTCATGATGGGCTTCGGCATCGATCCGAAGGACCCGAACAAGATCGGCGACGAGGACGATGCTCGTATCGTCGGTCATGACGTGACCAACGGCAATGAAGAAGGCGGCCGCAAGGCCATGGAAAACCTTCTGCAGAAGGATCCGAGCATCAACGTCATCCACACGATCAACGAGCCGGCCGCTGTCGGCGCCTATCAGGCGCTGAAGGCTGTCGGCATGGAAAAGAACGTGCTGATCGTCTCGGTCGACGGTGGCTGCCCGGGCGTGAAGTCGGTCAAGGAAGGCGTCATCGGCGCCACCTCGCAGCAATATCCGCTGATGATGGCAGCCCTTGGCGTCGAAGCGATCAAGAAGTTCGCTGACAGTGGTGAAAAGCCGAAGCCGACCGAAGGCAAGTCCTTCTACGACACCGGCGTCTCGCTCGTCACCGACAAGCCGGTTTCCGGCGTCAAGTCGATCGACACCAAGGAAGGCACCGACAAGTGCTGGGGCTGAGCCCTGATTGTTGAAAGCAGACCGGCCGGGGCTTGATCCCCGGCCGTTTTCGACGGACGATGTGCCGTCGCCTCACGAACCGGCTAATCAAAGACCGGATGGATATCGGTGACGGCCCCCGCGCGAGTTCGGCGCGCGGATGCGGAGGAGGAACCATGACCGGAACACAGGAATTCGAACGTGTCCTCGACGGCAGCGACAAGAGCGTTGCCTCCTTCGAGCACGAGAATGTCTCGCTGATCAAGCGCGCGCAGCATTTTCTCCACTCGACGCCGGCCGCCGTGCCGCTGATCGTGCTGGTGCTGGCGATCATCATTTTCGGGATCACCATCGGCGGACGGTTCTTCTCGTCCTATACGCTGACCCTGATCCTGCAGCAGATCGCCATCGTCGGTATTCTCGGCGCCGCCCAGACGCTGGTCATCCTGACTGCCGGCATCGATCTTTCGATCGGCGTCATCATGGTGATCTCGGCGGTGATCATGGGCAATGTCGCCATCACCTACGGCATACCGACGCCGATCGCGGTCGCAGCCGGCATGCTTGTCGGCGGCCTTTGCGGATTGCTGAACGGCTTCCTCGTCGCCTACATGAAGCTGCCGCCCTTCATCGTCACGCTCGGCACCTGGAACATCGTCATGGCGACGAATTTCATCTATTCCGCCAATGAGACGATCCGCGACACCGACGTCGACGAAAAGGCGCCGCTGCTGCATCTTTTCGCCGTGAGCTTCAAGCTCGGCAGCGCCGTGCTGACCGTCGGCGTCATCGCCATGGTGCTGCTCGTCGTGGTCCTCTGGTATGTCCTCAATCACACCGCCTGGGGCCGGCATGTCTATGCCGTCGGCGACGATCCGGAGGCAGCCAAGCTCTCCGGCATTCAGACCAAGAAGGTGCTGCTGACCGTTTACGCCATCTCGGGCGTCATTGCCGGCTTGGCCGCCTGGGTCTCGATCGGCCGCAACGGCTCGATCTCGCCGTCCTCGGCCGTCACCGATTTTAACCTCCAGGCGATCACTGCGACTGTGATCGGCGGCATCTCGCTGTTCGGCGGCCGCGGCTCCATCCTCGGCACGCTCTTCGGTGCCATGATCGTCGGCGTCGTCTCGATGGGCCTCAACATGCTCGGCGCCGACCCGCAATGGAAAGTCCTTTTGACAGGCGTGCTGATCATCGCCGCCGTCGCTATCGATCAGTGGATCAGAAAGGTTTCGGTGTAATCATGGATCGCGAACCCCTTCTCACCGCCCGCGGTCTCGTCAAGCGCTATGGCCGCGTGACCGCGCTCGACAATGCCGATTTCGATCTCTATCCGGGTGAAATCCTCGCCGTCATCGGCGACAACGGCGCCGGCAAGTCCTCGCTGATCAAGGCGATATCCGGCGCCGTCACCCCCGACGAGGGGGTGATCACCCTCGAAGGCCGGCAGGTGCAGTTCCGCTCGCCGATGGAAGCGCGCGAGGCCGGCATCGAGACCGTCTACCAGAACCTCGCGCTGTCGCCGGCGCTGTCGATCGCCGACAACATGTTCCTCGGCCGCGAGATCCGCAAATCCGGCGTGCTCGGTTCGATGTTCCGCATGCTCGACCGGCCGGCCATGGAAAAGCTGGCGCGCAACAAGCTGTCCGAACTCGGCCTGATGACAATCCAGAACATCAATCAGGCGGTGGAAACGCTCTCCGGCGGTCAGCGCCAGGGTGTCGCGGTCGCCCGCGCCGCCGCCTTCGGCTCGAAGGTCATCATCATGGACGAACCGACGGCAGCGCTTGGCGTCAAGGAAAGCCGCCGCGTGCTGGAACTGATCCTCGACGTGCGCGCCCGTGGCCTGCCGATCGTGCTGATCTCCCACAACATGCCGCATGTCTTCGAAGTGGCCGACCGGATCCATATCCACCGCCTCGGCCGGCGGCTGACGGTGATCGATCCGAAGGAATACACCATGTCCGACGCCGTCGCCTTCATGACCGGCGCCAAGGCGGTGCCGACGGAGCCGGTCGCCGCATGAACGCACGCATCGATGAAATCGCCGGCGCAGTTCTTGACCGCGCCGGCCATTCCAAGCGTTTCCTGGTCGCCATCGCCGGACCTCCGGGCGCCGGCAAATCGACCTTGGCCGACAATTTGGCTGAAGCGCTGAAGGCCAGGGGTGAAAGTGCCGAAGTCCTGCCGATGGATGGTTTTCACATGGACAACGCCATCCTGATCGAACGCGGCCTGCTGGCGCGCAAGGGCATCCCGGAGACCTTCGATGTCCGCGGTTTCCTCGATATCATCCGCGCCGTCAGGCTGGCCGATCAGGAAGTTCTGGTGCCGGTATTCGATCGCTCGCGTGAACTCGCGATAGCGTCCGCCCGACCTGTTTCCCCCGATCACCGCTTCATTATCGTCGAGGGCAATTATCTGCTCCTTTCGCTCGGCAAATGGGCCGAACTCGAAGGCGTCTTCGATTTTTCGATCATGCTGGCGCCGCCGATCGAAGTGCTCGAGGAACGGCTCTGGGCGCGCTGGCGCGGTTATAACCTCACCGAGGAGGCCGCCAGCGCCAAGGTCTACGGCAACGACCTGCCGAACGGCCGGCTGATCCTCGAAAACCGCCGCCCGGCGGATGTGACGCTGGAGATCGCGCTGGCGTGATGCCGCGGATTGTTCTCACATGGGAACAATCCATGCCGCCCGGCCCGCGTAGCGGTTCCGGATGCCGATAGGCATAACAAGGTGCTGGCAGCGCCTCTTGTGAATCAAGGTTTCGCAGCAAGTCGGCCGAAATCGGGCAAAAGAGGCTTGCGCTTGAGTATGGTCGCGAAGGATAACATCCACACACCCTGCCGTTTGGTCGGTGCCCTCCTTTGGCGGGATGCCGGCATGTCCGTCATGTAAGAAGTCACGCGATGCGTCGGGCTCGCCTCGCCGGATTTTCGATGAAGTCTGTGCGTTCATGCCTCTTCCTCATCCCGTTGGAGATGACACATGACGTTCAGCTTTCCCATCACGCGCGCGATCTTCGCCCTTTTTCGCGTTCCATTCTTCCCTGCCGCACTGACTGCAATCCTCTTCGCTATGCTCGCCGAGGCAATGGCCTTCAGTTACATCGCCCTGCTCGCCGTTGATAAGATCGGCATGTCGCCTCTGCAGTTGGGAGCTTTTCTAAGCCTGTCGGCGATCTCAGGCATCGTCGTCACGACGATCTTTGGCCACTTTCACGACCGCAAGCCGATGATGTGGCCGTTGCTGATATCCTTGCTGGCCAAGATGGCTGGGTTCGGTCTCTGCGCGGTGGCGAGCGAACCGTGGATGCTGTTTCTCAACGCGGCCGTCCTCTTCGGTATCAGTTCTGCCTCGTTCTCCCTGCTGTTTGCGACGGCGAAAGGCTATCTCGATCGCACAGGCGAGCAGACGAGCGCCAAGGGCACGGCGGCGCTGCGCACGTGCAATTCGCTGAGTTGGGCCGTCGGGCCAGCCCTGGGCGCCATTCTTGTTCGCTACTGGGACCTCGATGGCATCTATGTCGGCGCAGCTTTGCTCGCCGCCTTGGCGCTGGCGGTCGTGCTGGTGAGCCGCATCAAGGTCGTGGCGGATACAGCTAGCCGGCAGCGCCTGACGCTGGACGTTTTGATGTCCACAGCGCCTGCCGTGTTGGCGCTTACCGCCTTTCACACGGCCATGTTCACCGGTGCCAATGCCGTGTCGATCGTCGTTGCCCAGCAGTTGGGATCCGAGGCGGACGTCGGCCTGCTGTTCAGCCTCTGCGCGCTTCTTGAGGTGATTGTGATGAGCCTGTTCGTGTTTCGGCCGGCACGCGGGGCGAACAGGCTGCTCCTGCTGGCCGGCTTCGGGGTCTTCGCCGTCTATTACCTGTTGCCGATCCCCTGGCCTTCACTGACGACGCTCTACCTTGCGCAGTTGCTGCGGGCGACAGGCATCGCGATCATCAGTATCGTCGGCATGGCTCATTTGCAGGATCTGTTGCCTGGCAGGGCTGGAATCGCAGCGGCCCTCTTTGGCAATAGCGCGAATGCCGGCCTTCTTTTCTCGGGGCTCGGGACCGGCCTTTGGGCGCAATCCTTTGGCTACTGGTCGTTGTTCGAGCTTTGCGCCGGTCTCTGTCTGCTCGGAGCGGCATTGTGCCTGATAAGATCGGTTCGGAGATAGAGCAGCGGGCATGAAAAGAGCGAAAGCCCGCCGCATGAATCAATTTCAATGCGATGCGCTTTAGTGTTATCGAGACCGCAGACGCATCGCTTCGGAGGCCTGCCATGCAATCGATCACCATCCGCCGTCCTGATGACTGGCACCTGCATCTGCGCGACGGCGCCATGCTGGAGGGCGTGATCGCTGATACGAGCCGCACCTTCGCCCGCGCCATCATCATGCCCAATCTCGTGCCGCCGGTCGTCACGTCAGCTGACGCCAGGGCCTATCGCGAGCGCATCCTCAAGGCCTTGCCGGACGGCCATCGCTTCCAGCCGCTGATGACACTTTATCTCACCGAACATACCAGCCCGGATGACGTGGAGGAGGGGAAGAACAGCGGCCTCATCACCGCCGTCAAGCTTTATCCCGCCGGCGCCACGACCAATTCGCATGGCGGCGTCCGCGACATGGAAAAGGCGATGCCGGTGCTGGAGCGCATGGCAAAGATCGGCCTGCCGCTCTGCGTCCATGGCGAGGTGACGACGCCGGAGGTCGATATTTTCGACCGCGAGGCCGTCTTCATCGACACCGTGCTCGATCCGCTTCGCCAGCGCCTGCCGGAACTGAAGGTGACGATGGAGCATGTGACGACATGGGATGGCGTCGACTACATCAAGGCAGCCAAGGGCAACCTCGCCGGCTCGATCACTACCCACCATCTGATCATCAACCGCAACGCCATCCTCGTCGGCGGCATCCGCCCGCATTATTACTGCCTGCCCGTCGCCAAGCGCGAAAACCACCGGCTGGCCTTGCGTGCGGCGGCCGTCAGCGGCGACCCGCGCTTCTTCCTCGGCACGGATTCCGCCCCGCATGTCGATCCGCTGAAGGAATGCGCCTGCGGCTGCGCCGGCATCTATACCTCGGTCAATACGATGAGCTGCCTCGCCCATGTCTTCGAACAGGAGGGCGCCCTGGAACGGCTCGAAGCCTTCGTGTCGCTGAACGGGCCGGCCTGGTACGGGCTGCAGCCGAACGAGGAGCGCATCACCCTGTCACGGCAGGCCGAGCCGGTCGTCTTTCCCGCGAGGATTGAAACCGGCGCCGGTCCGGTGACGGTGTTCGATCCGATGTTTCCCCTGCACTGGCAGGTGATGCACCAGGAGTAAGCTTTCGGATTTCAATTTTAAATAGAATATTCATTTTAAACTTCGACGCGACGTTAAACGCGTAACATTTGCATTGTGCAGTGCATCATTTGTTAACGGATGCATAAGACATTTCTCCTCGCAGACCGGTAAGCCGCCATTCGATGCGACGACAGCTGCCGAGACTGAAAAGCATGATGCTTGACTATAACTCCCTGTTGTTGGCGCTCGGCGTCTCCGCGGCCTGCCTTGCGGTGACGCTGATGGGCAGCTGGCTTGTCCGTCGCGCGGAAACCGTGCTGCTCACCGCCACCGTCGGCCTTGTCCTCGTCGTCAGCGGCATTTTCGTCTATAGCGGCTATGTCAATACGCCCAAGACATGGCTCGGCGTTGCCAATTTCATGTTGTTTCATGCCGGTTTTGCAACCATCTGGGGAGCAGGCAAACAATTCCTCACCGGCCGGATGTCTCTCCTTTCCATCGCGATCCGCGCGCTTGCGGCGATGGTCTTCTCCGTCGTGCCGATGCTATCGGGCTATGATGGCCTGGCTTTCATCGCCGACAATCTCGCCATCGCCCTTTTGCTCTTTGCCACCGCCCGGCAATATTGGCTCGCCCGCGCGGAAGCACCCGCGCCGCTCCTCGGCATTGCCACGCTCTATACGCTGACGGCGATCTCCTTCGTTCTGTGCGCCGCTGTGCTGATCTCCGACGGCAAGCTGGTGCTCGGCAAAGCCCCCAGCAACTGGGCCGAAGATCTGAGCCTTGCCGTCTGCATTGCCGGCATGACCGGTATCGGCGCGCTGTCGCTGGCGCTGCATCAATGGCGGCTCGCTGCCCGCCATCGTCTCGATGCGATCACCGATCCGCTGACCGGCCTGCTCAACCGTCGTGCCCTCCTCGACCAATACGGCACGCGTCCGATGGGAACGACCACGGCCGTCATCGTCTTCGATATCGACCATTTCAAATCCGTCAACGATCGCTTCGGCCATGCCGCCGGCGACCGCGTGCTCAATGTCTTCGCCGGCGAGCTTTCGGCCCATTGCCGAACCTGCGACACCGCTGCTCGTCTCGGCGGCGAGGAATTCGTGCTGGTGCTGAAGGAGATCATGCCCGGCCGGGCGGAACTGACGGCCGAGCGCATCCGCAGGGCGTTCGAAGCGCGCGAGATCCATATCGACGACGAAGTGCTGACATGCACGGTCAGCGTCGGCGTCGCCCCCGGCCGTTCGAAGAGCTTGGATTTCGACGCCATGCTGAATGCTGCCGACAAGGCGCTCTACGTCGCCAAGCGCGCCGGCCGCAACCGGGTCGAACTTGCCAGCTACCTCAAGGCGGTTCCCGTCGAAGCAACGCGCACCGCGTCTTGATTCCCGGCTGACCTCCCATAACATCGCCCTCGCCCGGATGCGGCCAGCCGCCCCGCGACGCTTCTGCGTTAAGGTGAATGCATCCAGACAACCTCAGCGAACATTCCGGCGACGCCAGCCCCGGCGCCAAGGCCTTCGTCCGCGTCGCGAATGTGCGGGCCTGTCACGCCGAACTCTCAGGCAAGGACTACCGCTACATGGTCACGGCTTGGCTCCCTCTTCTCCCCAGCGGGGAGAAGGTGGCCCGAAGGGTCGGATGAGGGGGCCACACGGCATTCCATTCATTGCCCTTCGCTTGCGCTCCGGACACTCGCGGCTTTGCCGCTCACCCCCTCAACCGCCTGCCGGCACCTTCTCCCCGCTGGGGAGAAGAGACGTGTAGCAGCGCCGTACGGTTTCTTCTTAGTCAGAGCAAGATATATCGGGGGAAAAGTTGCTAGCTGCTTCCTCCAGCTGTCCGGTCTAAAAGGGCGCAATGCCGGAGCCATGGGGTCGCGGACATGCTTGCCAGAGGAACATTTTCGGATGGTTATTCTATGAAAGGTACTGGAAGTTCCGAGATTGCATATCACAGGCCCTACCCATCTGCCTCACTCCCGAGGGTGACAACCTGACGCAAGGCGGTTTTTGTGGGTCATTTTCGCAGGCTTGTTCTTGTTGCTCGCTGTGAGCTCCGCCTGGTGCGCGTTCCGCACCCGGATGCTGGCAAATAGCCGGAACGGCTGGCCCCGGCGCAATCGCCAAGCTCCCGGTCGGGCCACGAGGCGGATTTTGTCTTAGCCGGCCGAATGCGGGTCCATACTATAGGGATAGACCGGATAATCTGCCCCGATGGCACCTCGAAGCCGGTCGGACCAGGCGGCGAAGGCGGGATAGCCTGCGAGAGTAAAGCCGCAATCCTCGGCCCGGTGGCTATAGGCGTAAACGGCGATATCGGCGATCGTCAGCTGCTGGTCGACAAGAAACAGGCTGTCGGTCAGGCTGCGATCGATGGCGGCAAGCGCGCGGGCTGCGGCTTCGCGCTTGCCCGCAATCATGCTCTGGTTACGCTCCAGCCGTCCGGTCAACGTCCAGAATCGCAGCGAGCCGATGACCGGCTCGACATGATACTGTTCGAAGAACAGCCATTGCATGACCTTGGCGCGCAGATAGTGGTCTGACGGCAGGAAGGGTGTGCCTTCGGCGAGAAAAGTGAGGATCGCATTAGATTCGGCGATCGGACGTCCATCGTCGAGTTCGAGAACCGGGATGGCGCCCACCGGATTGAGTTTGAGAAACGCCTCGGTGCGGCTCTCGCCCTCGAAGATCGAGACGATACGGCTGCGGTAGGGTTTGTCGAGCAGGCCGAGCAGAACCCGGACCTTCCAGCCATTTTGCGAGGGCAGATAATCGTGAAGCGTAAACATGACGGTCCTTTCGCGGCGATTGCCCAACATCGCATGCCCGCCCGGAACCGGCCACCCGATTCCTGAAAGGCGCGGCGGATTGCCGAGAAGCAATCGTTCAGACGATCATCAGCGCCCGCACGAAGGCGACCGAGGCGAGTAGCGAGGCGATGGTCCGCACATGGTTCCACCACGTCCAGTCCCTGACATAGATGGTCCAGAGCTGAACCGCTTCCGTCCCGTTGCCGCCGACTTTTGCCAGCGCATCGTTCATCGGCACGTTGAAGATGATGGTCGAGAGGAAGGAGGCGAAGATGTAGAGGGCTGCACCCGCCAGCATCAGAAAGGATGCCCCGCCGCGCCAGTCGATCAGGGCGAGCACGGCGATGACGAGGCAGAGGATCGCCGTCGGCACGAAGAGGCCCATGAAGGGCGAGCGGACGATCGTCACGTTGATCGAGTTCATCGCCGCGATGCCTTGCTCTGCCGGGATCCGCGAGAAGGCGGTCATGATGAAGGTCGAGAAGGCGAAGAAGATGCCGGCGACAAGACCGCTGCCGATCGCCGCCGCCACGAGGGATAGGATCAGGATGATCTGCATGTCAAAACTCCTCCCAAACTTTGAAAACAAGAGAAACTCTCTCATTTGCAAAATGAGATAATCTCTCTTATTTTGTTTGTCAACGTGGAAAAGGAGAGAGCATGTCGGAACAGCCGGTCGCAGCGCGCAGGCGCCAGCAGGAGTCTACCGGCCAGCTGCGCCGCATCCCCAGCCAGCAGCGCGGCCGCGAGCGCTTCGAAAAGATCCTGACGGTGGCCGCCGAGCTGATCGAAAGCCACGGCAGCGACGGCCTGAAGATGAGCGAGATCGTCGAAAAGGCCGGTCTCTCCTTCGGCGCCCTCTACCAATATTTCCCTGACAAGACCTCGATCATCCGCACATTGGCCGAGCGCTTCAACGAAGAGGGCAGGCGCTGCGTTGAAAAGGAACTGGCGAAAGTCACCGACGCTGCGGCGCTGCAGGGCGCGCTCGCCGCTATCGCCGATGAATATTACGCCTTTTTCCGCCGCGAGCCTGTCATGCGCGATATCTGGCATGCGACCCATACCGATAAGCTGCTGCAACAGGTCGATGCCGAGGACATGGAATTCCATGCCCAGGCATTTCTCGCCGTGCTTATCCGCCTATGGCCGGATCGGGACCGAAGGGAGCTGCTCGCGATCGCCCGGCTGACGATGCAGCTTCTTGCCGCCGCCGTGCGTTATGCCGTGTCGCTGGATGCGGAGGAGGGCGAGAGGGCGCTTGCCTTGTTCAAGAAAATGCAGATCGTTGATATCGGCCGCCTGCTGCAGCAATAGCCCGCCTTTCGTCTGGAAACGGCGGGCTCTTGCTGCTATTCCCGCAAGGATCCAAGCCGAAGGAGAGCCGCATGATCCAGACCACATTTCCCGACCGCGCCGTGATGGCCGAATTGTTGGCCAAGATGCTCTGGGAAATCAGGGCGGTGCATTTCAACGCCACCCAGCCTTACAAACTCGCCTCCGGCATGGCGAGCCCGGTCTATATCGATTGCCGCAAGCTGCTCTCCTTCCCGCGCATCCGCTCGACGGTGATGGATTTCGCCGCCAGTACCCTGCTGCGCGATGCCGGCTTCGAGCAGTTCGATTGCATCGCCGGCGGCGAGACCGCAGGCATCCCCTTCGCCGCCCTGCTGGCCGATCGCCTCGGCCTGCCGATGATCTATGTGCGCAAGCAGCCGAAGGGCCATGGCCGCAATGCCCAGATCGAAGGCAATATGCCGGAAGGGTCGCGCGTGCTTGTTATCGAAGACCTGACGACGGCTGGCGGCAGCATGTTCAAGTTCATCGATGCCGTCCGTGCCGCCGGCGGCATCGTCGATCATGGCATCGCGCTGTTCTTCTACGGCATCTTCGGCGAACAGCGCTTTGCCGACGGCAAGGTCAGGCTGCATCACATCGCCACCTGGCGTAATGTTCTGGCCGTTGCCAAAGAACAGAAGCTCTTCGACGACAAGACGCTGTCGGAAGTCGAGGCCTTCCTCGACGCGCCGCTGGCCTGGTCGGGAAAGAATGGTGGCGTGAGTGAGCTTTCGCTCTAGCCAGTTGACAAAAGCTCGCCTAACCGGTTGATGAACGTATAAGTGCTGTTGGGAGGAATACGATGATTTTGTGCTGCGGCGAAGCCCTGATCGACATGCTGCCGAGGGACACCACCCTCGGTGAAAAGGGCTTTGCGCCCTATGCCGGCGGCGCGATCTTCAATACCGCAATCGCGCTCGGCCGCCTCGGCATCCCCACCGCCTTCTTCACTGGCGTTGCCGATGACATGATGGGCGAAATCCTGCTCGAGACGCTGAAGGCGAGCAATGTCGATTACAGCCCATGCGCCATCACGCCGCGTCCCTCGACCATCGCCTTCGTCAAGTTGGTGAACGGCCAGGCGACCTATGCCTTCTACGACGAGGGTACGGCCGGCCGGATGATCACCACGGCCGACCTGCCGGATCTCGGCGATGATTGCGAGGCGCTGCATTTCGGCGCAATCAGCCTGATCCCCAGCCCCTGCGGCGAAACCTACGAAGCCCTGCTCGACCGCGAAGCCGCACGCCGCGTCATCTCGCTCGATCCGAATATCCGTCCCGGTTTCATCAAGGACAAGCCGTCGCATATGGCCCGCATCAAGCGGATGGCTGCGAAATCCGACATCGTCAAGTTTTCCGACGAAGATCTCGAATGGTTCGGCCTGCAGGGCGACCATGATGCGCTCGCCGCCCATTGGCTGAACCACGGCGCCAAGCTCGTCGTCATCACCAAGGGCGCGGAAGGCGCCTCCGGTTATACCAGGGAACGCAAGGTGACGGTGCCGAGTGAGCGCGTCACCGTCGTCGACACGGTCGGCGCCGGCGATACATTCGATGCCGGCATCCTGGCGTCGCTGAAGATGGACAATCTGTTGACCAAGGCACAGGTCGCCAATCTCGATGAGCAGGCCCTGCGCAACGCCCTGGCGCTTGGCGCCAAGGCCGCCGCAGTCACCGTCTCCCGCGCCGGCGCAAATCCGCCCTGGGCGCGCGAAATAGGCCTCTGAGGCGCATTGGATCCGGTCGAGAAAGGCGCGGACCTCGCGATTGAAGAGGTCCGGCTGCTGCAGTGGCGCAAAATGGCTGACGCCGGGCAGCAGCACGAACTCCGCATCTGGGATCGTCCTTGCCAGATAATCGGCATGCTCAGGCTTGATGAATTCGTCGTGCTCGCCGAGCACGATCGAAACCGGCACCTTGATGCCTGCGAGCTGCTCCGTCGAATAATTCGGCTCCGTCGACATCATCTTCGAGACATCGGCGACAAAGGCTTCGAACTGGTCGGGTGTTGCCGATAGCGCCTGATAATCCTTCCTGTGGCGGCTGAAGCAGTGCTCGATGACAGGCGTCGCCTTGAATTCCTTGGTGCCGCTGGGATCCATGTTGCAAGCGAAGAAGAATACGCCGCAGACGCGCTCCGGCTGCTGGTCGGCGAGGATCAGCGCCGTACAAGCGCCGTCACTCCAGCCGACAAGGACCGCTTCCTCAAGTCCGATATGATCCATGATGGCCAGCACGTCTGAGGCCATCAGGTGATAGGTGTAGGGGCGCTTATCGCGCGTGCTGCGGCCATGCCCGCGGCTGTCGATTACCAAGACCCGATGACCGGCGTCGATGAGCGCGGGAACCTGATAACCCCAATTGCCGCTATTGCCGAGCCCGCCATGCAGCAGAATGGCGGCCGGGCCGGCACCGTAGCTCGCGTACCAGATACGGGCACCCTCGTTTTCGACGAAACCCTGCTCATTCGTGGGGGGCAATGGCAGCGCGCCGTTTGCCTCAAAGTTCACCAGTTCGTTATCCGTCGCGGTCATCGGCTTCTCCTCTGTCGGACCTACTATAGACGACGACATGCCCTGCGATTCGACAGGGTCAAATAAAAAACCCGCCCGCGTGACGGATGGGCTTCGCTAGCAGCGTAAATGCCGAATTACTTGGCGAGCTTTGCAAGTGCCGCGACCAGGTCCCCCGAGGGGAGAAGGGGATATGCGACAACGTCTCGATTCCCTCTTCTCCCCTCGGGGAGAAGGTGCCCGTAGGGCGGATGAGGGGGCCGGCGAAGCCGGTCTTTCCAACAATACCCATGCGAGCTTCGATCACGCCGGCATCGTCTTGACACCATGTTTCTGACGCCACGCCAGCCCGGGATTTGCCTTGCTCAAGCCTACTCTTTTGCGCGGGTGCGCGCCTGGCTTTCCTTCTTGATCGGGCGACCGACCGGGCAGACCTCCTGCACGAAGCCGTTGAGCGTGTTGACGAGGTTGTTCTCGATCAGGGAATAGTGGACGAACTGGCCCTGTTTCTCTCGTCTGATCAGACCCGCAGCCTCGAGGATGGAAAGATGCTGCGAAACGGCTGGCTTGGACATGCTGAAGCGGTCAGCGATCTCGCCAGCGGTCAGACCCGATGCCGAGAGATAGGCGAGGATCTTCCGACGCGACGCACTGGAAAGCGCGTGGAATACCCGTTGGGCGGCGCTGACGGACCGGCCTTCTACGGCGTCATCGAAAGTCTCTTCGTCCAAATCCGGTCTCCGTGCCTGCGGCATCATCGCATCAATCCGTCAAACAATTAAGCAATTAATTTATTGCCTAATTGTTTCCGTTCATGCAAAGTAATTAGGTAATTGCTTAATTAATGAATTGATGGGTGATGTTCAAGAGGAGAATGCACCCGCCGGGAGGGAGTTCGCGATGAGCAGTATTTCCACTGGACGAATGATTGACAATGGGAGCGATCCGGTGAAGGGCACAGTGGTCTGGATGCTCGCAAAGTCGATCTGGATCACCGCCATGACCTTGATTGCCATCATTGGTGGCCCGCTGACCTTCACCTGGAGCGCCTTTGCCGGGTTTATCCTCTTGACCGCCATCACGATCTGCCTTGGTCATTCGGTCGGCATGCACCGGCTGCTGATCCATCGCTCGTTCAGCACTCACATCTGGATCGAGCACTTTCTCGTCTACCTCGGTACGCTGGTCGGCATGGCCGGCCCCTTCGGCATGATCTACGCGCACGACATTCGCGACTGGGCGCAACGGCAGCGAGACTGCCATGACCTCTATGCCCATCGGCGGTCTTTCTTCGTCGATGCCTTCTGGCAGATGCATTGCATTGTGGCGCTGGACCATCCGCCGCGTTTCGTCCTCGATGAGCGCGAGCGGCGCGACCGGTTCTATCGTTTCCTGGAGGCGACATGGATGGCGCAGCAAATTCCCCTGGGACTCGGGCTCCTTGCGCTCGGCGGACTGCCGTTTGTGGTTTGGGGTATCGCCGTGCGGATATCGGTGTCGCTGACCGGACACTGGCTGGTCGGTCATTTCGCGCATCGGAGCGGCCATCAGGGCTGGAGTGTCGATGATGTCGCGGTACAGGGCTATAACCTGCCGCGTTTCGGGCTGGTGACCTTTGGCGAGAGCTTCCATGGCAACCATCACGCCTTTCCGGATTCGGCGCGGCTCGGCATCGAGCCGGGGCAGCTGGATCTCGGTTGGTATTTCATCCGGCTGCTGGCAAGGCTCGGCCTGGCTTCGGCGATCAAGCTTCCACACACGATCGTGCCAAGGCGAGGGTTGAGACGCGTCAACGCAACCGAAACGGCGAGTGACAGTCATCCGCCGCATCACGCATCAGGTCACGCGGAATCTCGCCCGTGAATGCCTCCTCCTTGTCGCAACGTCCCGATTCCCTCTTCTTCCCTCGGGTCCGAAGGACGGATCGGTGCCGACCGATCAAGAGACGATCCGGGAGTCACGCTCCGGTTGACGCTCGGGAGCAAGTACCAAGTCTCCCAAGAAGTTTTCGCACCAGAGTGAGACGTCGTGGGTTAGCAGATGCTCCATCATCATGCTCCAGCGGTCGCGGCGCTCCTCCAGCGACATGGCAAGGCCACGGGCGAGGGCATTGGCAGTGCCTTCGACATCGTAAGGATTGACTAGCAGCGCACCCTTCAACTCGCGAGCCGCACCGGCGAAGCGCGATAGCACCAATACCCCCGGGCGATCGGGATCCTGGGCGGCGACATATTCCTTGGCGACGAGGTTCATGCCGTCGCGCAACGGCGTAACCAGCCCGATCGTCGCCAGGCGGTAGAGGCCGGCAAGCACGTTGCGGCTGATCGATCGGTTGACATAGCGGATCGGCACCCAGTCGACCGTTCCAATGGCGCCGTTCACCCGGCCTGCCTGTTCGGCGACCATTTTTTGCATATGCTCGTATTCGGGAACCTCCGATCGCGATTTCGGCGTGACCTGAAGATAGGTGACCTTGTTCTGGTAGCCAGGATTGCTGGTGAGGAAGCGTTCGAACGCTTCCAGCCGCTGAATGATACCCTTCGAATAATCGAGGCGGTCGACCCCGATGATCATATCCCGGCCTTCGATGCTGCGCCGGGTCTTCTGCACCATGATATTGCTTGCGGCTCTCTCGGCGAATTCGGCGAAACCAGCGGTTTCGATCCCGATCGGATAGGCGCCGGCCTTGAATATCCGCCCATGGGAATCGAACAATCCATTTCCGAGGTCGTCGCCAATTCCCTCCCGGCGCAGATATCCGGCAAAGTTCTGGAGGTCGTAGTCGGTCTGGAAGCCGACGAGATCGTAATGCGAGAGCCCGCGCATGATTTCCTCGTGGACGGGCATCGTGACGAGAATGTCGGCCGGCGGCCAGGGAATGTGCAGGAAGAAGCCGATCCGGTTCTTCAGCCCCATTTGGCGGAGTTCCGCCGCCAGCGGAATGAGGTGGTAATCATGAACCCAGATGATGTCGTCCGGCTCGATCATCGGCGCTAGCCTGTGCGCGAAGAAGCGGTTGACGCGGAAATAGCCGGCCATTTCCTTGCGGCCATATTCGGCGAGGTCCAGTCGATAATGGCAGATGGGCCAGAGAACGCGGTTTGCGAAGCCGCGATAATACTCCTCGACATCGGTGTCGGTGAGATCGGTCAGCGCATAGGTGATGTTGCCCTGTTGCAGTTGCGACAGCGGTCCAGGTTCCCTCTCCCCGCTCGATTCTCCCGACCATCCCATCCAAATGCCGCCACGCTCCTGCAGCGCTGCCTGCAGCGCGACGGCCAGGCCGCCGGCAGCGGCGCTCCCATCTTTGGCCGGCATGGGAACACGATTGGAAACGACGACAAGACGGCTCATGAGCTTCCTTTAATGAAGATGGGACATGAAACGCTGCGTGACGAGCGTGTTGAGACTTCTCCCGAACTTGGGCAGGGACCATGCAGCAAAGGCGCCGACTTCGACGCAGCCGACCCGGACGCGGGCGGCCCAAGGCGAACAACGAACGGAGCATTTTCTGCACAGATTTTGCTTGAATCTAGGGCGATTCCCCCGAATTGAAAGAATTCATTCTACAATTTTTGATTAGAAGAACATTCAATCCGGTTTCGTACTGCACGCCTTTCTTCATCGATGCCTTCTGGCAGATGCGGCCAGCACTTGACCGAGCCACTGGTCTCGACCCATCCTCCAGACCCCAAAGGGGTGAAGGGATATCCCGCAGCCTCTCGATTCCCCCTTCTCCCCAGCGGGGAGAAGGTGCCCGTAGGGCGGATGAGGGGGCCGGCGAAGCCGGTCTTTACAACGCCTATACGGGCTTCGACCGCGCTGGCATCGTCTCGACCGTGCTTAGGGCGGCTGCAGGATAGGATATGAGGTGAAGGATGTGCCGTGCGGCCCCCTCATCCGCCTGCCGGCACCTTCTCCCCGAGGGGAGAAGAGCACATGCCGTGACCTCTCCGTTCCTCACTCGCCTCTCGCAGGGCACGTCCCCTCTCCCCGTCAGAACGGGGAGAGGGTTAATCTCGAATGCTTACTTCGCCAGCTTCGCCAGCGCCGCAACCAGACCCTGCGTCGAGGAGTCGTGCGATGCGGCGCTCTCCTTGCCCTCGACGACCGGCAGCAGGCCCGTCGCCAGTTCCTTGCCGAGCTCGACACCCCACTGGTCGAAGGAGTTGATGCGGAAGAGCACGCCTTCGACGAAGACGCGGTGTTCGTAAAGCGCAATCAGCCGGCCGAGCGCATAAGGGGTCAGCTTGTCGTAGACGAAGGTGATCGACGGGCGGTTGCCGGTAAAGACCCGGTGCGGCGCGATGAAATCGGCTTTCTTGTCGTCCATGCCCTTGTCGGTCAGCTGCTTCTTGGCTTCTGCGAAGGTGCGCCCCTTCATCAGCGCTTCCGACTGGGCGAGAACGTTGGAGATCAGCAGCTGGTGCTGGTGGCGCAGCTCGGGCTCGAAGGCGTTGGCGGCGATCATGAATTCGGCCGGGATGATGCTCGTGCCTTGATGGATGAGCTGGTAGAAGGCGTGCTGGCCGTTGGTACCGGGCTCGCCCCAGACGACCGGGCCGGAATTGCCTTCAACCGGCGTGCCGTCGATGGTGACGCCCTTGCCGTTCGATTCCATGTCGAGCTGCTGCAGATAGGCCGGGAAGCGCGACAGGCGCTGGTCGTAGGGCAGGATGGCGCGGGTGGGATAGCCCAGCACGTTGCGATGGTAGAAGCCGATCAGGCCAAGCAGCATCGGCAGGTTTTCGGTAACCGGCGCCTGACGGAAATGATTGTCGACGGCATGGGCGCCGTCGAGGAACTTGCCGAAATTGTCAGGGCCGACGGCGATCATCAGCGGCAGGCCGATCGCCGACCAGATCGAGTAGCGGCCGCCGACCCAGTCCCAGAAGCCGAAGACGCGGGCGCTGTCGATGCCGAAGGCGGCAACCTTGTCGAGCGCCGTCGAGACGGCGGCGAAGTGGTGCTGCACGGCAGCTTCGCCGAGCGCCTTGGCGATGAAATTGCGCGCCGTCTGCGCATTGGTCATCGTCTCGACGGTGGTAAAGGTCTTCGAGGCGACGATGAACAGCGTCGTTTCCGGCTGCACCAGCTTCAGGATGTCGGCGATATGGGCGCCGTCGATGTTGGAGACGAAATGGGCGCGCGGGCCGTCATGGAAGGGAGCAAGCGCCAGTGTTGCCATCACCGGGCCGAGATCCGAGCCGCCGATGCCGATATTGATGACATCGGTGATCGCCTTGCCGGTGGCGCCCTTCAGCGTGCCGGAGCGGACGTCGTCGGCAAACTTGCCCATGGCGGCAAGCACGGCATTGACGTCGGGCATGACGTCCTTGCCGTCGACCAGCACCGGCGTGTTGGAGCGGTTGCGCAGCGCGGTGTGCAGAACGGCGCGATCCTCGGTGAAGTTGATCGCCTTGCCGGAGAACATTTCCTCGCGCTTCGTCTCGACGCCGCCGTCTTCGGCAAGCTTCACCAAGAGCTTGAGGATCTCGTCATTCACCGCCGTCTTGGAAAAATCCATCAGCAGGTCGTCGAGCGAAACGGAAAAGCGCGAAAAGCGCTGCGAATCGGCGGCGAAGGCGGCACGGATATCGGTCGCCTTGGTGGCATCAGCGGTGCTTTTCAGCTGTTCGACGATGGCGTTCATGGGAGGCTCCTTTGGAGGCGGAAGGGTTGCGGAAACTATTCGCTTTATCACCCGCAAATCAAGTTCAGCCATGACTCGAAATAGAAAAAAGCCACCCGCGGCAGAAGTCCGCCACTTGCTTAAATGTGGAATATTTTCTGTCGCAAATAACTGTCGCGAAACTTTTGCGAGTGGGTTTTGCGAAGCGGATCCACAGGAAGTTCAGCGCTGGCGGCTTGTCGCGGAAGTTAGAGAAATTGTGCGACAAGCAAAGTGCGAACAAGCTTCATGTCCCCTGCTCAAAGCGTGTCAATAAAAAAAGATAGCCGCAGGGATATCTATCTTGACCAATCCATTAGCTCCCCGTAAAGGTAGCCATATGGATACCTATGAAGTGAACTTCCCAAAGATTTTCGGGGCTTTGTCCGACCCGACCCGACTCGCAGTCGTCGATAAGCTCTTGGATGGACCTGCCTCGGTGACCGATCTGTCGCGGCCGTTTGATATGGCGGGCCCCTCGTTCCTGAAACACCTCCGTGTCCTCGAAGACGCAGGCATCGTTGCGTCAAACAAGTCCGGGCGGGTCAGAACGGTCAGCCTCGTTCCAGACTCGCTGATGCCGGTGGAGCATTGGGTCCGTCAACACCGCGCCCGACTTGGGGAACGTTTCGACAGGCTTGGCAACTTCCTAAATCAGGAGCAGTAAAGTGACAAAAGCGGAACAAGAGCACAGATCGATTACCATCGAGCGCGTTTTTTTCAATTGCGTGGATCATGTATGGGCGGCGTGGGCTATTCCCGAAAAGAAGAAAGCATGGTTCGGTGAAGGACTGGCGGAATTCGACTTTCGCGAGGGAGGAGCTGAGCACAGCAGCTTCGTCACGGACATGGGAACCCACACCAACCAGACGCACTATTTCGAGATCAAGGAACGCAAGAGGATCGTGTTCGCCTATTCGATGACGGTCAATAGCCGTATCCATACGGTGTCGCTGGCGACCGTCCTGTTTTCCGAACACGGCGGCGGGACGAAGCTGACTTATGTGGAGCAGCTATGCGTTATCCCGCCGAGCGACGGGGCTGAAGGGCGGGAACACGGCTGGAAAGCGCTGCTGGATGGGCTGGAGAACTATTTAGCCGGTGATATTCAAGACAAGGCGTAGCAAAACTCCCAATTAAAGCGAACAGTTCGCGACTGCTGGGCGGCAAGCGGATGGCTGTCAATTTCATGACAGCGCCGCGCGTCTGAAAAGACGTGCAAAGGACACTGTAACACTTTGAATTCGTCAAATTCAGCCGCGCAGGTCCTTGCGCAGGATCTTGCCGACCGGCGACTTCGGTAGCTCGGTGCGGAATTCGATGAAGCGCGGGCGTTTGTAGTTGGTGAGGTTGGCGATGCAATGGGCTTTCACCTCGGCCTCCGTCAGGTTCGGATCCTTCCTGACCACGAAGAGTTTTACGGCCTCGCCCGAATGTCCGTCCGGCACGCCGATGGCCGCGGCCTCCAGGATGCCGGCATGCATGGCGGCGACTTCCTCGATCTCGTTCGGATAGACATTGAAGCCCGAGACCAGGATCATGTCCTTCTTACGGTCGACGATCTTGGTGTAGCCGCGTTCGTCCATGAAACCCATGTCGCCCGTGCGGAAGTAGCCGTCTTCGGTCATCGCCCGCGCCGTCTCTTCCGGCTTCTGCCAGTAGCCGGCCATCACCTGCGGCCCGCGGATGCAGATCTCGCCGACCTGGCCGAGCGGCAGCGAATTGCCCTCCTCGTCGCGGATATCGAGCTCGGTGGAGGGAAGCGGCAGGCCGATCGTGCCGGTGAATTCGGGCGAATCGAAGCGGTTGGCGGTGGCAACAGGCGACGTCTCGGAAAGGCCGTAGCCTTCCGTCACCGCCGTGCCCGTCATCTTCAGCCAGCGTTCGGCGACCGGGCGCTGGACGGCCATGCCGCCGCCGAGCGACATGATCAGCGAGGAAAAATCGAGCTTGGCGAAATCGGCATTGTTCATCAGCGCATTGAACAGCGTGTTGAGGCCGGGAAAGATATGCACTTTCGACTTTTCGAATTCCTTGACGAGACCGGGAATGTCGCGCGGATTGGCGATCAGGATATTGTGGGCGCCAAGCGACATGCCCATCAGCGAATTCACGGTCAGCGCAAAGATGTGGTAGAGCGGCAGGGCGCAGAGGAAATTCAGCACCTCCGGCTCCTTCTTGCGCTCGAAGGCCGATCGAAGCCAGAGCGACAGCTGCGCCTTGTTGGCAAGCAGGTTCTGATGCGTCAGCACCGCGCCCTTGGCAACGCCCGTCGTGCCGCCGGTATATTGCAGGAAGGCGATATCGCTGCCAACAAGCGTAACCGGCTGAAGCCCCTTTGCCGCCCCTTCGCGCAGCACCTGGCCGAAGCTTTTGTGCTGAGGGATCGACCAGGAGGGAACGAGCTTCTTCACCTTGCGCACGGCGAAATTGACGATCAGCCCCTTCGGCCCCAGCATTTCCCCGAGCGAGGTGACGACAACATGGCGCAGATCCGTCTTGTTGAGGACCTGCTCCACCGTGCGGGCGAAATTCTCCAGCACGAAGATCGCCTTGGCGCCGGAATCCCGCAACTGGTGTTCGAGCTCGCGCGGCGTATAGAGCGGGTTGACATTCACCACCACGAGGCCGGCGCGCAGTATGGCGTAGGTCGCGATCGGATTCTGCAGCACATTCGGCATCATCACGGCGACGCGGTCGCCCTTTTGAAGGCCGGTGCTCTGCAGCCAAGCGGCGAGTTTGCGCGTATGGCTCTCCAGCTCGCGATAGCTCATCGCCTTGCCCATGCTGGAAAAGGCAGTCCGGTCGGCGTAACGGGCGCAGGATTTTTCCAGCAGTTCGGCAAGCGAGGCATATTCCAGCGGCGGAATCTCTGCCGGAACGACATCGGGATAGGCGGCAAGCCAGGGTTTGTCGGGCTTGGCTCCGTTCGGATGGACGGAAATTCTGTTCATCTGTCTCTCTCCCTTGCCGCCGCCGCCGTCGCCGAGCCGGCAATCGACTGGCCCGCAATTGACTGGAAGAGTCCTCCATCTTCCAGTCCGGCAGCTTATGCCATTGCCTGAACGGTTCAAGCCGAATGAAGCTATACTAACCTTGACGTAAACGTCAACATTTGGGCGCCGCGCCATCGTCGGCAGGTGGGGAACTTTGAATCCGCCATGACGTTGATCTTGCATACTCACCATGAGCAATACCAAAAGGAGGTGCACAATGTTGAACCAGGATACTGACGCCACCCGCCGTGACCCGAATGTCAAGGACACGCATTCGCTGATTGCCAGCGACCGCGTCGAAGGCACCCGCGTTTATGGCGCCGATGGTAAGCATATCGGCTCGATCGAACGCCTGATTATCGGAAAGCTCGATGGCCGTGTCGCCTATGCCGTGCTGAGCTTCGGCGGCTTCCTGGGCATTGGTCACGATCACTACCCGCTTCCCTGGGAAAAGCTGAACTACGACACCCAGTTGGATGGCTATCGCATCGACCTGACCAAGGAGCAGATCGAAGGCGCCCCGAGCTATTCGGACGATGACGACAGCTGGTACAACGACAATGGCCGCCGGGTCTATGACTACTACGGCGTGCCGCCCTACTGGAGGTAACGTCGTCCGATAGGCCGAGTTGGAAGGGCTCCGCGGATGCGGGGCCTTTTTGGTGTTTGGTGACGATAGTTACCTCTTGTCGTCTGCGCCGACGACTGCCCCTCACCCTAGAGCGTATCCGGATTTAGTTGAATCGGAAGGGATTCCGTTTTTGTGTGTTTTGTGATTCAAGATGCTGGCTGGAGTGGAGGCCAGCATCGAATGACGCGACCTCTTTCCAATGATCTTCGTGAG